>CALXUY010000019.1 GCA_944391805.1 uncultured Clostridia bacterium
AATAGACTTGAGCATCTTATTGTACCACATTAGGAGATTTTTTGGTATAACCTTTGTTGCCCACCCGCATAGCGGGTGGTTGTCTGTTTCGCGCGCCTCACCGCGCTCAACTGCCTAAAGGCATTAATATTGCAGGATATACGGCATTTGCCCGGCCGTATATCCTGCTTTGCCTTTCGGGCGGCCGATGCCCTGCCTGTGCATTTTGGGGATCCAACACTGGCTGCGCGCGGAAACCGGAAGGTCTCCGCGGCACCCAACCCCCGCACCACCGGCATTCACCGTTCCCCGGCGGCGCTCCGCTCCGGTCCGTCAACCCGCAAACGGGACTTGACAAAGCCGGAACAATGTGGTATCATAAAAATAAAACGCTGCCGGCTCCCGGCAGATACATCGGAGACCGGCAGGTACCGGCTCCGGAAAGGAGAAACACAGAGGATATGCGGGTTCTGATTGCAGAGGATGAGAAGGATCTGAACCGGGTGATTGTCCGGAAGCTGCGCGAGGAGGGCTACAACGTGGACGCCGCATTTGACGGCGGTGAAGCGCTGGACTATCTCCGCGCGGGGGAATACGATATTGCGGTGCTGGATGTGATGATGCCGGTGATGGATGGCTTTTCCCTGCTCTCGGCCATGCGGGCGGAGGGCATTGAAACCCCCGTGATCTTCCTGACGGCGCGGGACGCGATCGAGGATCGGGTGCGGGGGCTGGATCTCGGCGGGTGCGACTACATGGTCAAGCCCTTCTCGCTGCTGGAGCTGGTTGCGAGAATCCGGGCAGGCGTGCGCAAAAAGGACGGAAACGCCAGCAGCCGCTATCAGCTCGCCGATCTGGTGCTGGACACCGCCACGCATGAGGTCACCCGCGCGGGTAGGCAGATTCCGCTCTCTGCCAAGGAATACGCGATGCTGGAATACCTGATCCGAAACAAGGGGCTTGTGCTCTCGCGTGAGAAAATCGAGAACGCGGTCTGGGGCTACGACTACGAGGGAGGCACCAACGTGGTGGATGTTTACATCCGCTACCTCCGCCAGAAAATCGACGAGGGGGCGGCGGTCAAACTGATTCACACCGTCCGCGGCAGCGGGTATGTGCTGAAAGAGGGCGGAAAATGAAACCGATGCGCTTCAAAACACGGATCACGCTGTGGTTCTCGGGCGTGCTGTTGGTTTTTTTCCTGATTCTGTTTCTGCTCATCACGGTCATCAACAACTCTGTGCTGCAGCAAAATGTCAAAAGCACCCTGATCAACACCGTGAACGGCAATGTCTCCGAGGTGCAGTATTCGCTCACCGCGGCAGAGCCAGAGGAGGGTGCGGTGTATATCCGGTACGGCTCCGGGTATATCCTGATCGACCGCCGCTTTCTCCGGCTGGAATCCGGGGTGTATTCCTCTCTGTATGCGGCAGACGGCTCTCTGCTCTACGGAGAAAACCCGATTGTGGACGAAAATCCGGCCTTCTCCAACGGCAGACTGACCGATGTGCGATATGAGGGCGTGAAATACTATGTGTTTGACCGGATGGTGGAGGACGGGCTGTGGCTGCGCGGCGTGATTTCCGAGCAGGAGAGCCGCGGGCTGGTGCAGAATGCCACCCGTCTGATTCTGCTGATTTTCCCGCTGATCGCCCTGATCGCGGTGGCAGGCGGTTACCGGATCGCTTCCCATTTCGCGGCGCCGCTTCTCGGAATCTCGCGGGAGGCTGACCGTATCTCGACTGGGGCAGACCTCTCCAAGCGGCTCTCTGTAACGCGGGACGATGAAATCGGCAGGCTCGCGCAGAGCTTCAACTCGATGCTCCAGCGGCTTGAGAACACCTTTGAGCGGGAAAAACGCTTCAACCGGGATGTATCCCACGAGCTGCGCACGCCTCTGGCCGTCATCTGCGCCGAATGCGAATATGCGTTGGACCGGGAGCGCAGCGGCAGCGAATACCGCGAAGCTCTGCAGACCATTTCGGAAAAAGCAGGGGAGCTGAGCGACATTACGCAGTCTTTGCTGATGCTCTCCAAACTGGAAAGCGGCACATCACAGATTGAACGTTCTCCGCTCGACCCGGCGGACGCCGTCCGCGCCGCGGTCCGGGAAACCGAGCCGGCAGCGCAGAAAAATATCGCGCTGGAGCTGCACCTGGAACCGGGGATCACGGTGCTTGGCAACGAGCCTCTGCTCATCCGGCTGTTTGCCAATCTGATTGCAAACGCATATAAATACGGAAGAGAAAACGGGCACATTTCTCTGACCCTCCGGCGAGAGGGGCAAAAAGCGGTTGTTTATGTGGCGGACGACGGCGTCGGCGTTCCGCCGGAGGATCGGGAACGGATTTTTGACCGGTTCTACCGCGCGGACAACGCGCCAAAGCAAAGCAGCGGCACCGGAATCGGCCTTGCGATTGTCCGTGAAATCGCGTCGGTTCACCATGCGAGCGTGAAATGCACCGGAAACGATGCCGGCGGCAGTACCTTTGTCGTCACGCTGGATGCCGTTTGACCTCTCTTCCCTTTCCTTTTGATCCGCACACAATCGTCAGTCCAAACAGCAGTTCATACCGTTCCGTCCTGCCGAACAAACACATCACCCCGCACGGAAAAATTTTTTTCGGAAATTTGCGGTTTCTCATTTTATTTTAATCTTGACCGGATATAATATGCTCACAATCAACGCAAAGGAGTATAAAGCAATGAAAACCGCAAAGAAAAACCGCCGCAAAATTCTGATTGTTCTGGCAGTTGTCGTTTCGGTCATTGTTGTGAGCAATCTGCTGGTCATGGCAGCCTCGGCATTTGTCGAGAGCCGCTCCATCGGGCTTGGGAACGCAATCGACCTCTCGCTCTACAACGCCAACGTCGAGGAAGCCGACGCCGAAATCACCCGGGCCAAGCTGACCCTGAAGGGCGGAACCTTTCTCTACAGCATCAAATTCCGCTCGGGCAACACGCTCTACGAATACGAAATCGCCGCGGATGACGGCGAGGTGCTCAACGTCAGTGTGCTGTCACTGGATCAGGGCCAGACCGGAGACACCGGCTCGGTTACGCTGGAGCAGGCCAAGAGCGCCGCGCTGGCAGACGCCATGCTTTCGGAAACCGATGTGGTGTTCACCTCCGCCAAGCTCGACCGCGACGACGGTGCTGCGGTGTATGACATCGAGTTCACCGCGCAGACCGCAACCGGAACCTGCTATTATGAATATGAGATTCTGGCCTCCACCGGAGCCGTTGCAAAGCGGTCGACCAGCCAGCGGCTGAACCAGATTCCCGGCTCCGCAATCGGCTCCACAGACAGGATTTCACAGGATGAAGCCAAAAATGCCGCTCTGACCGACGCCGGACTCACATCCGAACAGGTAACCATGATCCGCGCAGAACTGGATATGGACAGCGGCGCTGCTGTTTATGAGGTAGAATTCAGCGTCAGCACCGAAACGGCCCTGACCAAATATGAATATGAAATTCTCGCAACCGACGGAACGCTCCTGACCCGGGAGGTGGAAAGCAGAATGACCTCCACCGGAGCGACGGACGGAACCACCACCGGCGGCGGCACGTCCGACGGATCCGTGAGCACCGGGGAGATTACCATCGACGCGGCAAAGGAAATTGCGCTGAAGGACGCAGGGCTGACCTCGTCGCAGGTGTACTTCAAAAAAGCCAAGCTCGACCGCGACGACGGGCGGATGGTTTATGATGTGGAATTTATCTGCAACGGTTATGAATACGAATATGAGATTGACCGTGCAACCGGCGCCATTCTCGAACGGGATGTGGAAAGAGACGACTGACCCACGTCAAGCGCCGTGGTCTCCCTTCCACAGCCGCAGCCGCGGCGCAACAACCCCGGCATCGCTTTTCAGGCGATGCCGGGGTTGTTGTGTCAACTGTGAATGCGTCCTGCCGTCAGACAAGACCGTTTTTTCGTTGTGGCTCCGGCCTGCCCCGGAGCCGGAAATGTCCTGCTTACGGCCACAAAAGCCGTTATGCACCCCAACCAAAGGTGAAAGATCCACCCAACACCTGAAATACCACCACAAACGCTGCCACAACCAGAACAAGCGAGATGACAATTGCCGTCACGGTGCGCCAATCCAACCGGTAGGAGTGCTCCGAACGGGGCAGAAAACCCATTCTCTGCAAAGCAGTGGACACCGGCTTATACAGCAGCATCACCAACGCGGCATTCAGCACAGCCTTGACCAGATTGAAGGGGAGCAGCAAGGTCGGAATCATCTGCCGGACCTCCGCCACCGATATATGCAGATACCACGGAGTGATCACCAGATTGAACAGCAGCATCACCGCAGTCATCGCAAACACCCCCGACACCAGCCCCAAAACCGCGCCAAGCATATTTTTCCTGAACCTGTAAATCAGGCTCACGGTTACCGAAAAGCTGAGCGTGCCGAGCGCGTTCATCACAAACCCATACACGCCGGTGCCGCTGACGGTAATCAGCTCCAAAAACGGGACGACAATTCCGGCAAAAACCGCCGCCAGCGGACCAAAGCAGAGCCCGCAGAGCGTGATGACGGTATCCTTGAGATCCAGTGTCAGCATCGGCGGAACCGGAAAGTGAATCAGAACCATTACGACATAAGCCAGCGCGGTGAACAGCCCGATCATGGTCAGGCGGCGGATATTCATGGTTTTTGAGCGTTTCATATGTTAAACCTTCTCCCTGTAATTTGAAAAATAGAAAGGAGAAAAGAAACGCCCCGCGACCGGAAGCCGGCCTGCGGGGCAAAAAACACCGTCCTCCGGGACACGGCCCGGAACGGCAGATTGTTTTTTCATCTTTTCTCATCCGGACTATAACCGTCGGTTCAGGAATTTCACCTGATCGGCTCCATGCGGAGTTCGCAGACTGTACTGCCGGTATGGAATTTCACCATGCCCCAAAGATGTGTACGCGGCGGCGCGGAGCGCAGCCGGACAGAATATTTGATTGTTGCGTTTTACTGCTTGCCGGACGGAACGCTTGCCCAGTCGGCAAGGAACCGGTCGATACCGGCGTCGGTGAGCGGATGCTTCACCATCTGGCGCAAGACTTTATACGGAACCGTGGCAATGTGCGCACCGCACTTTGCCGCATCCACCACATCCTGCGGGCCCCGGATGCTCGCCGCAATGATTTCTGTGGTCATTCCGTAATTCTTGAAAATCGTAGAAATCACCGAAATCAGCGTCATGCCGTTGTCGGCAATGTCATCCAACCGCCCCACAAACGGGCTGACATATGTAGCCCCCGCCTTTGCCGCAAGCAGTGCCTGCGCAGCGCTGAAAATCAGTGTGACGTTGGTCTTAATGCCCTCGGCCGCAAGGATATGAACAGCCTTCAGCCCCTCCTCGGTGATCGGAATTTTGATCACAATGTTCTTGTGAATTTTTGCCAGCTCTCTGGCCTCCTTCACCATGCCGTCGGCCTCCAGCGAGATCACCTCGGCACTGATCGGGCCGTCCACAATCTCCACGATCTCATGAATCACGTCCTTAAACACCCTGCCCTCCTTGGCAATCAGGGAGGGATTGGTGGTCACGCCGCTCAGGATTCCCCATTGATTGATCTCGCGGATCTCGTTGATGTTGGCCGTATCAATAAACAGTTTCATTCCGGTACAAACTCATCCTTTCAGAAAAATACGGAAGGATGACAAATCAAAGCGAAATGCCATCCTTCCTGTTGGATTACTTACGCAAGAATTTTGGAAACAACGCCGGAGCCAACGGTTCTGCCACCCTCACGGATTGCGAAACGGAGTCCCTCCTCGCAGGCGATGGGAGTAATCAGCTCAACCGTCATATCAACGTTGTCGCCGGGACGGCACATCTCAACGCCCTCGGGAAGAGCGATGGTTCCGGTCACGTCGGTGGTTCTGAAATAGAACTGCGGACGGTAGCCGGCCAAGAACGGCTTCTTACGGCCGCCCTCCTTCTCGGTCAGCACGTAAACGTGTCCCTCAAACTTGGTGTGCGGATGAACGGTGCCCGGCTTTGCCAGCACCTGTCCTCTTTCGATCTCGTCCTTGGCAATGCCGCGGAGCAGCGCGCCGATGTTGTCGCCGGCCTCGGCCTGCGGCAGCAGCTTGTGGAACATCTCCACACCGGTCACCGTGGTGGACTTCTTCTCATCGGACAGACCCACGATTTCAACCACATCGGAAACCTTCACAGTGCCTCTCTCCACACGGCCGGTTGCAACGGTTCCGCGTCCGGAGATTGAGAACACGTCCTCAACAGGCATCAGGAACGGCAGATCAGACTGACGCTCGGGCGTGGGAATATAGTCGTCAACCGCCTCCATCAGCTCCAGAATGCACTTGTACTCGGGAGCGTTGATGTCCTTGCTGGTGGATTCCAGCGCCTCACGCGCGGAACCGCGGATGACCGGAATGTCATCGCCCGGGAACTCATAGGAGGAGAGCAGATCGCGGATCTCCATCTCCACCAGATCCAGCAGCTCGGCGTCGTCCACCAGGTCGGTCTTGTTCATGAACACAACGATGGCAGGAACGCCTACCTGACGGGCGAGCAGAACGTGCTCGCGGGTCTGCTGCAGAGGACCGTCGGTTCCGGCAACCACCAGAATCGCACCGTCCATCTGGGCGGCACCCGTAATCATGTTCTTCACGTAGTCGGCGTGGCCGGGGCAGTCCACGTGTGCATAGTGACGCTTGTCGGTCTCATATTCCACGTGTCTGGTGTTGATTGTGATACCTCTTGCCTTCTCCTCGGGAGCGTTGTCGATCTGGTCATAAGCCATGAACTCAACGTTTCCGTTCTTCAGGGAAAGAACCTTGGTAATGGCAGCGGTCAGAGTGGTTTTGCCATGGTCTACATGCCCGATGGTGCCAATGTTGACATGGGGCTTTGTACGCTCGAATGTAGCTTTCGACATTTTGAATTTCCTCCAATAACAATTTTTGATTTATATTTTTTTGGTGAAAAAATATCCGGATCAGCGGAAGCGTCAATTGGTTTTGCTCCGCTCCTTGATAATGGTTTCCTGAATGGACTTCGGAACCTCCGCAAAGTGGCTCGGCTCCATGGAATACAGCCCGCGTCCCTGCGTTTTGGAGCGCAGGTCGGTGGCATAGCCGAACATATTGGAGAGCGGCACATAGGCCGTAACCTCCTGCACACCGCTGCCGGTGGCCTCCATCGAGAGAATCTGGCCGCGGCGGCTGTTGAAATCGCCGATGACCTCTCCGAGATAGTCGTCCGGAACAATGGTGACAACCTTCATCACAGGCTCGGTCAAAACCGGATCCGCCTTGCGCATGGCCTCCTTGAAGGCCATGGAGCCTGCAATCTTAAAGGCCATTTCGGAGGAGTCCACCTCGTGGTAAGAGCCGTCGTAAAGCGTGACCTTCACGTCCACCACGTTGTAGCCCGCCAGAACGCCGCACTGCATAGCGCCCCGGATACCGGCATCCACCGCCGGGATATATTCCTTCGGAATGGCGCCGCCGGTGACTTCGTTGATGAACTCGTAGCCCTTGCCCGGCTCGTTCGGCTCGATGATGATTTTGACATGACCGTACTGACCGGAACCGCCCGACTGCTTTTTGTACTTGCACTCGTGATCCACCTTTTTACGGATGGTCTCCTTGTAGGCCACCTGCGGCTTACCGATGTTGGCCTCCACCTTGAACTCGCGGAGCAGTCTGTCCACGATAATTTCGAGGTGCAGCTCACCCATACCGGCAATAATGGTCTGCCCGGTCTCGTCGTCTGTATAGGTGCGGAAGGTGGGGTCCTCCTCTGCCAGCTTGGCCAGGGCAATGCCCATCTTCTCCTGCCCCGCGCGGGTCTTTGGCTCAATGGCCACGCGAATCACCGGCTCCGGGAACTCCATCGACTCGAGAATAATCGGATGCTTCTCATCGCAGAAGGTATCGCCGGTGGTGGTGTTCTTAATACCGATCGCGGCGGCGATATCTCCGGAGTAGCAGCAGTCAATGTCCTTTCTCTCGTTGGCGTGCATCTGCAGGATGCGCCCGAGACGTTCGTTTTTGCCCTTTGTGGAGTTATACACCACATCTCCGGCCTTGACCATACCCGAATATACCCGGAAATAGCAAAGCTTTCCGACGAACGGGTCGGTCATGATTTTGAACGCAAGCGCGGAGAACGGCTCGCTGTCGGAGGAATGTCTCTCCTCCTCCTGCCCCGTCGTGGGGTTCACACCCCGGATAGACGGAATGTCGGTCGGATTCGGCATATAGTCCACGATGGCATCCAGCAGCTTCTGAACGCCCTTGTTGCGGTAGGACGTGCCGCACACAACCGGTACAATTTCATTGGCAATGGTTGCCTTGCGGAGAGCCGCACGCAGCTCATCCACATTCAGCTCCTCGCCCTCGAGATACTTCTCCATCAAGGCGTCGTCGGTAGAAGCAATGGCCTCCACCATCTGCTCGCGGTACTGCTGCGCCTGCTCCTTCATATCCTCCGGAACCGGCTCCACACGCATGTCCTTGCCCAAATCGTCATAGTAAACATCGGCCTCCATGGTCATCAGGTCAATGATGCCGCGGAAGGTCATGTCATGACCGATCGGCAACTGGATCGGAACAGCGTTGGCATGCAGCCGGCTGTGAATCATCTCTACCACACGGTAGAAGTCGGCGCCCGTGATGTCCATCTTATTGACGTACACCATACGCGGCACCTTGTATTTGTCAGCCTGACGCCATACGGTTTCAGACTGCGGCTCCACGCCGCCCTTGGCGCAAAGAACGGTTACAGAGCCGTCCAGCACGCGCAGTGAGCGCTCCACCTCCACGGTGAAGTCGACGTGGCCGGGGGTATCAATGATATTGATACGGTTCCCCTTCCAGAAGCAGGTGGTGGCAGCGGAGGTAATGGTAATACCTCTCTCCTGCTCCTGCACCATCCAGTCCATGGTCGCGCCGCCGTCATGCACCTCTCCCATCCGGTGCGTTTTTCCCGTATAGAACAGGATGCGCTCGGTGGTGGTGGTTTTGCCGGCGTCGATGTGCGCCATGATACCGATGTTTCTGGTATTTTCAAGCGAATATTCTCTTGCCATTGTTTCCTGTCTCCTTCAGCAACTCTGGCAACAGATCAATATCTGTAGTGAGCAAACGCCTTGTTTGCTTCCGCCATACGGTGCGTTTCTTCTTTTTTCTTAAAAGCTCCGCCGGCGCTGTTCTTGGCGTCGATGATCTCCCCGGCCAGTCTTTCGGCCATGGTTTTCTCTCCGCGCTTTCTCGCAAACGCAATCAGCCAGCGCAGCCCCAACGTCTGGCGGCGCTCAGGTCTGACCTCCATCGGCACCTGATAGGTAGAGCCGCCCACGCGGCGAGCCTTGACCTCCAGAACGGGCATCACGTTTTCAAGAGCTTCCTGGAACGTATCCAGCGGATTCTGTCCCAGCTTACCCTCTACAATTGCAAAGGCGTCGTAAACAATGGTCTGCGCAACGCCTTTTTTGCCGTCATACATCACGTTGTTGATCAGCTTGGTCACCAGTGTGGAGCCATACAACGGATCCGGCAGTACTTCTCTTTTGGCAATACGACCTCTTCTCGGCACTGTACTTCCCTCCTTCATCAATATTTATGAAATCATTGGTACTCAAAAGCAGGCTTCTGCAAGCGCCGTCGGACAACGTACATAAACATTAAATTGTTGGAATGACGTTTGACGGGCTATCCTTAGATGCTTTTCAGTGTTTCCGTGCGCAAAAATTCGGAATATTACTTCTTCTTTGCGACCTTTGCTCCGTACTTGGAGCGTCCCTGGTTGCGGTTGGCAACCCCCTGCGCGTCCAGCGTACCGCGAATGATGTGGTAACGCACACCCGGCAGGTCTCTCACTCTGCCGCCGCGGATGAGCACCACCGAGTGCTCCTGCAGGTTGTGCCCGATACCGGGGATATAGACGGTTGCTTCCAGACCGTTGGTCAGTCTCACTCTTGCAATCTTTCTCATTGCGGAGTTCGGCTTTTTCGGAGTGGTGGTGGACACCTTGGTGCAAACGCCTCTCTTCTGTGGTGCGGACTGATTGATGGCCGCGTTCTTCAGGGAGTTAAAGCCCTTTTGCAGCACCGGAGCCTTGGACTTGTAGTTCTTCGTGCTGCGCCCCTGTCTGACAAGCTGGTTAAATGTTGGCATTCTCAGATTTTCCTCCTTCTTCCAAAATTTAATGTTTATATACAGACATCCGACGTGGGCCGGATGGATCTGTCGATCTGCATGGCAGGCGTGTCCGACACAAGGCCGGCACCTCACGCACAACCGCATATGCATACAGTTTATTATATCACTCCAAATTGAATTTGTCAAGATGCAAGGTGTCGGGGATGCATTTTCTCCCTTTTGCACAAATTTTCTGCAATCCAAACGGATTATTTCCATCATTTAGGAGTTTTATACAGGATACAGAAAAACAATATCCGAAAGCCCGTCAATGCTCCGCTCATCCGCTGAGGAGATGAAATTGCCTGTCCGGTGCAAAAAATACCCCCGCATGAAAAGCGAGGGTAAAAACAGATGTCATGCGCGCGATGCCATCAGAAATCGCCGCCGGGCTTCCGCTCCGACCGGTTTGATCGCGGGAACGCTTACTTGCGGATGCTCCCATTCATGTTCCGGAGGCTTGCATCCCCGCGATGAAACGACCGCTTCATTCCGTCTGTCTGGCTGTCAAACCACACCGGAGCCTGCCCAACTCAATTCTCCTTGCCCAGATTGGGAATATTCCGGTAATCCTCAAGAAACGCATCCAACCGGGATTTGTACCCCTCCTCTTTTGCATGATACCACAGCGACATGGTTTCATAGGAGCCGGATTCAATAAAGGAGGTAAAGGAGGCGATATTGGCAAGCGACGCGCTGTAAATAAAGCCGAAATCAAAGTAGAGTGTATCGCGGATCACTTCCATCATGCTTGCCGCCTTGGGCTGATTGGCCACCTTGCCCTGCAGCGTCTGTTCAAAAATGGCAGGCGTCACGTGCTGGTGAAACTTGGCGTTCAGCGCCTCGAGAATCACGGCGGACATCTCGGGGTCCGGCGCATTCTTGATCACGGCAAATACCGAAGAGCCTGCTGTGGTGGAATAGTACGAATCCTGCGACGACTGATACTTGGGAAACACCGTCACTCCGAAGCGGATATTGGAATTGCGCAGACTGGCCGTGTTGCCCAGCGTCATGGCGGCAATCAGCGTTTTGCCCTCGGGAAATTCCACGTTCGGCATTCCGCCGTATTTATACACGTTGTTGTTCGCACCGATGTAAGCCGAAAGCCGCTGATAGAGCGTTTCCGCCTGATCGGAATACATGGAGACGTAGTATTCGCCCTCCTGATTTTTGTCCACAAATTTCAGCCCGGAGGCCTGAAACAGGCAGTCGGTGGACTTGCGGGTGAGGGCCACGCCAACGATTTCGCCTCCCTCCACGTCGCCGACCTCGGCAGCCATCTCCATCATTTTCTCAAACGTCCACTCCACCTCCAGCCGGTATCCGTCGTATGGATGCGGAAATTTTCTCCTTTGACGGCCATGCGACGCCTGCCTTGCGGCGTATATGCTTTCGCTTCCGCTGCGCAGTCACCAGTCCACCGCATCGCCAAACCCCTGCTCGAGGAGCGGTATGCTGGTCCGGAGAACGTCCGGGTCCGCTGCGGTCTCCACACAGCAGACCGGCTGCTGATAGCATTTCGCCTTTTCCCACGCTTCCGTCATTCTCATATCCCTCCTTTCGCTTCTTCCACAGTCTGACTGACAAATTCACCTGCACGATAAACCACGATATACGAAGCCCCGGTCTTTTCCACCCCATCCTCCAGTACATATGGCGTGATGCGGAAGGTGATTTCCCCGGCACTCACCGGGATGCCGCGAAGAGTCAAAGCATAGAGATAGCTGCCCCCCAGTTCGGCTGCGGTGTACTGCTTGGTCATTCCCTGTCCGGCGTCGGCCAGCAGCGTCCGGTAAACGCAGGTACAGGCAGTATCGTAGCATCGGCGTCCCTCCGCGCAATCAGCGGTAATGCGGAAGCCCAATCCGGACACATCGCGGCTCTCTGTTGTGCCGATGAAGCGGAGGCTGTACAGCCCTTCGCGCACTGCGGACTCCTGAACCCCACGATAGACCGCGCCGGTATCCTCATAGCCATAGTAAGGGCGGATTTCGGGGTTCGGGTCCTTTCCGTAAATCACCAGCTCGCGGAAATCCACGCCGGAGCCGGTTGCAGGGTCTGCAGAAAAGCCGTCGTAGCTTTCGGAGGCATTCACCCCCAGCCCCTTGACCGCCGCCACCCGGACATACCGTGCGGAATGCCCCTCGAGGGACCAGAGATAGCTGAAATTGACGCTGCCCGCAAGCGCGTCGGCCGGGCTTTTCCCGCTGCTGACAAGCTCACGTCCCTCCACCCGGAGCTGATTCCCGTCATACATCCCCACCAGTGTCCAATCCGTGCCGTTGTTGCTGATGTAGATGTCCGCCGCGCGCAGAATGGCATTGGCATTCTGCGCATAAAAGCCGATGGCGTCCAGCTCCATCACCTTGCCGAAGTTGTAGGTCAACAGAAAGATGTAGCGGCTATCCTCTTTTCCGGTTTCTCCTGTCACATTGTAATAGGTATCCGGTGAAGTCAGGAATTTGCAGGCGCCCTTTTCGTTCATGGTGTTTTCAAGCGACTCTCCGCCTGCGTTGAAATTGGACCATACCCCGTCGGAGACGGCCGTAACCGGCCTTGCAAGGTTCTTCTCAACTCCGATCAGAGAAATGCCGTAACCGATGTCGGCGACATCTGCCTTTTGCTCTGCGGTCAATGCAGCTCCGGTTGGGTTGGAGTATACACGGCTGCCCGGCAGTCCGACCGAAATCAGATCGCTCCCCTCCGGCAGAGCGGTCAGAGGTGTGAGAGCCGTGTCCGCTGCCGGAGCGAAGGCCGCCGCAGGAAAACAGAGTGCAGCCAGCAGACACACAGACAATAAAGCCCCCGTGAATCGTTTCATCAAATTATCTCCTTTCATCATTATTTTTAGCGGGATGCGCGCCTTCCCGTATGGCGGTCACCTGAACCTCAAAACAATCAGCCGCCTGTATTTGTATTATAACAACAAAGGCCAACAAAGAAAATGCCCGATCGGGCCATCATTTTACCCAAATCAGACATTTTCGCCGGTTATTTGTAATTGCTGCTGCGGAGCGCTTCCCGGAAGCGTCCGGGCGTCATACCATCCACACGCTTGAAAAAACGGTTGAAGCTGTACTCGCTGCTGAACCCGATCGCCTCACTGATATCCGGAATGCTCATGTTGGTTGCCAGCAGCTCTCTGGCACGCGCACACTTGATCTGATCCTGCAAGCGGCTGAACGGCACCCCCTGATAGCGCACAAGACGCCGATTGAGCTGCTTGGGGCTGATCAAAAATGCCCGTGCCGGCTCTTCAATCGGCACATGGCGATTGATGTGCTCGGTCAGATAGGTGACCACCGCATCATACACCATTTTGTCGTTCGCTTCCAATTTGTTTCCGAACGGAGCCGCCGGCTCGCCGTTCGGCCGCACAGCCGATTCGCCAGTTTGATGAATATCCTTCAAGAACGCAAGCAGAAACACATTGAGCATGTTCCATATCATGTGCGGCGCATACGGATCCTCTTCGTCGATATAACGGAGGGTATACATCAGAGGGGATACAAACTCCGGCTTCTGCTGTCCGAAATAATACCGCCGCTTCTCCACCCCGCACAATTGCGCAGACAGGGCCGGATCGGCCTCCTCCACATGAAACGCAATGACACACTGCTTGACAGAGGGAGAAAATGCAGTCAGCCGATGTACAACGCCGGGGGAAAACAGGATGAGCCTGCCCGGATCTACCGTGCAATATACGCCGTCCACCAGATACTCCAGCTTCCCCTCCATCACCATATGAATTTCAAAAAAGGTATGGCTGTGTTCCTTGCGATTCATCGGGGAGCTGTGCAGATTCGCATTGTATTCTATGTATTTCAGCCAATACAGCTTCCATGCCACCTTTATCTGCTCGGGCGGGAACCGGACCTGATCAATGATGCGGTTCCATAGCATTGAACCGGACGCATCCGGCATTTCGTCCGGTACTTCGAATATCCGTTGCATTGTAACGCCTCCCTCCAAGAATACCTTGATAACATGATAGCATAAATTTCCTTATTTGTCAAGCATAATACTATAACTATTATACAAAAACAGCCTGATATTATTTTCATAAACGAGACAAAAAAGGAGGACCGCCGGAGAAGCCCTCCACAGATATTTCCGTGCGGCATTTACTGCCGCTCATGGTTTGCTCGGCCCGGCGGAAGCCGGATCGATCGCCCCAGCATCTACCTTCTATTCATACGCATAGAGTGAAAAACTCCGCACCCAGTAAAGAGTGCGGAGAAAACTTCATTGTTTCAATAAACCTACAAATGTGATATTTTGATTATACTGATTCGAATCATCGATTGTGATAAAATAATTTCCCCAAAAGTCTAATTCGTCTCTTCCTGATAAACCTTCTTGAAGCCGGTTATACCCTTCCTGCAACTCAGCTTCAGAAAATGTTTTCTGAGAATATTCGAGGGTGTCAAAAAGATTGTGTAAACGTTTTTCCCACATTCTTTCATAAAAAATTATATGTATATAGTACACAAAGTAAAGGTTAAAATAAACGCTGTCGCGACCTTGACTTTGTGTACCATATACA
>CALXUY010000020.1 GCA_944391805.1 uncultured Clostridia bacterium
GACAGGCATTGCCTGCCGGTCTGAATCCGTGCGCCTTGCGTGAACAGAGACGGGGGCTTTCTGTCCTTTTTGTCATCGTTCCGTTACGCAGAATTCGATTTCTGCTGTTGCGCGGTGTTGCCTTAAGCATTTTTGGAAAGAGGGGAAGAGCGCTTCCCACGAAAAGTGTCTCCCAAATACGCGCCCGCTTCCACGTCTGCGCTTTGCGGCTCAGCGTCTGCGCCGTTTGCGGCGGGCTGGAAGAAAGACGGCAAGAAATCCGATTCCGAAGCCGCCGAGAACCAGCAGCACAATCCACAGTGCGGTATAGTCGGGCGCGGCCGAGCGCAGATTCACCGAATGAAGCAGCAGCGCATAAGGGGCGTCGGCAACCGATGCTCCGGCGCTGTCCGCGTTTGCGGCGCCCTCTGTGACCGCGCGTACTTCGGAGTCCGCGGTGTCCGCAACCGGAAGCATGGAAAACGTCAGCGTGCAGGGTGCGGAGGTATCCATCTGGGAGGTGAAGCCCCGGATATGGAAGGAGATTTCCTGCCACACATTGCAGGACACCGTGACCGAGGCCGTATAGGAGAGCGCGCGGCCGTCGGCTGCGGTGCCGTCGAGCCGGAGCGTCATCCGGGCCTGTCCGGCGGCCGGAGACTGGGGCAACAGCCGGGCCGAGAGCACGTATACCCGCTCGAGGTCCTCGGCCGAGGGCAGCGTGCAGCGGTAGCCGGAGCCGTCCGGGCAGAGCGTGGGAAGCAGGGCGGCCGAGAGCACCGGCGTGCCCCAGACTGCCGAATCCACCGTTCCCGGCTCCGCACCGGCTCCGACCAGCGAAAAGACCGGGTAATCCTCGCCCGCGGTGCCCGTAAATTCCATCCAGCGTTCCCCGGGGTCACCCGAGGTGCCGGGGTTGGCCGCGTCCTGAACGGCCACACGGTCGGGGCGGGCGACCGTCAGCGCGCTCCAGTCCTCCCCGAGCAGATTGGCGGCAAGCATTTCTCCCTCGGCATTGTCCCCGCAATCCAGTCCCGCAAAGACACGGGCCGCCGTGCGGGGGAGCATGCTCCCGTCGTAGAGGCCGCAATTCTCCCCCGACTGCGCGCCGAGGATGACAAAATCGGCGTTCGCGTTCACTGCCGCGCGATAACAATAGGTCATGAGCGCCGCCTGCAGCGAGGGGTCGTCCGCCGGGAACTCCACGCCTGCCACGCAAAAACGGAAGGAGCGCCCCAGCGCGAGCCGCAGCGACTGCACCGTATCGGTCAGATCGGAAAGCAGCAAAGCCGATGCTCCGCTTTCGCTGTCCGAATCGTCTGAAGCCGAAACGGTGGCGGATGTGGCCGGTGCCGGGCAGAGCGCCGCGCCGAACGGATAGGACGCAAGCGCCGACACCTGCCCGGCTGCTTCGAGCAGAAAATCCTCTGCATCGCCGCCCGACGCCATCAGATACACCCGTCCCTGCGCCCTGCGCGAAACCAGCGCCAGATACGCCAGCCGGTAGAGCTCGGCGGCAGTGGCGGAATCTGCCGTGACGGCGGATTCCGCGCCGTCGGCCCCTTCGGGAAGCTCCCCGATCACAAACGCGCTCACCGCCTCATACCGCGCAGCCAGCGCATCAAACAGGACGGCGTATTCCGCAAGGCTCAGGTCGGCGGACATCCGCAGCTCGAGCGACACCTGCATTCCGGCGGCAGCCGCGGCGGACACCTGCGTGTCGCAGCGTGCCAGCAGCTCGGCGTCCATATCCAGCACGGTACTCCCGAGCGCCGCCTGAAAGCCGCTGCCCGCCAGAAGCGCGGGGAGCTCGAGCTTTACTGCCGTATGCGTGGAATAGAGCGCGCGGGAAAGCTGCTCGTCCCCGGCGTACAGCCCCTTATATGCATTGGCGTTCGGGAACGCCTCGGAATTGGCGGCCAGAGCCTCGGGGTTGTTCAGCGACACCGGGGTACCCGGAAGCAGCGTTCCGTCCGAAAACACCACCGCGTAGGTGCGGTAAAGCCCCTCCCCATCCAGCGCGAAGGAAAAGCGCAGGCGGGAGGACACCTCCTGCTCGCCCAGCGGAGTTTTGCCGGCAGTGTCGGCGGCAGTTTCCCCGGGCGCGAGGGCATACAGGCGGGCGGCCTGTCCGGCATGCGTGCGCAGCGCGGCGGCGTCGAGGCTGGCGGTCAGAACGGCTCCGCCCTCCCCGTCGGCCTGCAGCGCCGGCGCACCGGCGCTCCCGGACGTCTCCTCTCCCTTCCGGCAGCCCGGCAGGGCAAGCAAAAGCAGCACAAGCGCCAGCACTCCGGCAAAAACGCGCACACGGTTTGCAAATCGGTTCATATCCGGTCTCCTTCTTCGGTGGAATATACCCGCGGCACGCGGGAAGAAATGAGGCACAGGCACTCGTAATCAATGGTTCCGGCACGGTCGGCACAGGCGGCGAGCTGACCTGGCTCCTCCCCGAACAGCGTCACCACGTCTCCGGTCTGTGCGCCGGTGCCGGTCACATCGATCATACACTGATCCATGCAGATTCTGCCCACAATCGGAGCCGTGTGCCGGCCGGTGCCGGTATGTACCGTGACCGTCGCCCCGCTGTAGGCACGCAGAAAGCCGTCGGCATACCCGATGGGCATGGTTGCGATCAGGCGTTCATCGGGGGCGCGGAAGCTCCCGCCGTAGCTCACGGCCTCACCGGGCAGCAGCTTGTGCAGATGGGAGATGACGGTTTGCAGGCGCATGACCGGCCGCAGCGGCAGCGCGACGCAGTCCGAAGGACGCGCGCCGAACAGCAGGATGCCCACCCGCACGCCGTTCATGCGGTCGTCCGGGCGGCGGACGGCGGCAGCGCTGTTGCAGACATGGTGAAAGGGGATGTAAACGCCCCGCTCCTCCAGCGCTCCGCGCAGCGCGCGGTAGCGGTCGGCCTGCTCGTCGGTGCGGGCGTCTCCGGCCCCTCCGTTCTCCTCGTCGGCGCGGGCGAAGTGCGTGAACATCCCCTCCACGCAGAGGTGATGGAAGCTCTGCACCCGGCAGACGGCGGCAACCGCGGCGGCGATCTCCTCCGGGCTGTGCGCCGGAATGCCGATGCGGTTCATGCCGGTGTCTACGGCCAGATGCGTGCGCACCGTAACGCCGGTTGCGGCCGCGGCGTTGTTCAGCTCGGCGGCAAAATCCTCCGAGAGCAGCGCCTGAATGATATTGCAGCGAGCAAGCTGGTAAGCAAGAGACGGCTGGGTGTAGCCGAGAATCAGAACATCCGCATTTTTCTGCTCGGCGTCACAGACTGCGCGCACCGCCATTGCCTCGTCGATACAGGAAACCGCGAAAAAGTCGCAGCCCTCGGCCAGCAGGGCGCGCACACACTCGGGAGCGCCGTGTCCGTAAGCCTCGGCCTTCACCACGGCAATCAGCCTGCTGCTCCCGCCGGTCAGCTCCCGCAGCACGCGGTAATTGCTGCGCAGCGCGGAAAGGTCAATCTCCGCCCACGTCTTGCGCCGCTCCAGCTCGGGCAGCGTGGAATATAGCTTGTAAATATGCTCCATTCGGATGACTCCTTTCACCGGATCGGGATGCGGTTATAAGACGCGGTTTGTAGGGCGCGATTGAAGCGCGATTGGGGCGCGATTTGTGGGGAAAACTTTTTCCAAAAAGTTTTTCCCCACACCCCTTTCAAAAACGCTTAAAAAGGTGGGAATCGGACAGCCGCCGGGGCGGAAAATGCCGCACGGTGGGCAGGCATCATCTGTGGGGTGGCCCCGCAAGGGGGAACGGAAGCTGTCGCCGCTCCTTCTTCGGATATTATACCACAAAGAGACAAATATTGCAATGGAAAGACGAAGATTTTCAATCGGGATGTTATGAGAGTATGCAGCAGGTACGGTTTTCGCTCCAATACCGCAAGAATGCCGGTAAAATTTTGCACACATCCGGGCGTTGCGGGCTGCATTCCTGGCGGGCGTTGAAGGAGGCCGGAAAGAAGAAGTCTGTCGGTGCGGCACGCAGCAGGAAGCAGGGCAGGGACCCCCGGGAGCGATGGGAAGCAGTGCCGTTCGGAGGGATTTCCGGGTATCATAGACACAAACCCAGTGGAACCATTGAGCAGCAATGGGAGAACAAGCCGGGCACATCCACAGGCGGCATGATCCGCAGGACTGCCGCATATATTGAATCGGAATTCCGATCCGCCGCCGGAAACCGGACAGCACCGTGCGGGCGCAGCATAGCTCGCCGGCTGCCGGAGGGTGTTCTGTCTTGCCGTTTGATTCATTCCATATGTCTTACAGGGGGAATTTTTATGCGATTCAAAAAACATGGGCCGCTATTGCTCTCGCTGCTGCTGATCCTTTCGCTTCTCGCGTCCTGCGACAAGGCGATTCCGGACTATTTTGCCTATCGCTCCACAGATTTTACCGCAACGCTCGAGGGGAATATTGGCGGCAGGGACTTCCTCTGCGACGTACAATGCCGGGGCGGAGACTTGGAAAAGCTGGTCTTCCGTGCGCCGGATGCGCTCACGGGGCTGACAATTACCAGCGACAAAGAGGGCTTGGTGGTGGAAAAAGACGGCCTGCGCGCCGAATTCTCCCCCGATCAACTGACCGGACTGCTGCTGCCTGCCCGCCTCCTGCTGCTGGAGGGCGCCGGACTGCGCTCGGTACAAAAAATTCCCGAGGGGCTTCTGCTCTCGGTTTCGGTCGCCGCAGTATCCTCTCCGGTGTCCGTCACTTTGGCCTCCAACGGATTCCCCGCAGTCATCTCCTGCGACGAAATCTCCTTCCGCGTCAGCATGGCTGAAAACACAAACGGCTGACGCATCGGGCGCATTTGCCGCAGGGACCGCCACAACGGCAAAAGGCGTTTTGGGTGCGCAGGCGCGGAGCCGGTAACCCGCATGCCGGAAGCAGCCGGGGTCGGATCTGTTCCGGGCACAGGCCGTTGGCGCTGCCTCGCCATCCCTTTTGAGGCCTCCCGAAGAGGGCGTGAAGCGTGCGGCCGCCCGTGCCTTGCGCGGCGTTTCATCCACAGGACTCCCCCGCAAAAGCCGGTCAGCTCAATTCACCGCCCGCGTTCGGTGGAAATCCGGCCCGGTTTATGAGGGAAACACAAAAATTATTTACAAACAGCCATTGAAAATCTATTGACTTTTTCGTCAATCTACGATATAATAGTTAAGGTACACTGAAAAAGCGGAAAATTTGCCGCTGGATTATTTCAGAAAGGATTCGGAATCATCATGATGAAAAAACTGCTTGCGCTCCTGATTGCCCTGCTCACCGCCGCTTCGCTTGCCGCCTGCTCCGGTGATGAACCAAATGACAACCAGGACAATCTCGACAACTATCTCGAGGAGGAGGTTGTAATCGATTCGTATACCGTGGGAGAGAGCGTCTTTTACTTTGAGTCGGTTGACAGCGAAAGCGTTGCCATTACCGGCTATGACGGTCCCACTGCGCCGCACGACATCACCATCCCCTCCACCGTGCCCACCAACGCCGATGGAAGCGAGACGAAAAAGGTCACCTCGATTGCCGAAACCGCTTTTTACGGCACCTCCAGCATCCGTTCGCTGGTTCTGCCCGAGGGGATTACCTCGGTCGGAGACTTTGCCTTTGCACAGTGTGTACAGCTCACGTCCGTAACCTTCCCCTCCAGCCTTGAGAGCATCGGCACCGGCGCGTTCCAGAACACCGGAATGACCGAGCTGAATCTCCCGGAAACCAGCGCGCTGACCGAAATTTCCGCATGGGCCTTCAGCAACTGTGCCGCGCTGACCGAAATTACGATTCCCGGTTACATCGAAACCATCGGGGAAGCTGCCTTCTTCGGCTGCGTGGGAGTGGAGAGCATTGTTCTTGAGGAGGGTGTGGTAAACGTAGGCAAGCAGGCCTTCCAGCAAACGCTTGCGCTGAAGAGCCTCACGCTGCCCTCTACCTTTGCCAATGAAAATCCGATGGAGGATCTTGCCTTCTCCGGCAGTCAGATACTCTACCGTGAGAACATCACCTGCCCCGAGGGCTCGAATGCGGAAGCATATGCCGACCAGATGGTGCTGGCCATCCCGCCCTCCGAAGACGCAGGGGAAGCCGGGGAATAAGGATTCCTTTTCTCCGATATGACAACCCGATAACCAAGCGACAGCAGCGCGCCCGCCGTTTTCACGGCGGGCGCGCTGCTGTCGCTTTTTCGGTTGCGCTATGTAAAGCGGCCCTTATCCGGTCAGGAAGCGTGAGCTATGCTTGATCCGCGGTTCCGCCCCTTTGTCCATTCTTTTTTCGGTAGCTGGACGGCATCAGGCCGGTAAATTTATGAAAAACCTTGCGGAAGGAGGAGGGGTCGCTGTAACCGACCATATAGGCAATATCGTCAATGGAATAGCTGGTTTCCATCAGCAGACCGCAGGCATTGCGGATACGGGTTTCCTGCAGGTAGCGTTCAAACGAAACCCCGGATACCTCTTTGAACCGTTTACTGATATATTGGAGGCTGTAAAACAGCTCCCGACAAATGTTTGTCAGCGTTATATGCTCCGCATAGTGAATGGCGATATAGTCCTGTATTTGTGTTATGATTTGACTTTTTGCATCGTTCGGGACGTTTTGCAGGAGCGGGTGCGTGGTCAAAAGAATCGTTTCAATCACATATCCGCGCAAAAGTTCCCGATAGCCGTATTTCTGGGTCTGATAAATCAACAGGGCTTTTTTGAAAATGTCAAATATCATATTGTCATGATCCCGAAAAACCATTTCCGAGAGAGAAGCGGTCAGAGAACCCCTGCTGAAATAAAAAGGAGGGGCGCAAAGTATCGCCTGTAAGGAAGGCTCCTGCTTGGAAATTTTTTCAATCAGCTCCGGGCGGAACAAAAAATTGATAATGGTAAAATCTGCCGTCCCGTTGATGTAGCTGTGTTGCGTGCCGTAATCCAAAATAAAATAATCCCCTTTGGAAAGCATCCAGGTTTTTTCGTCCCCGTTCGAAAATTTGATATAGTGTGTGGAAGAGCCTTGAGCGACGTATACCATTTCTATACAGTTGTGATAATGCAGGGCTCGGGACGTATGCCGCCAGGATATAATTTTGCAATCGGTGTCTATATTTTCACAGTCATAAATCATACTCATTTCTGCTCCTCTCAATCAATATCCTTAAACAGAAACCATTTGCGCGACGTTCTTCAAACGCCATTTATTATTGTTCCGCTTTTATTATATCATTTTAAAAAATATTGTCAATACATAATCGCAAATTTGTTTACTATGTTAAAAAATACACCAAAAAACAAAAAATGCGCATGGACTAAAGAATAAAATCACCTCGCTTTTTTGCTAATATTACCGCTGTACTTTTTTGGTTTTATTGTGTATAATGTATTTGTCCAGCTATTCAATATACCAAAGGAGGTGTTTTAAGTACTTTATGAAACTGGGTTCTGCCATCTCGCTTTTTTCTTCCTGCGGAGAGCAGCGTTACCAGAAAATGAAAGCGTGCGGCTTTGATTATGCGGATGTTGGTATTTCTGGGGAACTGGACGGAAAAAGCGAGCAGGAGTATGAAAAGCGATGGTTGGATGAAAAGCTGCTTGCACAGGAAGCGGGTGTAACCATCGGCCAGGTGCACGGACCGTGGCGGTATCCTCCGCATGATGAAACCACGGAGCTTCGGGCGGAGCGCGCGGATGTCATGAGGCGCAGCATCCGTGTGACCGGGATGCTGGGCTGCCGGTTCTGGGTGATTCACCCGATAATGCCATACGGACCGGATTCGGATTTTGACACCAAACGGTTTTGGAGCATCAACTATGATTTTTTTACCGCGCTGCTTCCCACTGCCAGGGAGAACAAGGTAACCATCTGCTTCGAGAATATGCCAATGAAAAATCTCTCCATCTCCACTCCGGAGAAAACGCTGGAATTTGTAAGTCTGATGGACGATGAGCATTTTCAATTCTGTCTGGATACCGGACACTGCGCGGTGTTCGGCATTCAGCCGGCCGATGCGGCAAGAATGGCGGGGGACCGCCTGAAGGTGATGCACGTGCACGATAATCGCGGCAAGCGCGACGAGCATCTCCTCCCGTATACCGGTATCATTGATTGGGCAGATTACCGCCTGGCACTCGCGGAGATCGGCTACAATGGCGTATTTTCACTGGAAAACGGCTGGAACGAGTGCTTGCCGAACGCGCCGATGGAGGTAAAATTCGAGTGCTTGGCCGCCGTTGCAAAGCAATTGGTTCAATAACCGTTCACAGTGCGTGCGCCAATTCGACCGCTTCATAAGCACCGGTTCGTTTTTCGGCAGCCGTGGCTTTGGCGGCGGCATGCCTATCACCCCATTCTAAAGGAGGAATGTAAATGAAAAAAATACGGAATCTTGGTTGTCTTCTCTTGCTGGTATTCGCCTTCCTGCTTCTGACAGCCTGCGGAGCGAAGCAGACAAACCAGCCCGCCGATACCCAAGCCGAGTCTCGGGACGGTCAGGACATTGTCACCGAAGGGCCGAGAAACGATGTGGCCGATCTTCCCGAAGATCTGAACTTTGGCGGTAAAATTTTTACCATCCGTTCGATTGTGCAAAACGCAGCGGCAAGAGAATTTGAGGCAGCTCTGAACGGAAGCGTTATCGATCAGGCGGTCTATAACAAAAACCGCGCGCTGGAGGAAACGTATGGCTGTCTGATTCTGAACAACGAGACAGTTGGGAATACGAACACCGATCAGATGCTGCAGGAAATCAGCGCGATGGTCAGTGCGGGAACCTATGAGAATCAGATTCTGGTCACCGCAGGCTACCGGATGTGTTCGCTTGCTATAAACGGGCTTCTGGCCGACATCTACACCATGGACGCGATTGATGTGGGCAAGGATTACTACTCACAAGGCTATAATGAGGCGCTGTCGATCGGAGAGAGCCAGTACCTGATCACCGGAAAGCTCTCCATGTCATATTACCGGTATATGCTTGTGATGTTTTATAACCGGACGCTGTTCAGCGATTTCGGTGTGGAGGACCCGCAGGAGCTGGTGTTCGCGCAGGAATGGACCATGGAAAAAGCGGCGGAAATTGCACAGCAGATCTATCAGGATAATGGCAATCCGGAAACCAACATTTATGGATATGTCGGCTTTGTCGGCGGCGATTCCAGTCAGACAGATGGGTTTATGTCGGCCACCGATATGCGGGTGCTCTCCAAAGATGAGACAAATTACTACCGGTTGGACATCAATCAAAACCGTTTTTCCGGGGCAATTGACCAGATTCTCCGCCTGCTTTACAGCGAAGGCTCGTATGTATCCACATCCATCGGCAATGAAACCGTTCAAAATCGGTTTACCGCGGGTACGGCGGGGATGATGGCCTTCCGTTTGTATGTGGTCGAAAACAGCGACATGGTGGGGTTGGGCAACACAGGTTTGGGCTACGGCATTCTCCCCCTCCCAAAGCAGGATACCGTCCAGGAGGATTATATTTCCTACGTACAGGACCAGTGCTTTTTGTTCGGCTTCCCGTCATCTCTCACAGAGGAGGAAAAGCAATCGGTCGGCCTGTTCTTTGAGGCCTTTGCCTCCGATACATACGCCGTTGTAAAATCCGTATATTATGAAAAGGCGCTTACCACCAGGTATCTCGACGAACCGTCAACCCGAATTATGGAAATCATCGATACCAATGTTTATGTGGACCCGATTAACGTATATCTGAGCACCGCATTTTCCTTTACAACCGGCAGGCTCCGGCAGATTTACGGCGATCCCGCCCAATACAGCATCGCTTCCATACTGGCCACATATGTTACCAGCGGCAGGCTGCAGCAGGAAGTTGACGATTTGAACGAAACCTTTCAGAGCATCGCAAACGGTACCTTCGAGGCTTCGGAATGATTCCGAACCTCAAACGTCATCATAAACGCAAGGGAGGAGAGCTATGAAGCCTTATGACATGCCGGAATGCAGCATTTACAGATTGCTGCGGCAGGATGTGATTTCCACATCGTACCTCGAAGACCTCAGCCAGCCGTGGGCGGAGGATTATGAAAATTGGGAGCTGCTCCCATAACGATTGCCGACATCAAAACACAATGAAACGAAAGGAAACAGCAACAATGAAAAGCAAAGTGAACGTCGTGTCCGTCCTTCTGGTGCTTGCGGTGTTGATCCCTTCTGCAATGTGCGGGTTTCCCGTTTTCGCGGCAGACAGCCCGGCCACCAACTGGAACGATTACGCCGCCGCCGGCTTTGCGGGCGGCGACGGAACAGAAGCAAGCCCATATCTGATCAGCTCGGCGGAGGAGCTTGCATATCTGTCGGTTTATTCTCAAAGCAATGTGACAAGAGACAAATATTTCCGCATAACCGTACATGAAATCGATCTGGATGCGCATCAGTGGACGCCAATCGGAAACAGCGCCATTCATTTCACGGGGATTTTTGACGGAAACGGAGCGGTTGTCCGCAATCTCCGCCTGGAAAACGGCACATATGATGCGGCCGGCTGCGGAATGTTTGCCAGAGCAAACGACGCAACGATTCAAAATCTGACGCTGGAGGTGATTTTGGCCGACCCGACCGGAACCAACATGGTGGGGACCATTGTCGGCTCCATGTACAATGCGTCCGAACTGATTGACTGTACCGTCTCGGTTCGGGCAACGGCTTCTCAAACCTCCGTGCCGTATTGGGGAGGCGCCGTGGGTTATCTCACGGGAAATTCGGTGATCGACGGAGTCAATGTTTACGGAACGATGGATATTGTCACCGCCGCCGGCAAGGAAACCCATCTCGGCGGAGTTGTCGGGCGGACCAATACCAGCAACGCCGGAACCAAAACGGTAGAAATCCGTAATGCGGTCAACTACGCGGACATCCGGTATGTCCGTACCGGAGGGGGAACCGCGCCGCTTGGCGGAATTGTCGGCGCCACGCAGCATGATGACATTGCGGGAACAACCACAAAAATATCAAACTGCATCAATTACGGCAGCCTCACCGTTGAGCAGGCAACCAACGGGCGCGTAGGGGGAATTGTCGGAAACGGGGGCAGAGCCTCAAAAGGAACCATCGGCACTTTGATCTGTCAGAACTGTGTGAATGCCGGCACGCTCACGGGCAACCCCACGGCCAGCATCATTGCGTATGAGGAGAGCAAAGAAACCAGACTGGTCAACTGTTTTTCCACCACAGCCGATCCGCTCTATAACAAAGGAACGGCGTCCGGTGCAGCCGTTGAAGGCTGTATGGTGGGAATTTCTCTTGAGACGCTGACGGGAGCGAGAGTCCGCATCGACACAACCGACGACGGCGCCTCGGGAATCCGGTTTGACAGCTTGATTGATAAAAGCATCTATGACGGGCTGACGGAAATGAACGGCGTTTCGGTAGAGCTTGGAACCGTGATTGCACCGTCGGCGAATATCGCCGCTGTGGCAGATTGCCATGATAAAATCGCCGCGCTGGAGGCCGGAGGCAGCAACACGTATGTTGCGGTACCGTACAGAAATGCGGTGTGGATCAACGACCAGTGCGCAAATGACGATGGCTATCTGGAAACCGCCTATTATTTCAGCGGCGCGGTCGCAAAGATTCATTCCAATAATTTTCTTCTGGACTACACCGCAGTGGCGTATCTGAAGATAACCGTTGACGGTTGGAGCTTTACCGTTTATGCTGACGACGGGGTAGAAGAGGGAAGCGTGCGCACAGACCGCGTCCGCAGCGTCGGGTATGTCGGTTATCAAGCCTATCAGGACGGCCTGCAGAACGCCGGAACCTATTCCGATGCGCAGATGGCCGTGCTGAAGGTATACAGCGACGCCTATACAGCCTCACAGCCGGAAGCATAGCCGGAAGAGCGCAGCAGAGAGGAGAATCACCATGACCGCGAAACGGATCAGATGGATCGGGCTGCTTCTGGTTCTGGCAATGCTGGCTTTGCCGGCGACCTCCTGCCGAGGCAAAGCCCCGGGCAGCGCTCCCGGCACGCAGGCGCCGGCGGACCCGACCACCGATACGGATGCATCGGAGCCGCAGCAGCAGCCGGAGCAGTTGAAAATACTCGAAAACGGCACAACGAATTATGTAATTGTTCGTTCCTGGTATGCACAGGACTGGGAAATTGAGCTTGCCGTGCGGTTCCGGGATACCATTCAGGCGCTTACAGGCATCACGATTCCGATTGTTGAAGATTATGAGGATCCCGATGCGGGAATCACGCGCACCGAAAAAGAAATTGTCATCGGAACCACCAACCGGGAGGATGAATACAGCCCGGACTATGAGAGCATTGGAGACGGATACCATGTGTTTGTTGCAAACGAACGGCTTGTGTTT
This sequence comes from uncultured Clostridia bacterium, assembly GCA_944391805.1. GTDB lineage: Bacteria > Bacillota > Clostridia > Oscillospirales > CAG-272 > UMGS1865. Next base: position 12,294 of record CALXUY010000020.1, read on the forward strand.
GCATCCAAATCCCATGCCGGGCTGTATCTGGCCATTCACCAGTTTTTTGAAAACGTCTATGCCGTCGATATGGATTCGGAGGATCTGAAACGGCTTGATTATACGGACCTGACCGTGACGGCAAAATATAATTCCATGGATTCTTTTCCGTCCGGAACCGTACCGTATATGGACGTCAATTTCAGCGATTATACCGTGACCTATGCGGAAAACGACTATATGCAAAAGAGAATGGCGCTCGTCATCTCGAGCGCTCTGCATAGCCAAACCGGGCTGACGCTGCCATGCGTGGGCACAGATGTACCGGCTGCGGCGTCGGTTGCGCTTTGCTCCGAAAACGGGAACGGCGACAAAATCGGCAGCGGGAAATGGGAGCTGAACGTTTCGGGAGACACCATTTATATCTGCGCGTCCGATTACTATGGCTTTGAAGGAGCGGCTTATTATTTGAAAACCGCATACAAAAACGGGCATTATCCGTTTTCGGAAGGGTTTACCGCAAACGGCACATATACCGACAGCCTGAACCAGCTTACGGCGTCCGACGCTTATGCTTATCAGCATAAAGGGGACGTGAGAGTGATGTTTTATAATGCGCTGTGGCAAAACCGAACCGGAAATTATGATTATGACGATGTTCCGGCAGCCGAACGAAACATCCTCCAGGCGGAAATGATCGCCCAGTATATGCCGGATGTGCTCGGCCTCCAGGAGATGGACGCATCCAAACGCTCCAACTGCCAGGAAAACGATCTCGGAAAGCTCCTGTCGGCACTCGGATATGTGGAAACCATCGATCCGGCGGTAGAGAATCGGATTGGAATCAACTGCACGCCGCTATTTTATCTGCCGGAAACGACAATGCTGATCGACAGCGCGTATTACTGGTATCAGGCGCAGGATGCCAACGCGGCCGGAAACGACCAGTCCTCCAAGGCATTGACATGGGGCGTATTTGAAAATCTGGCAACGGGGGAGCGGTTTATCGCAATCTCCACACATATGTGTACAAGAGACGCCGCAGTGAGAGAAAAACAGGCGCAAGAGGCAGTTGCGCTCATCAGCAGGCTGGCGGAGGAGTACCATTGTCCGGTATTTATCGGAGGGGATTATAACGATATTGCCGGCTCACCTGCCTATCAGGCTCTTATTGACAGCGGATGTGTGGATGTGCAGCAAGAGGCGTCCGTTTCGACGGACATCAAATCGTATAAAAATTATCCCAAATACGACAGCCAGCTCGGAATGATGCGTCCGAACGGCGATGCCGTGCCGGGGGCGCAGAATTCCGTTGACCACGTGCTGTTATATCGCGGCGAGGATATTACGCTCCAGGTGTTCGGCATTGTTGTTGACGAGTGTACACGCTCCGCATCCGACCATCTGCCGCTCTTCGTGGATTTTATCTTTTCGGCAGATCCGGCCGCCGGCGCGGAATGGTCCGGCAGATACTAACGGCAGCAGCCGGATTTCCCACAGACTGACGCAAGACATTTCGGTGTGGCAGTCAAACCGGATTCCTTTCCGTAAAGCTGCACACATGGCGACAGAGGCAGGGCAACGACGGTTTCTGCCTTCCCATTTTCTACGATAAGTATGATAGGAAGAAAAATTCCCCTATCAATCGTTCAAAAAGCCGCTCTGAGGAAATCGGAGCGGCTTTCATTCTGTCAAAACCCGTGTCGGCAGAGGCAAAAGGCGGCATGTCGTGAGGAACAGTGCGCGGAACCCGCGTGCCGGCGGCGGGGATGGTGGAACAAAAGCAGCAGAATTTACAATTGCACACTTGACTTCTGGCGGGAATAATTATATAATAATCGGAATCCGACGGGAAATTGCAGTCACAGCAAAAGCTCCTTTCCGGTTCCGTTTTCTCCGGCGCGGGAGCCAAAGGCGGCAGAATGACGCGAAGCCTCTGCTCCATTTTTTGCGCCTGCACGTGCAAAAAAGCGCTGAACGCTGTTGCGCAAGGATTTGGTGTGCCTGTTGTCTACAACCTGTCTCCGGTTAAAGGGCGGAGCCTCGGGCCTTTTCCTGCTTCTCGCCTCCAGTTTTTTCATCAACACGCGGCGCCTGGATGGCCCGCAAAAAGGAGCGATATATGACAAATCTGCTCTCCCGCCTGTTTGTGCGGGACTACAAAAACACATCCTCGCCCATTGTACGGCGAGCATACGGCACTATGGTCAGCGTGGTGGGAATGGTGCTCAATATCCTGCTGTTCGGTGCAAAATTTGCGGTGGGCATGCTGACCGGGTCGGTTTCGATCCGGGCCGATGCCATCAACAACCTATCGGACGCCGGCTCGCAGATCATCTCGTTTATCTCCTTCCGCATCTCCGCCAAGCCCGCCGACCGGGAGCATCCCTTCGGGCACGCGCGCATCGAATATGTGGCGTCCATGATTGTCTCCTTCCTGATTCTGCTCATCGGCGTGGAGCTGCTCAAGGAATCGGTGGCGAAAATCATCACCCCGGAGCCTCCCGAGCGGAGCTGGATCTCGGCTGCGGTGCTGGGCGGCTCCATTCTGGTCAAGCTCTGGATGGCGCTGTTCAACCGCACCGTCGGACGGCGCATCGATTCGGCCGTGATGCGCGCCACAGCGGCGGATTCGCTCTCCGACGTGCTCTCCACCGGCGCGGTGCTGATCTCCACCCTGGTGATGCTGGCCTTCCCGGAGCTGAACATCAATCTCGACGCCTATATGGGTGTGCTGGTGGCGGTTCTGATTCTGGTTGCCGGCGTGCGGATTCTGCTGGAGACCAAGGATTCGATTCTCGGCGAAGCGCCATCCGAGGAGATCATCCGCCAGATCAACGATGTGGTGAAGCAATACCCCACAGCGCTTGGGATTCATGACCTGGAGGTGCACAGCTACGGCCCCGGGCACACGCTTGCCACCCTGCATGTGGAGGTGGACGGAAAGGTGGATGTATTCGCCTCGCACGATATGATCGACAACATTGAGCAGCGGCTGCGCCGGGAGTACGGCATTGCGGCCACCATCCACATGGACCCGATCGTCACCGACGACGCCGTGATCGCCGAGCTGCGCGCCCGTGTGCTTTCCGCAGTCCGGCAGCTTGACCCCAATATCAACCTGCACGATTTCAGGCTGGTGTCCGGCACAACCCACTCAAACCTCATTTTCGACGTGGCCGTGCCCTTTGAAAACAAAACCCCGGACGACCGTCTCCGCGCCGCCGTGGCCGAACAGGTGCGCCGGATCGACCCCTCCTATTGCGCCGTGGTGACAATTGACCGGGTATAGCGACGCTGCCCGCGGGAGGCGTTTTGCGTGGAAACGTTCTGTAGGGATGCGTTCTGTGGGGAAAACTTTTTGAGAAAAAGTTTTCCCCACACCCCTTTCAAAAACCTTCAAACAGGTGATGCGGATGGCCTGCACATCCCGAGTCGCCACGGTGTCATCAAGTTTCCTGAGAGGGTACGGGCAGCACCCAAGGCCTTTTTTGTCAAAGCCCCCGGCCGGCGGAAATTCCGCCGGCCGGGGGTGCGTTTGTATGGGAGTGCTGCGTTTTATTTCAGCAACTGCTTCAGGTCCTCCACCGACTTCTCCTCAAACGCGCAAACGTCGCGCGCCAGACGGAGAGAGGTCTCGGAAACGCCGGAGTTCTCGGACTCCCGGATCAGGCGGAGCAGCTCGCCCACGCCCATGTTGGTTCCCTCGAGCATCATCTGAATCAGGTGCGGCGTGGAGGAATCCTTCAAGGTGTTCACGAGAATTCCCCATTTTGCCGACATCTTGGTAAACATGCTCTCATCCTCCGGCTTGACCCCCTCCTCTCCGAGGAGCTTGGAGGCGCGGGAGGCAAAGGCCTCATAGGTGCTGAGCTGAACGGTCATTGCGCTTTTGAGCTTTTCATCCTTGACCTTGGGCATCAGGTTGATAATTGAGTCCTCGGCCATTTTCACATTCCGGTAGACCTCGCGCAACAGGTCGGCGGTTGTTTTAACGGTAACGGTTGCTGCCATTGTTTTGTTCCTTTCTGTGCTGCGGATTCCGGGAACTTCCCGCCGCTCATTCGCCATTGGCCCGGATTTGCCCATTCTTCCATAAAATTGGAATGATTGACAAAAAACCGATCTGCGGATGGCTGCGGGTGCACACATAGATATCGGTGCGTGTTCCTTTTCAAATCAAATCCGGTAGTTAGCGTTTCCCGTTTTTGCAAAATTATTTGCAGCCTCTCCGATTTTTTGTAAAAAAACACTTGACATTTTGTAAGAAATGTGTTAATATGAAGCATCCCTATTACATAATACACAAAAACATGGGGAAAGAAAGGACAATAAAGCCATGAAAACCCGCATTTTTGCACTGCTGACAGCCCTGCTCTGCCTGCTCATGCTCGCGTCCTGCGCGCAGGACACCCCACAGTCGCTCTACACCGACGCCGCTGAACAACTGAAGGCGGCCGGCGGCTATGAGATCAATGCCAAGATGGATATTTCCGTGTCGGTTGCCGGCCAAACGCAGGACGTTTCGATGGATATGAATATGAAGGCAAACGGCGACAATTCCGCCGTAAACACAAAGATGGAACTGATGGGACAGAACATGGACGTCGATGTCGTGTATGTGGACGGAGTTGCCTATATGAATCAGGGAGACAGCAAGGTCAAAACCACCGTGTCGCTGGAAGAGCTGCAGGAGGAGGCCGGCATGATCTCCTCGTTTGAGCTGCCCGGCATGAGCGAGGAAGAGCTCAACGAAATTGAACTGACCAAGGACGGCGACAACTCCAGCTTTACCGTGACTCTGACCGGTGACGAGGTAAAAGATTTCATGAATCACATGGGCAGCCTGACCGAAAGCATGGCCGGCGCGGACGCAACGCTCAGCTTCGGTGACATGACCATTACCTTCACGTTTGATAAGGACTCCGCTCTGACCAATATGAAGGCGACGGTCACGGCTACCGCCACCGTACAGGGGGAAGAGATGACCATGGATATGAGTATGGATTTTGATTTCGTGAACATCGGCACCGCTCCGACCATCTCCGCGCCCGCCGACGCCGACAGCTACACGGACGTATCCGAGCAGTAACCGAATCCAAAATCGCAATTTTGCATACGGGAGCTTTTTACAGGGCCTTCCGCCGCACACGGTTCTGATACGCCTGGCCTGTCCGCGTACCGGTTCCGGTTCGCCGCGGAAAATACCGCGGGGCTTCCGCACACCGTCAATGCCCCCTCTCCGGCTGCAGCCGGAGAGGGGGCATTGGCATTGAAAAAAGCGATGCGTTCCGCTAAAACCGTCGCCGGTACCCCATACAAGAGGGGAAAAGCACCCGCGGGTATGCGATTTGCTCAAACGCCTTTCGGACCGCATAGCAAAGGCCGGTTGCATTCCCCTTCAAACGCCGGCTTTTTCTGGAAAATATGCTGCCAGGATATTGAAAAACCGCATATTTAAGGAAAGATTTTTGAAAAAAGCCATCACAAATCGCAGAAATGCTGTTGACATTGACTTTTTGTTATGCTATAATATAACAGGATAACAATATCCGGGGTTTTTGCATGCAGTATTTGCCCAATGCAGCAAAAGGAAATTCTCGTGGAAAGGTTGATATGGCAATGAAAGATCAACGCATGAAATCGCAAAAAAGGTCGTGTATGCGGGCGGTGGCAATCATCGTCGTGATGCTCGCGCTCACGGTCTTTGGTCTGGCCTTGTCGGCAGGCGCAGCGGATGCGCAGACGCCGATCCGGGTCAGCGCATCCGATTTGGAATTTACCGGTGTGGAGCTGGAAAACGGCGCTTACACCAAAATCTACGACGGCACCACCGACGTGGGCGTGGCGCTCAAGTCCGGCACAGTGCTGGAGGAAATTGCTGCGGGGGACGACGTAACCGTTACGCCTACCGCCCGATTTGACAGCAAGGACGTCGCGACCGCATCCCGGATCATTGTCGAATTCACGCTGTCGGGCGCCGATGCGTACAAATATGCGCAGCCGGCCAGCCTCGAGCTTTCCGCACACATTCAGCCCCTCGAGCTGACCTGGAACGGCAGCATCTCTGTCTCGGTTACATACAATCCGGGCGGCGTTTATGACCTCAAGGCCGCTGTGGATGCGGCAACGCTGCCCGCACTGAACACGGTTGCCGGGCTGGAGGATGAAATTGCCGCGCTCCGCCCCACGGTTGAGAACGTGAGCGCGCTGACCGGTGTGATCAACGCCAGCGACACTCCCTATAACACCTCCGCTTCGGTAGATACCGGAAGCGCCAATTTTACGGCGGCCGCGCTGCCGGTTGCGGTGACGGTCAACCCCATCGTCATCGACCGGATCGTCTGGGGCGGCGCCAATAGCTGGACCTACGGCGACGCATCCCCGGTCACGGTGCAGGGCTACGCCGGAAACACCGCGTACGATATTTTCCGCATCACCTGCTCAGACGCGGGCTATGCGTCCGGCAACGCCGGCAGCTATTCGCTGACCGCCGAGCTGACCGACACCTCCGGAAACTACATTCTGGGCAACACCGAGGAGGCGTCCAAATCCCACTCGGTTACGATTCTTCCAAAAAAATATACCGTATCGTTTGATGACGTCACCGTGATCGGTGATGAGGAAACGCTGTTCCGCATAACGGTGAAGGGGCTTCCCGAGGAAGTGCTGGCACTGATTACCTACACGGTCAACGGCGCGCCCTTCAACGGGACCTCCGCCTACGGGAGCCTGACCGTCACCGCCAATCTCCCAACCGGAAACTATACCTTTGACACCGAAGGGCAGACCGGTGTGAGCCAACTGACCGCCACCCTCACGGTCAACCGTCAGGAAAAGAGCATTCCCGTGTACAATGAGGATGGCGAACAGATCGGCACCGTTATTCTGTTCAACCGCAACGGCTTCTCCGACAGCGTGAACGCCACGGTCACGGCGCTGGAGGGCTACCCCGGAATTGTCAAGAACAACCGCTACAATCAGGTGTTCCGCATTGCTTTGACCGGCGCGGCGGACGGTGACGTATTCTCCATCATCATTCCGCTGTTCGACGAGGTGCTGGCTCCCGGCTGCGATCCGCTCACGGTTGAAACCCTCTGCGTTTATGAGGCTGCCACCGGGGAGCTGATTCCGGCAAACCAGGCCGGCAAGAACTACACCGTTACCCTAGGCGACGGCTACTATATGCTGGAAGGGCTTGGCGCTTCCGGCGAGACAACGTTTGTTATTTCCCCCGATTACAATACTCCCTTCTTTTATACCGCACCCGGCATTGTGCTGCTGATTCTCATTCCGATCCTTCTGATCCTTCTGCTGTTCTACATCGGTTTGATTCTGCGCCGCAAGCTGGACACCAGACCCAACCCTGTGCTGGTAATGGATACCGACGGTGTATTGCCGCCTGCAGAGCCGGTGGATGTGATTCAGATTCCCGACCGTGAGCCGGTGGACGAAAATGCTGTAATTGATGAAAATCTCAACGCCATTGCCGATTCTCTGAATCCCGAGCCTGCCGAGGATGAGACGGCGCCCGCCGATGAGGCTGAGGTGCAGGAGGCCGTGGACGAAAGTCTGCAGGAGCTGAAGGACGAGGCCGCAGAAATTGAGCTGGACAACGAGGAGGAGGCCGAGCCTGAAGAAGAAACCACCGACCTGCCCGAGCAGATGGCCGAGAGCATGGCCGACGAGCTGGAGCAGACCGTGGAGGCTGACGCCGGCGACGAGATTGACGAGGCTGCGGTTGCAGAGGCTGTGACCGAAGCGATGGAGGAGGTTACGACCTTCAACGAATCGGCCGACGCGGAAGATGCGGTTGAGCTGGAGGAAGCCACCGAGGAGGATCTCGAGGCCTTTGCCGAGATTCCCGAGGAGCCTGTAGAGGCTGATGCCGCTGAAACCGACGAGGAAGAAGCTCCCGCAGAGGAAGAGATTGTTGAAGAAGCCGCGGAAGAAGAAGTTCCTGTAGAGGAAGAAGTTGTTGAAGAAGCCGCGGAGGAAAAAGCTCCTGTAGAGGAAGAAGTTGTTGAAGAGGCTGCGGAGGAAGCTCCTGCTGAAGAAGAGGAATCGGCCGCAGAGGAGGCGATTACAGAGCCGGAGGAGGCCTCTGCCGTGGTTGTACCGGTGATGGCTGCCGTTGCTGCGGAAGCTGCCGAAACGGACGACGAGGACACCGATGCCGAGGACGAAGAGGACAGCGAGGAGGATGACGAGCAATCCGATGAAAACGACCCGTTCGCATTTGCGGCGGTTGCCGATCCGAGCACCTTCATTGACATCCGTGAAAATCCCGAGGCATATCAGGCGATGCTCGAGCGTGAGGCGAGAGGGGAGATCCGCATTGTTTCCCGCTATAAGAAGAGCTTCCGCGCCAAGCTGTCGCAGTCGCTGGACAATGTTCAGGATTACTACTCCGAGCTGAAGAACGCGCTGCTCTCCTATAAGGGAGTGAAAAACCGCATCAGCTGGAACTATGAGGCCTTCAACAGAGGTCGCGTACATGTGGCCAAGATGGACGCCAAGTCTCGCACGCTGTATCTCTACCTTGCCATTGATCCCGCGCAGCTCACCGATACCAAGTACAACTTTGTGGACGTTTCGGGCAAGAAGAAATACGCATCCACACCGGTGCTCATGAAGATCAAGGGCGAGCGCAAGTTCAAGCATGCGCTGGAGCTGGTCTCGATGCTGTGCGGCGAGCAATTGCAGCTGCAGCATCTTGAGCTGGAGTCTGTGGACTACAGAGTGCCTCGCATGACAATTGACGAGCTGGTTGAAGAGGGCAGCCTGAAGCATTTGGCCGGCTACATTGTGCTGACCCCGCCCGAGGAAGCCGCGGAACCGACGGAGGAAGAGAACTCCGTTGCCGAAACCACCACCGAAGAAGCCGCTCCCGAGACGGCCACAGAGGAAGCCGTTGCGGCATCCGCTGACGTGACCGATGAAGCGCCTGCCGAGGGGGTGGAGGCTGGAGCTCCCGCCGAAGCAGAGCAGGTAGCAAACGAGGAAGCTCCGGCAGAAACGACTGACGGGGAAGCAACCGAAAAACGCAATTCGGAGAACAATGAGAATCCGCAGTAATGCAACATTCCGGAACATTGTGTTCCGTACAACCGAAAGGGGCTGTTACCATAGGTGGCAGCCCCTGACCTTTTATAAACGAACGGCTATCAGCCTGCGGCGGGAATATCCCGCCTTTTTTTGCAGAGCATGAAAGGGTGTGGAGGGTTCACCTCTCTTCAGCAGTTTTCCCAACAAAAGCCGCTTGACTACGCTTCCTTGCGCCGCGGCGGCGCGAGGTTTTTCTCAAAAACGGGAAAGCCATAGAGGCGCGCTCGGCATTCCGCCGGATAACCGGCCGCGTTCTCTTGCTTGGGAAGGCTGTAAAAGTGATACTGTCTTTCCATTCCGGCATTTCTGACCAACCCGGTTCTCGTCTGACATACTTTCATCGTCCGTTCCATTCATACTGACGCCGCTCGTTGGGTACAGGCGCCACCCCATTTCAGCTCCTTTGGCCCACCCAAATGGGAGCATTCTGCCGGTCTGCACCAAAAGCGACAACTTCCCGTGATAATATCATTCAGAGGAATGGATGCAACAGACGATTACAGACCAAGAACAATTGCAGAATCTCCCGGATCTCCTTCGATCCCAACTCTAAAACCTTCAACCGGAATGCAGTCAGCTTTGCCGGAATCCGCCTCTTCAGGAGATTTCCTATAAAAAATTCTAACGAAAAACGGTTGTTTGAGGGAAAATTCCCCGAACAACCGTTTTTTCCTTTTCCATTTTCTCTACAGCCAGCCTGAAAACCTTACACGGTCAGGGAATCCAGCAGCCAGACGCCGTCCTCCGAGAGTGTGAGCGTGAGTTTGACCGTTGTAGGGGAATCCGGCGCGTCCTCCTCCCATGCGGTCATACGGAGCAAAACCCGCTCGCCGTTGCTCGGGCGGACGATCTCCATGGTGGCGTAATCATAAATCAGCGGCGTTGGGGACGTGAGGGTTTGATCCTCTCCGGCGTAAATATAAAAGTCGTCCTCGCTCTCCACGTATCTTGCATTGACATACTGCGTCCCAGATGCCGCGCCCGAAATGAGCAGTCCGGTGAACGCGCTGGGATACACAACCTCCTCCAGCAGCGCTTGGCTGTATACCCGCTCGGCCGCCATTTTGATTTCGTCAACCGAATGGTATTTTGCAAGGTCACTCACAATGTTGTAGTCCCTCGTATAGCCCTCGGTGGTGTAATCGCTGTACATCGGTGCGTAAATCTCCAGATTGCGGTCGTAGTAGGGCAGGCCGTCGCCGTAGAAAATTTCATTCAGCTCGTACGAGGCCTCCACCAGCTCTACCACCCTGTCGTAGATCTCGCTCAACTCGGGCGCCCGGGATGAACAGCCCGGCAGCACGCCAAGCGATATGATCACGGCCAGCAGCACACATCCTTTTTTCATAAATACCTCCTTCGGAACAAGAGAATGCCGCAGAGTCTTTTTCTCTAAAAGACGCTCTCCAAAATGATGTCTCCCCAAGAAGCGTATTGTTTATTCGGTCTGTTCGGTCTGATCCGTGGTATCGTCAGCCTGCCCGGCCTGATCGGTTCCGGCTCCGGATGCTCCGGCGTCGGTTGTGTCGTCACCGGACAGTGCCGAATCGTCAGTGACCTCCACAGCCTCGGTATCGGTTTCGGCCTGATCGGATGCATCCTCGGGCTTTTCCTCCTCGTGCGCGACCTTGGTAAAGTTGGCAATGGTCTGCCCCTCGCCCAGCCGCATGACAATCACGCCGCCGGCGCTGCGCGAGCGTGTCGGAATGCCGGAGACCGGCGTGCGGATGATGGTTCCGGTGTCGGTGATCAGCATCAGGTCGTCTCCGTCATCCACCGAAGCCACACCCACCAGCGGACCGCTCTTTTCGGTGATGTTATAGCAGCGCACACCGTAGCCGCCCCGGTTCTTCATGACGCGGAAGTCGTCAAACGGCGAACGCTTGCCAAAGCCCCCGGCAGTGACGCAGAGCAGCTCGCGGCCCGGCTCCACCACGGCTACGCCGACCACCTCGTCGTCATCCCGCAAAGAAATGCCCTTGACGCCGCGTGCGGTACGTCCCATTGCGCGCACGGTGGATTCCTCAAACCGTGTGGCCATGCCGCTGCGCGTGGCAAGCACCAGCTCGCAGTCTCCCTGCGTGCGGCGCACAAACAGCAGCTCGTCTCCCTCGTCGAGGTTCAGCGCAATTTTTCCTCCCTTGCGCTGGTACTCATACTCCGAGAGCAGTGTGCGCTTGATGACTCCCCTCCGCGTGACCATCACGAGATACTCGCCCTCGGTGAACTCCTCCACTCCAATGCAGGCCGTCACCTTCTCTCCGGGCTGCAGCTCAAGGATGTTGACCAGGTTCTGCCCCTTGGCCGTGCGCCCGGCCTCGGGAATCAGATAGGCCTTTTTGGCCTGCATGCGGCCGGTGTTGGTGAACATCAGCAGATAGGAGTGGCTGTTCACGGCGATGACGTTCTCGATGAAGTCCTCCTCCTTGGTGGACATGCCGATGATGCCCTTGCCGCCGCGATTCTGCGCCGCGTAGGAGTCGGCAGGCTGACGCTTGATATAGCCTGCATGGGTCAGGGTAATCACACAGCTATGCCGCTCGATCAGATCTTCAAGAATGATTTCGTGCTCGGCCGCCACAATTTCGGTGCGGCGCGGATCGCTGTACTTCTCCTTGATTGCGGTCATCTCGTTTTTGATGATTTCCTTGATCTTGCCCTCGTCGGCCAGTATCGCCTCCAGCTCGCGGATCAGGTTGTGCAGCCGCAGCAGCTCCTCCTCAATCTTGTCCCGCTCCATGCCGGTCAGCTTGCCAAGCGTCATTTCAACAATGGCCTGCGCCTGCACGTCGTCCAGACCGAAGCGTTCCATCAGAGTCAGCTTGGAATCGGGAATCGATTTGCTGGTTTTCATGATCTGAACGATCTCGTCGATGTTGTCCAGCGCGATTTTGTAACCCTCATAGATGTGCGCTCTGGCTCTGGCCTTGTCGAGATCGAATTGGGTGCGCCGGATGATCACCTGCTCCTGATGCGCAATGTAGAGATCGAGAATGCCGGTGAGATTGAGCACCTTCGGCTCATTGTTGACCACAGCCAGCATATTGATGGCAAAGGTATCCTGCAGCTGGGTATACTTGTAAAGCTGGTTGAGAATGATCTGCGGGTTGCTGTCGCGCCGGTATTCCACCACAATGCGCATGCCGTCCCGGCCGGATTCGTCTCGCAGCTCGGTGATCCCGTCAATCTTTTTCTCCTTCACGCAATCGGCAATCGACTCGCAGAGCTGGCTTTTATTGACCGCGTAGGGAATCTCGGTGAAGATGATGCGGCGGTGATCCTCCTCGATCGTCGAGCGGGAGCGCACTGTGATGTGTCCCTTGCCGGTGAGATAGGCCTGCTTGATGCCGTTTACGCCGTAAATGATCGCGCTGGTCGGAAAATCCGGCCCCTTGATGAAGGTCATCAGCTCGTCCACACTGCAATCGGGGTGCTCCATGCGCCAGACCGTGGCGTCGATGACCTCGCCGAGATTGTGCGGCGGGATGTTGGTTGCCATACCCACGGCAATGCCCATGGAGCCGTTGACCAGCAGGTTGGGGAAGCGGGAAGGCAGAACAGACGGCTCCTGCAGGCGATTGTCGAAGTTGGGAACCATCTCAACCACGTTTTTGTCCAGGTCGCGCATCATCTCGTCGGCAATGCGGTCCAGCCGCGCCTCGGTGTAACGGTAAGCCGCAGGGGGATCTCCGTCCACCGAGCCGAAGTTGCCGTGGCCCTCGATCAGCGGATACCGCAGAGAAAAGGGCTGTGCCATGCGCACCATCGTGCCGTATACGGCCGCGTCGCCGTGCGGGTGATAGCGCCCGAGCACATTACCGACCGTGGTGGCAGACTTGCGGAAGGGCTTGGAGTGCACCAGCCCGTCCTCGTACATGGCGTAAAGAATGCGCCTCTGCCCCGGCTTCATTCCGTCGCGCACGTCGGGCAGCGCGCGGGAGATGATGACAGACATCGAGTATTCGATGAAGGACTTGCGCACCTCCTTCTCCATACCGACGTCGACAACCTTCTGGTTCTCAAACAGTGCCAGCTCCTGTTCTTTATCGAGCTTGTTCTTGTCTTCCACTGTGTTTTCCTTCTCCTTGCTGTGATATGAGGGCGCCGTGCGGGAAAGCCTTTTGAAAAAAGATATTCCCTCCGCCCTTTTCAAAAACGTTCAAGAGGGTGTTCCGCGAGGCCGTCAGGCAACCTCGCGCCAACCGTGAAACCAATCCGCGGCCCCTCTGCGATTGTTTCGACTTTTCTTTCAAATGCCCCCGGGTCCGCGTCCCGGCTGCCCGGAGCCGCTCCTTGCAGAGGGCTTCCTTCTCCTATTCCAGCTTAAAGCTGATTTTCTGGAGCTTTTCGAGCAGAATTTCATCCTCGGTCGGTTTTTCGGTGCATTCCTCAATGCGCTTGCGGATGGAAAGCATTTTCAGGTCGATCTGCGCCATCTCCTCGGCGCAGAACTTCAGCTCGGTGGCAATTTCGTTCTCATTGGGCACCTCCTGCTTGTATTTGAGCTGGTGCTCCAGCTCGGCCCAGTAGTCCATCGCCACGGTGCGGATCTGCACCTCCACCTTCATGTTCCGCTTGCTGTCGGCAAAAAAGACCGGGATACTCACAATCAGGTGAAGGCTGCGGTAGCCGTTGCCCTTGGGATTGCGGATATAATCCTTTGTGCGGATCAGAGTGACATCGTCCTGCTTCGTCAGCGCGTCGGCAAGCGTATAGATATCGTCGAGATAGGAACAGATCACGCGCACGCCGGCCACGTCGTTGAGGTATTTTTCCACGTTTTCCAGTGAAAATGGGATGCCGAGGCGCTCCATTTTTTCCATGATGCTGACCGACTGCTTGAGCCGGGTATGGATGGAGACAATCGGATTGCGCTGCATCCGTACATTGTACTCTGTATTGAGCACCTCGAGCTTGGTTTGTATTTCCTTGAGCGCGCAGGTGTACCGCATGAGCAGCTCCTGAAAATCCACAACCGTTGTCATAATGCGGCGGGAGGTGTTCATCATCGCCATCGCGACGGTGTCCTGAATTTCGCTCAAGGCCTTTTGATTGTTTAGCTGTTCGTTCATGTTGCTCCTTTATCTTGATCAGCGTGTGTATGAACACGCATGGGGCGCGTTGTGGGGGAACTGTTCATCCTATAACCTGCCGCAAGCGGTGCCAACGGCCTTTTTGAAACCGTACCGCAAAAAACGATGTTCCCCCAAAGAAGTCGATCAGGGTATGGCTGTTTTACCTTTGGTCTGGCGGTTCCAAGCGACGCCCGGTTGCTTTTTTCTCCTCAACGATTCAGCCACTCGCAGATTTTTTTGACCGGCCAGTAGAGGGGAAGGGCAAACAGGGCAGTGACAAGCATTTCGGGCAGGATATTGTGAACCAATAGCTGCGGCAGGTTGACGCTGCGATAGGTGACGCACATATAAATCAGGGTGATGGATCCCCGCACGGGAATCGCCACGCCCAGCACGGCGGCAAAGGCGGAAAAACGGCGGGGAACAATGGCCCGGGTGAAATAACCGCACACATACCCGCAGAACAGGTAGAACACCGGCAGCAGAGAGATGCCGACCGATCCCAGCGCTTCCACCGCAAAGCCCGCGGCAATGCCTGTGATGGCTCCTGTCTCCTTTCCGCAGAAATAGGCGACGAGAATCAGCGTGACATAGCAGAGATCGGGCACTGCTCCGAGAATCCGGTACCTTGACAGCAGCGTGGTTTGCAGCAGAATCACCGCCAGAAACAGCCCGCACTCGGTGAGAATATATTTTGCCGCCTGAATGCGGTTTTGCGAGGCTCTGCCCCGAATGTATTTTTGTGACATGTCTCAAGCCTGTTCGGATGCAAAGCCGGTGAGAATCATCATGCTGTCCAGCCCGGCGTCCGAAAAATCGATGGAAGGCTGCACGGTGGCAACCAAAGCCCGGTTGGCAGGGTCAACCTCGACCGATACCACCGTTCCCACCCTCAGCTCGGCGGGATATACGCTGCCCATTCCGCTCGAGAGCACCACATCCCCGGCCTGCACGTCGGAGGTTGTGATATTTGCGTCCACAAAGGTCAGGCGGCACAGGCCGTCGTTCCGCATACTGTAATCCCCGCTCAGAATTCCGGTCGCACCGATGCGGGGCAAATACACCCCCACCGACCGCGCGCTCTCGAGAATGGTGGAGACCTTGCACCAGGTCAAACCGACCTCGGTGACGCATCCGACAATCCCATCCTCGGTAATAACAGGCATATCCTGTTCAATCCCATGCACGCTGCCGCGGTTAAGGGTGAACACCGTGACGTAGTTTCCGGCCTCCCGCCCGATCACACGGGCCAGCTCAAATGTAAAGTCGGGGTTTTCCGCCTTCATGGAGAGGTATTCGCGCAGGCGCTCGTTCTCCTGCTCCAGCAGCGCGGCGCGTTCGAGCTGCTCTCGCAGCGCCGCATTTTCCTGCTCCAGCGCCTCCTTCTGCTCCTCCAGCGTGCTGACCGACTGAAAATATTTTGAAAATCCGTCCACCGCGTTTGAAAACGCCGCAAACACCAGACGCACCGGCATTGCAACGGTTCCAACAATGTCCCGCGCCAGCGCCCGGTATCCCATCAGCGCAAAGGTGGAGCTGAGCCCGGCAACCACCACCGCTACGCACAGGCATACAATAAAAAATTTGTTTTTGAATATTTTCATTTTTTTGTTTATCTTTGGGGAAACCTTTTTGCAAAAAGTTGTCCCCAAACCCCTTTCAAAAAACCTCAACAGGGGGATGTGGAATGCGAAACGGCAGCTTTTGTCAGACCCTTCTTTGAGGAAGAAGGGTCCGACACCCCCAAGAACCTTCAACAAAGGGTTTTGCAGAAGCCAAGCCATATGCAATTCCGGTCAAGTTCTTGGGGGCGTGGGGGAGCTTCTTTCAAGAAATCCCCCACAAAAAACGCATCCCCAAACGCGCCCCAGAACAACAACCGGATCACCGGAAACGGATTTTCCGCCGCAGAAAGTAACAGCCATGTCCCCATCCCCTTTTCAAAGTTCTTGGGGGGTGTGGGGGAGCTTCTTTCAAGAAGTCCCCCACAAAAAACCGCGCCTCAAAGACCGTGTCCCGTTAAATGTCGAGGTTTTCCGCGAATTTGGCGTTCTGCTCGATGAACTGCCGGCGAGGCTCGACCTTGTCGCCCATGAGCAGAGAGAACAGCTCGTCGCAGGCGATGGCGTCCTCAATCGTCACACGCAGAATCGTCCGGCAGGAGGGGTCCATCGTGGTTTCCCAGAGCTGCTCGGGGTCCATCTCTCCAAGACCCTTGTAGCGCTCGGCCTCAATGTTGTTTCCGCCCATTTCGGCGATGATGGCGTCGCGCTGCTCGTCGGTGTAGGCGTAGCGCTCGGAGCCGTATTTTGCTCCCTTGCGGTAGATTTTGTAAAGCGGTGGCTGCGCAAAATAGATATGACCGTCGTCAATCAGTTGGCGCATGTGGCGGAAGAAAAAGGTCAGCAGCAGGATACGGATGTGCGAGCCGTCTACATCGGCGTCGGCCATGATAATAATTTTTCCGTAGCGCAGCTTAGCCGGGTCAAACTCCTCGCCGATGCCGCATCCCAGCGCCTGAATGATGGGGATAAGCGACAGGTTGGAATACACCTTGTCCAACCGCGTCTTTTCCACATTGAGCACCTTGCCGCGCAGGGGCAGAATGGCCTGAAAACGGGAGTTTCTCCCCTGCTTGGCGGAGCCTCCTGCCGAGTCTCCCTCCACAAGATACAGCTCGGTGAACTCGGCGTTTTTCTCCTGGCAGTCGGCCAGCTTGCCGGGCAGCGTGGAGCCCTCCAGCAGCCCCTTGCGGCGTGTGGCCTCCCGCGCCTTTCTCGCGGCCTCCCGCGCACGGAAGGCGGCAAGCGACTTCTCGAGAATTGCCTTACCAACGGCCGGGTTTTCCTCGAGATACTCGGCCAGTTTTTCGGTGACCAGATTGTATACAAACGTGCGCATTTCGCTGTTGCCCAGCTTCCCCTTGGTCTGCCCCTCGAACTGCGCCTCGGTCAGCTTGACCGACACCACGGCAGAAAGCCCCTCGCGCACGTCGTCGCCGCTGAGATTCTTGTCGCTGTCCTTGAGAATGCCGTATTTGCGGCCGTAGTCGTTGAGCACCTTTGTCAGCGCGGTTTTGAAGCCGATTTCATGCGTTCCGCCTTCGGCGGTGTTGATGTTGTTGGCAAAGGTCAGCAGCACCTCGTTATAGCTGTCGTTGTACTGCATGGCAACCTCGGCAATCTGATCCTCGGTTTCGGCCCGCATATAGATGACGTCGGGATGAATCAGCTCACAGTGCTTCTGCGCGTTGATGTGCTCGACAAACGAGCGGATGCCCCCTTCATATTTCAGATCATCCTCGCGGTAGGTACCGTCCTCCTGCGGCGCTCTTTCGTCCCGCAGGGAGATGTTCACGCCCCCGTTGAGGAAGGCCTGCTCACGCAGACGCTTGAGCAGTGTGTCGTAATCAAACACGGTCTCCTCAAAAATTTCGGCATCGGGCTTGAAGCGGACATAAAGACCATGCCGGTCGGTAGGGCCCTCGTCCCGGAAGGGACGCGCCACAAAGCCCCTCTCAAACCGTTCGGTGTATCGCCGTCCCTCATGGCAGTTGTCAATCTCCACCCACTCCGAGAGCGCGTTGACCACCGAAGCGCCCACACCGTGCAGACCTCCCGAGTACTTGTAGCCCTCTCCGCCGAACTTTCCTCCGGCGTGCAGAACCGTGTAAACCACCTCCAGCGTCGGAATGCCCATTTTGGGGTGGATGCCGCTGGGAATGCCCCGGCCGTCATCCTGTACCGACACGCTGCCGTCGGGCAGCAGCTTGACCTCAATGCGGTCGCACCGCCCGGCCAACGCCTCGTCGATGGAATTGTCCACGATTTCATAAACCAGATGATGCAGCCCGCGGGCCGAGGTCGAGCCGATATACATACCCGGCCGCTTGCGCACCGCCTCGAGTCCCTCGAGCACCTGAATCTGGCTCTCATCGTAAACGCCCTCCACGGGCTGCTGTTCCACACGTTCTTCCTGTTCCATGAATGATTCGATTCCTTTCAAATTGTTGTGATTGCTGCTCTCCCATCTGCGGGGGAACTTCCTGAAAGAAGCTCCCTCACACCCCCAAGAACTTTGAGGAAACACCGCGCAACTCACGGTGGATTTCCGCAGGAAAGCCTCAGGTTGTAGACAAAAGGCAGTTGAAATAAAAAGTGTACAAATGCTATAGCCACTTTTTCTCTGCAAGAAGAGGGCGCAGAGAAAAAGTTATCAAAAAGAGACGCCGAAAGGGATATTTCGCCGTCT
>CALXUY010000021.1 GCA_944391805.1 uncultured Clostridia bacterium
ACTCACTGAAAAAACCTTTATAATGGTAAATGACGAGTAAACCAAGAAAGGAAAATCCAATGAGTTGCTACAAACATTTTACCACAAAAGAGAGAGAAAGTCTACTGGTTCTGCTGAAAAAGGGGCAAAAAAATTCAGAAATAGCCAAAGAACTGGGACGGTCGCCATCAAGTATCAGCCGGGAGATCCGACGGAATGCCGCAACGAGAGAGGAATACAGTGCAATCAGAGCCGAGGAGCAATACCGGGAACGGCGGAAACGTTGTGTGAGACATTACAAGTTGTCAGAGCCGGACTATGCCCGAAAAGTCAGTGAACTGTTAGTTGCCTATTGGTCTCCGGAAGAGATCAGCGGGCGATTGAAACTGGAAGGCAACGCCATCCGATGCGATCGCTTCTCTTTTGAACAGGCGCCCACGTAAATCCCTGGGCTGGAGGTCTCCTGAAGAAGTTTTTTTCAAAAAATCTTTGCACTTGACTTGACAATTCGAGTCAAAAAATCTTTGCACTATTCGAGATTAAAACTTTAAGGCAACACCGCGAAACAGCAGAAATCGAATTCTGCGTAACGGAACGATGACAAAAAGGACAGAAAGCCCCGTCTCTGTTCACGCAAAGGCGCACGGATTCAGACCGGCAGGCAACGCCTGTCAGCCAGAATCAAGTTCGCCAGCGCGAACAGCATATTCAGTTTGGCGGTCGTCTGCTTCCGCAGTCCTCGGCATCGCTTTTTTCGGTACCGGAACTGCCCTTTGATGACCGCAAAGACATGCTCTGCCTTCGCTCGGACAGATGACTTTTTGAGATTGTCAGAAGAATTGTGTAGTGAACATGTCTATCTTTTTGCTCTTTTTTCAATTTGCGAAAAATATTATACCTTATCTTTGGCGGTGCTTGCTTGGGCACATTGCTTGCGCGGGGATATGCAGAGGCAGCAATGGCAGCATTTGCTTATGGTTCGCTTTCCCGCCCTTTGAGCATGGCCTGATAGACCTCGTTTTTTGGCAGATTCCGGTCCCGGGCGACCTGCTTGATCGCCTCCTTTTTCTCCATTCCCGCGTCCATGTAATGCTGTACATGGGCGGGGATGTCGGTCTCCTGCCAGCATTCAGCGGTGCGCGGAGCGGGCGCTCCCTCGACCACCAGCACAAATTCGCCCCGCGGCTCGGTTTCGGCGTAGTAATCCGCGGCTTCCCCAAGCGTCATGCGCAGAACTTCCTCGTTGAGCTTGGTCAGCTCCCGGCAGACAGACACGCGGCGCTCTTTGCCGAATGCCGCGGAAAGATCGGCCAGTGTGGCGCGGAGTTTGTGCGGCGCCTCGTGAAAGAGCATGGTGCGGGTTTCCTTTTTCAGCTCCTCCAGACGCTGGCGGCGTGCGGCCTTGGCGGTGGAAAGAAAGCCCTCAAAGCAGAACCGCCCGGTGGGCAGACCTGACAGAGTCAGGGCTACCACTGACGCCACCGGCCCGGGCACCGCGCTGACCGGAATGCCCTTTGCGGCGCAGAGTGCAACCAGATCCTCTCCCGGGTCGCTGATGGCGGGGGTTCCCGCGTCGGTGATCAGCGCACAGCTCTCGCCTGAAAGCAGCCGGGCGGCAAGCTCCTCTCCCCGCTCCCGCCGGTTGTGCTCAAAATACGAGAGCATCGGCTTGCGGATGCCCAGGTATGCGAGCAGCCGGGCGGAGTTGCGTGTGTCCTCCGCGGCGATCAGATCAACCTCTGAGAGCACCTTGACCGCCCGCTCGGAAAGATCCGAGAGGTTGCCGATCGGGGTTGCGACCAGATAGAGCGTCCCTCCCTCCACCCGGTTTTTTTCCCGGTCGTCGGCCGGGCGTTTGACTGAACTCATCTGTGTCTCCTTTCAACCGCTTCCGCGGCACGCATTGCCTCTGTCCGGCATATGCTGTCAATAAAACTGCATCTGCGCGTTCCGCAGCCGGAACGCCGGAGTGACATGGGAGGATGCATATTCTATGGCAATTAAAATTTACATCGATCAGGGGCACAATCCGCAAAACCCCAATGCAGGCGCCGAGGGGAACGGGCTGCGGGAGCAGGACATCACCTACCGTGTGGGGAAAGCATTGGGCGACCTGCTGCGCGCGAACGGAAATTTTGAGGTGCTGGAATCCAGACCCACACCCACCACGTCGCTGGGCACGTCCAACGCCACCAGCCTGCAGGCCCGGGTGCAGCAGGCCAACAGTTGGGGGGCCGATTATTTCATCAGTCTGCATACCAACGCCTCCAGCATCGCCAATGCTTCCGGTACCGAGGCCTATGTTTATGCAATCGATACGCCGGCCTACCGGCTGGCGCAGGACATTGTCACCTCGCTCACCGAGGCCACGGGCCTGCGGGATCGCGGCGTATTCGCCCGCCCCGGTCTTTATGTGCTCCGCCGCACCACAATGCCGGCAGTGCTGCTCGAGATGGGCTTTATCACCAACCCGGGCGACGCCATTCTCATGTACGAAAACCCAAGGCTGTTTGCCCGGGGGATTTACAATGGGATTCTGCGATATCTGAATCTCGGTTGAGATGGCGCTTCCGGTTCCGGCAGAACAGGCAACGGGGTACCCGTAGCCTTGGTGTGCGGGCGGTCAGCGCGGAGCATATCGCTGACCGCCCGCTGCCGCAGGGGCATGGCGGACGTGCTTTCGGATTTCCGCAGGACTTGCGCGGCTGCTCTCCTGTATGCCCGGACTTGGGTGTGGAGATCGGAGCGAAGCCGGGCGCTGGACGGGGCGGGACAGTACCGAACGAGCAAGCGCCCGGGACATTTTCTTATATAAAGGCATTTTCAATGACTCCCGGAAGCAGTTTGTATATGGATCCGTTTATTTTTTCTTCAAACAGCGTTTTGATTTTCAAAATCCTTTTTCAACGTGCGCGGAGGGAGCCGGCGGCCGCTGTCAGTTGTCGTCCTCGAGGCGCAGTACGGCCATAAAGGCCTCGGGGGAGATTTGCACCGAGCCGAGCTGGCGCATCTTTTTCTTTCCCTCCTTCTGCTTTTCGAGCAGCTTCTTCTTGCGCGTGATGTCGCCGCCGTAGCACTTGGCAAGCACGTCCTTGCGCATGGCCTTGACGGTTTCGCGGGCGATGATCTTGGAGCCGATGGCGGCCTGAATCGGAATCTCAAAAAGCTGGCGCGGGATGTTTTCCTTGAGCTTTTCGGCAATTTTACGCGCACGGGCATAGGCCTTGTCCTCGTGAACAATAAAGGAGAGCGCGTCGACCTGCTCGCCGTTGAGCAGAAAATCCAGCTTGACCAGCCGGCTGGGGACATAACCCTTCAGCTCGTAGTCGAGCGAGGCGTAGCCGCGGGAGCGGCTCTTGAGCGCGTCAAAAAAGTCGTAGATGATCTCATTGAGGGGAAGATCGTAGTGCAGCTCCACACGGGTGGTGTCGAGATACTTCATGTCGTTGAACACGCCGCGCCGGTCCTGACACAGCTCCATCAGCCCTCCGACATAGTCCACCGGCGTGATGATGTTGGCCTTCACCACCGGCTCGGACGCCGTGTCAATCAGGTCCGCGGACGGATAGTTGGAGGGGTTGTCGATGCGCACGGTTTCCCCGTTTTTCAGCCTGATCTCGTAAATCACGCTGGGGGCGGTGGTGATGAGATCAAGGTTGAATTCCCGCTCCAGCCGCTCCTCAATGATCTCCATGTGCAAAAGCCCCAGAAAGCCGCAGCGAAAGCCGAAGCCAAGCGCCGCTGAGGTTTCGGGCTCAAACAGCAGTGCCGCGTCGTTCAGCCGCAGCTTTTCCAGTGCGTCCCGCAGGTCGCCGTAGCGTGCGCCGTCGGCGGGGTAAATGCCGGCGTACACCATCGGACGCACCGCCCGGAAGCCGGGCAGGGGCGTGGGCGTGGGGTTGCTTGCCAGCGTCACGGTGTCTCCCACGCGGGTGTCCCCCACACTCTTGATTGAGGCCGTGATATATCCCACCTCTCCGGCCGCCAGACACTCGCATTTTTGCAGACCGAACGGTTCCAGCGTGCCGATTTCCACCACGTCGAACTGCGCGCCGGTGGACATGAGCTGAATGCGATCGCCTGCGTGCAAACGGCCGTCCACTACCCGCACATTGACCACCACGCCGAGGTAGCTGTCGTAATAGGAGTCGAAAATCAGGCATTTGAGAGGGGCGTTTTCATCCCCCTGTGGCGCCGGAATGCTGCTGACAACGGCTTCCAGCACCTCCTCCACGTTCTGCCCGGTTTTGGCCGACACGGCGGGGCAGTCCTCGGCCGGAATGCCGATGACCTCCTCAATTTCGTCCCGGCATTTCTGCACGTCGGCCGAGGGGAGATCGATTTTGTTGATGACCGGCAGAATTTCCAGATTGGCGTCGACTGCGAGATAGGCGTTTGCCAGCGTCTGCGCCTCAATTCCCTGTGTGGCGTCCACCACCAGAAGCGCTCCCTCACAGGCGTTGAGAGAGCGGGAGACCTCGTAGTTGAAGTCCACGTGTCCCGGTGTGTCAATCAGGTTGAAGATATACTCCTCCCCGTTTCGCGCGGTGTAGTTGAGCTTGACCGCGCGCGCCTTGATGGTGATGCCGCGTTCGCGCTCCAGCTCCATGTTGTCAAGGAGCTGCTCCTCCATATCCCGCTTTTCCACGGTGCGGGTCAGCTCAAGAATGCGGTCGGCCAGTGTGGACTTGCCATGGTCGATGTGCGCGATGATGGAAAAATTGCGGATGTGCCGCTGACGTTCGGATAATTGCATCTGTACGTATCTAACCTTTCCGAAATCATTCAGGATTACCTCTATATTATAATGGATTTTTTCGGTTCTGACAAGAGCTTTGCAATATTTTTCCGCAGAAATCCCGGAATCCGGCTCCATAAAGCAAAAAAAGTCTGTTTTTTTTCAATTCCTGTCTTGAAAATGAGGCGAAAATGGTATATACTGTAGGCAATCAAAGACTTGCAAAAGGATGGGTTTTGTTATGAGTCAGAAAAAAATGAAAACCGCAATCGTCGGATACGGCGGAATGGGGGGCTGGCACGCCGACCATCTGCTGAAAAGCGATGTGGCCGAGCTGGCCGGAATTTATGACATCAAGGAGGAG
Organism: uncultured Clostridia bacterium; assembly: GCA_944391805.1. Taxonomy (GTDB): domain Bacteria; phylum Bacillota; class Clostridia; order Oscillospirales; family CAG-272; genus UMGS1865. The sequence goes on from CALXUY010000021.1 coordinate 5,082, forward strand.
AGGGGCAAGCTGGCCGAGAGTCGGGGTATCCGCTCGTATGCCTCATATGAGGAGCTGTTGGCCGACCGTTCTGTCGAGCTGGTGACGGTTGCGGTGCCGAACGACGTGCACGAGGAGGTCGTAGTGCGCGCGCTGAAGGCGGGCAAAAACGTGATCTGCGAAAAGCCGGTGGCGCTGACGCTGGAGTCGCTCGACCGTATGATTGCTGCGGCCAAGCAGAGCGGGGTGCATTTTTCCACGCATCAGAACCGCCGCTGGGATGTGGATTATCTTGCAATGAAGCAGATTTATGATTCCGGGGAGCTGGGGCGTGTCATCAACATTGAGTCCCGCATTCACGGCAGCCGCGGGATCCCCTCCGACTGGCGGGGAGAAAAGCGGTACGGCGGCGGAATGCTCTATGACTGGGGCATTCATCTGATCGACCAGATGCTCTGCATTTTCGGGTTTGAGAATCTCGAGAGCGTGTTCTGCACGCTGGACCACATCACCAATCAGGAGGTGGACGACGGCTTCCGGTTGATTCTCCGCTTCAAGAGCGGGCAGCATGCCATTGTGGAGATGGGAACCTACAACTTCATCGCCATGCCCCGCTTTTATCTGCGCGCGGAGAAAGGGACCGCGCTGCTGCGCGACTGGAGAGAGGAGACGCAGGTGGTGCAGTGCACGCATTGGCATGAGAATGAGGTATTGCCGGTGCAGCTGGCGGCGGGGCTGACCAAGACCATGGCGCCGCGCGACGAGCTGACCACCAAGAGCTATACCGTCCCGCGTCCGACTGCGGATGTGCACGATTACTACCGCAACTTTATCGGAGCGGTTCGCGGCGAGTGCGAGCAGCTTGTGACCTACGGACAGATGCGCACCGACCTCAAGGTGATTCTGGCAGCGTTTGAATCGGCCGAAAAGGGCGGATTTGTGGCTGTGGAAGCCGAAAAATAAACCAACCGCAAATTGCAATAGCAAGTTGCAATAGTTTTCAAAATAGTAACAAATTCAGATAGAACGGAGATTCAACGCCCTGCGGGTGACGGAGGGCGAGGCGAGCGAAGCGAGTCCGAGACCGACGGCAGCC
>CALXUY010000022.1 GCA_944391805.1 uncultured Clostridia bacterium
GCGGAGCGTGGGACGGTCAGGAGACGCTATCTCTGCCCCGAGCTGGAGCGGGAGACGGTGCTGGCCGAGTTCTTTACGGGCAGCATTGAGGTCTCGGATGTGGTCTATCGCGGCGACGGCAGCGACCGCGATATCTATTCCTGGAACGATTTCTTTTGACTATGCGTGAGCGGCGGATTTTACGGGAATATGGCCTTCCACCACCGCTCCGCGCAGAAGCCGCATATCAGCGGAACCGGCTTGCTTCCGGTTCATCAGATAGCAAACGGATGCGTATCCGACTTTCGGATACGCATCCGTTTGTTTTTAAGGCAAGCACCATTCTGACTGTGCGCCGCCTGCGGCGCTCTGCACGTCAGATGTTTTGTGCCGTTTTCTGTGCATGTGCACTTTGCCATCAATCGCTGCTTTCGATGATCCACACACCGCCGCGGCGCACCGAAATGAGCGCGCAGTTGCCGCTGATTTCGTTGGAAACCGCAAAATGCAGCCTGCGGGTGAGCTTTGCGTTGCGGAGCGGATATTTGCAGCCCTCCAGCGTGACGCCGCGCACCGTGGGGTCGGCCGAGATCAGAGAAAAATAGCGGAACTGCGGCTCCCGGAGCAGCAGCAGGCTGTTGCTGCGCAGAAAACGGGCGCGGTTTTTTCCGTCGGTGATCACGGCGGGAATTTTTTTCTCCCATAAATCCTCGAGAATGGCGAGATTGGAAAGCGTGTGATCCAGTCTCCCGCCCAGTCCGCCGACAATGGTTACGGCCTGCGCGCCCCGATCGAGCGCGATCTGCACGCCAAGCTGTGTATCGGTCAGATTCTTTTCAGCCGGTACCCGGATCAGCTCAGTTCCCTCCGGCAGCTCGGGCACGCTGCCGAGCGAATCAAAATCTCCCAGCACAATTGCCGGGCGTAGCCCGAGGTGCTGCGCGGTCCGGAATCCCGCGTCGGCTGCGAGAATCAGATCATCCGCGCCCGGCCGCTCGGAAATTCCGTCCGGGAATACCGCGCCCCCGGTGCAGAGAAAGGCTTTCATTTGTCCGCGGACACGGCCGGCAGCCCGAAAATTTCACGCAGAATCGGAGCAAGCTGCTTTGCAACCGTCCGGTGACCGTCCCGCATCGGGTGCAGCGGTTCCGGGGGAATCCACTCCGAGCCGTTGACAAAATGCACGTTGGCTCCGCGTTCCCGGTTATAGCGCTCCACCAGCTCCTCCAGCGCCTGCCGCTGCCCGCCGCAAAAGGCCGAAAGCGCGACCACAACCGCCTTCGGGTTCCGCTCCCGCACCAGATCTAGCAGCTCGGCATAGGCCTGCTGATACCGTTCCGGGGTTGCGCCCCGGTCGTTGGCGCCGTGATTGATGACCACAAAGTCGCCGGGGGCATATGTAATCGGGGAGCCGTCGAAGTTATAGGGGAAAGCGGCCGGCGCCGCGGGAACGCGGGAGCAGCCGACCCGGGTGACCCCGACTGCGCCGTAGCCCATGAATACCGGACGCAGGTTGAGCGCCTCGGCGGTCAGCCAGGCGTAGGTGGCGCAAACGTCGTCCTGATAGCAGCGGTTGAGCTGGTCCAGCTCAAAGGCATGGGTGGTGCCCTCGCGGTAATCGGTGTCGATCAGCACCCCTTCGGTGATCGAATCGCCGATGAATTCGATGACCGGTCTGGTGTCTGCCGGAATGGCGGCCGGGCGGTCGGTCTGCACGCCGAGAAAGGTCACCTTGCCCCGCAGCGGCTGGTACCAGCGGCCGGACACTTCGGTGCCTCCCTTGTAGATGATGCGGCAGATGTGTCGGCCCGCGCGGGAGGCGCGGACGCGGATGTAGCGGTCCACCGAGGCCTCCACCATATCCCCGCCGTCGAGCTGTATCCAGAGGTGGAGCAGGGGAGACAGATTGGCGTCAATGTCAAACCGGGCAACCGCCATGTCGCCGTCAAAGCAGAACTCGAGATAGGAGCCGGTGGCGGTAGCGGTTGCGCATGCGGGGTTGGAGGTGTCCCAGCGCCCGGTCAGGCGGATGCTTTCGTGTGTGTAGGGAAGAAACATGATCTTTTTCCTCTTTTCTGTCAGAATATTCTGTATAGAGCAGTCAACGCGCGGCCTCCGGCAACCGCCGGAGCCGCGTGGATAGACTGTATATCAAAGCAACGGCTTTCGTCAGTTTGGTGAAAGTTTTGATCAACGTGCGCAGCACGTTTCACTTTCTTCAAAGAGTTTGAGGCGGCAAGCCGCCGGAAATTTTTGCTCCGCAAAAAGTTTCCCGGGGTCGAGGGCGCGGAGCCCTCTCTCGCAAGGCGGTAAACCGCCGGAAATTTTGCTGCGCAAAAGTTTCCCTCCGCAGAGGGCGAAATTCCTATACGGCGGCGAACTCGCGAAGCGATTCGCGGATTTGGAACAAATCCTTTTCTTCTTTGGCAAACTCTGCGAAGCAGATTTGCGGCTGAGAAAAATTCCGTAAAACGGAATTTCGCGAAGCCTTTGCTTTTTCTTTGCGCCTACATGCTCAAAGAAAAAGCGGACAAACGTTTTTGTACAATTTTGATTCGATGCGCCTTTTGTCTACAGTCTGAACGCGCGGCCTCCGGCAACCGCCGGAGCCACGCGGAATTGCCATAGTATCGGTAGCTCAATCCTCCTGCTCGAGTGCGCGGCGATCGGCCCGGGAGGTTTTGTATTCCTCCCAATCCTGGTCGGTGCTGTAGATGCAGAGGGTGCCGTAGGCAGTCCGGCTGTAGTCAACGGCGCCGGTATAATAGACGTCCACAAAAATCCCGTCGGTCAGGTCCTCCACGGTCACACCGTCGAACACATAGCGGTAGTAGGTGTAGAGCAGGGTTTCATCCCGCAGCGAGTCGGTGGGCTGAAAACGCTCCTTGGCAAGCGTGGAGGCGTCGGTGTTGTCCGAGGCGTCGTCCGGCGTCAGGTCGGTGGTGCGCACCAGCGTCACGTCAAAGAGATGCTCGGATTTGTCGGGTACGGTTTCGAGGTGGTAGTCCTCGGCCAGATGATCAATGGTCCCGTTGTTGTATCGGAACACAAGCTGCACCTGCTCGGCTTCGGGAATAAACACGCAGGAAACCACCGAAAAGTAACCGGCGTTGCTCTCGCCGCGGGTGATGGAGGCCTGCTCCTGATAGCGCAGGGTGAGGTCGTCGCCGTATTGCAGATAGGCGCTGTGCAGCGTCGCATTTGGCAGGAGCGCGTCCACCGAACCCGGTACCTTGGTGGAGAAAAAGACCCGCCAGATCAGAATGCCGCAGATCAGTGCGATGACTGCGGTAAACAGGAGCTTGAGCGTACCCCCGATGATGCGGGCGGCTTTGAATCTTGCCATGGTTCACAATCCTTTCTGTATGGAATGGGGCGGGGCCAGACGCCACAGCTCCGGCTCGAGCGCCACGCCCTCGCGCACCGGCCCGGGCAACAGGCAGGACCGGCGGATCAGTAGCGCGACAAAGCCGGCGGCCGCGTCGCAGGCCTCCCGGAAGGAGGCACCGCCCAGCAGCTTGCCCAGCAGTACCGATGCAAAGATGTCGCCTGTGCCGGGATAGGAGCAGCCGCATTCCTCCCGGCGCACCACAAAGCGGGAGCCGTCGGACTCCTGCCCGAGATTGGCCACCGTGCCGTCCGGCAGCCGCAGACCGGTGATCACAATTTGACCCGTGCCGCTTTCCCGCAGTGCGTTCAATGCGTCCAGCAGCCGGTTGGCGTAGGCCAGCGCATCGGCCTCGGCCAGCTCCATCGTTTCCCGGTACGGCTCTCCGGTCAGAAAACAGGCCTCGGTGAGATTGGGGGTGATCACGCCCGCATGTGTGCAGAGCGCGCGGATGCCGTCTGCCAGCGCGGGGGTGTAGGTGGAGTAGAGCGTCCCGTCGTCTCCCATCACCGGGTCGACCAGCACCAGCGGGGGGCGGCCGCTCCCGTCCGGCCGTGAGCCGAAGGCTTCGAGAAAGCGCCCGACGGTTTCAATCTGCCTCGCGCTGCCGAGAAACCCGGTGTAGATCGAACGGAAGGAGGTGCCGAGGCGGGAAAAGTGCGCGGCAATGCCCTCCATGTCGTCGGTCAGGTCCCGGAAGTGCAGATCGGTAAAGCCGCCGGTGTGCGTGGAGAGCAGGGCGGTTGGCACCGGGATGACCTGAAAGCCCATCACCGAGAGCGTGGGCATGATCACGGTCAGCGCACAGCGGCCCAGGCACGAGAGGTCGTGAATGGCGGCGATTCTGGGAGGGAGCTGAAGGGAGGGGTGTTCCGCACGCTTCATACGGTTCCCCCGGTGCCGCGCAGACGGTCCAGCATATTCTGCAAAATGATCTGCGCCGAAAGGGTATCCAGCACCCCCTTGCGCTTGGCCCCCCGGGTGTTGGTTTCATTGAGATAGCGGGAGGCGCCCACAGTGGTGAGCCGTTCATCCATCATCACCACGGGCACGCCGGGCAGCAGCTCCTCCAGGCGCGCGGCAAACTCCCCGCAGCGCTGCGCGCGGAAGCCCTCGGAGCCGTCCATGTTGCGGGGCAGCCCCACCACGGCGGCGCTCACCTGCCGCTCCATGGCAATTTCCGCCACCTTCTGCGCGGTTTTTTCCAGCCCGCCCGGGCTGACGGTTCCGATGCCCGAGGCCAGCAGCCTGCTCGGGTCGGAGAGTGCCAGCCCGGTCCGCACATCCCCGAAATCCACACCGAGAATCCGCCCTCGGGTTGAGCGGAGCCGGTTTATCGCGTCCATTCCTGCATCCATTGTCCGATCTCTTTCCACACCTGTTCGTGTTCGGTTTCGTTCAGAATTTCATGCCGCATTCCGGGCCAGAGCCGGAGCGTGACCTCCAGCCCGGCCTCGCGCAGGCGGTCGGCCACGCTGCGCACCCCCTTGCCCCAGCCGCCGACCGGGTCCATGTCGCCGCTCGTCACCAGCACCGGCAGCCCTTTCGGCAGCCGGGAGGCCCAATCCCGGCGGGAGACCCAGCCGACGAGTGTGAACAGATCGTCGTATGCTCTGACCGTAAAGGTGAAGTTGCAGAGCGGGTCATCGAGATACCGGCGCACCACCTCGGGGTCACGGGTCAGCCAGTCGACATCGGTCGCGGGGGCATCGTATTTTTTGTTGTATCCGGCGAAGGCGATGTTCTTGAGCAGACGGGAGCGGTAATGCTCTCCCCGGAACAGCATGATCAGGCGCGCAAGCGCCCGTCCCGCACCGGCAGGCATTTCGGGTCCGCCGGTCCCGCAGATGACCGCCGCGCGGTAGGCACCGCCGTGGCGGGCGAGCGTCTCGCGGGCGATGAAGGAGCCCATGCTGTGCCCGAACAGAATCAGGGGCAGATCGGGGTATTCCCGTTTCATGTGCAGCGAGAGGCTGTAGACATCCTCGACCAGGCAATCGGCGCCCCCGCCCGACACGGTGAAGCCGAGAGAGGCGGCGTCCGGCGCGGTGTGCCCGTGCCCGAGGTGGTCGTGACCGAACACCAGAAAGCCAAGGCCGGAGAGATATTCGGCAAATCCGGTGTAGCGCAGGAAGTATTCGCACATGCCGTGTGAAATCTGCACCATCGCCCGGGGCTTTTCGCATTCCGTGCGGTAGCAGGCCAGCGCGGTTTTCCTGTCTCCGGACGGAATTGTGAATTTCTGCATTGCAATGTCTCCTTTCAGGTCGGTTCGGCTGGGATGATGAATGGGAGCCGGTTTACGCAGGACCGCAGACGTTTTCAGCCGTACGCCCTTGCGCGGATTTTCTCACGCACGGTTGCCCGCCAACCGGAGGAAGCAGATTGTACCGGTGCGCTTTGTGCCCGTTCCGCCCGGTTGCTGCCGGCCCGCGCGGACAGGGAGCCGGTTGCCCGGCGGTTGGCTTGTCCGGTGCTTATCTGTCGGTCAGTCCGCAGCGGTTGCGTCGCTCACGCTGTCTGCCAGCAGCACCCGCAGCATGTCGTCGGCCGCCATTTCCGTCTCCTCGCGGGTGGCAAGATTTTTCAGCCGCAGCACGCCGCGTGCGGCCTCGTCGCCGCCGATCGTTACCGTGTGGGTGTACCCGTTCCGGACGGCGTAGTCGAGCTGCTTGCCGAACTTTTTGCTGCCCAGGTAGACCGAGGCGGTCAGCCCGGCCTCATGCAGCCTGTCCAGCAGGGCGAGGTAGGTCTCATAGGGCACATCGTCGAATCGGGTGATGAGCACACGGCAGGAAGCGCCGAAGGCCTCGGGCACCAGCCCGTGCGTTTGCAGAAAGTTCTCCAGCGTCACGTCGCCCATGCCGTAGCCCACGCCGGAGATCTTTGCGTTGTTCACAAACAGCCCCACAAGGTTGTCGTATCTGCCCCCGCCGAACATGGCGCGGTTGTTCTCGGGCGCGTTGTCGTATACCTCAAACACGGTGCCGGTGTAATAGTCCAGCCCCCGGATAATGCCGAAATCGAAGCAGCAGTAGCGAGTCAGCCCGGTTTTGCCGAGCATGTCGAAGAGCTGGAGCAGCTCGGAGGCCCCGGCCGAATCCGGGCATACCGCCGCGGCCTCGGTCACATCCATGGCATAGAGCGCATCCAGCCGCGCAATCTGCGCATCGTTCAGCCCCAGTGCGGTCAGCTCCTGCACATAGACTTCACGCGGAATTTTGTTGCGCTTGTCAATCACCTTGGAAATTCTGCGGCAGCCCTCGGCGTCGGTTCCGGCAATGGCGGCAACCGCGTCGTTGAAAAAGCGGCGGTTGCTGATGTGCACCGTGAACATCGATTCGTCGGCTCCGAAGGCGCGCAGCAGGCGGATGGCGCTGGAGATACACTCGAGGTCGGCCTCGTAGGTGTCGCAGCCGAAGATGTCCACATTGATCTGCCAGAACTCCCGCAGCCGGCCTCTCTGCGGCTTTTCATAGCGGTACATGTTGGGAATCGAAAACCACCGGAGCGGAAAGCTCAGCTCCCCGATTTTCCCGGCCACCATGCGCGCCACACTGGGGGTCATCTCGGGCCGGATAGCCAGCTCCCGACCCGCGCGGTCGGAGAAGTGATAGGTCTGCTCGTTTGCGATCTCCTCTCCGCTTTTGGCGGCGTAAAGTGAGAGCGATTCGAGCATCGGGCCGTTGTATTCCTCAAAGGCCGAGGCCTCGAGCACGCGGCGGATGACGCCGAAAAACCAGTTTCGCAGGCGCATCTCCTGCGGGTAAAAGTCCCGTGTGCCCTTATAGGGCTGTGTGGACAGCTTTTCACTCATTTGTCAATCAACCTTTCTGCACATTCTCTTTCACTATTATAGCAGACAAGCCGCCGGAATGCAAGAGGTAGCCGCAATTTTATGATTAAGTTTGTAGGTTTGCCGACGATCATACGGCGGGAAGCGGGAGCTTCCCGCCGGAAAATGACAGAAAAGCAGCCGCTGGCGGCGGCTGCCCGGAGTCATCAAAATATCCAATGTGTCATGGCATGGGCCGGAGCGCATGGGAAGCCTATTTCTTCTTCATTCCCAAACGCCCGCGCAGACGGCGCAGGTAAAAGGTGATGAGCCGCGTCAGCGCAAAATCATAGATCACAAAGGCCGCCAGCCCGAGCACATAAAGCCCGAGCAGTATCCAGCCAAAGCCGAGCTGCGCATCGGCGGGGAAGAACAGCCGCATCACCAGCCATGCCAGCACCATCATCACATGCAGCACTGCCAGCTTCAGCAGGATGCAGGGAACGCGGGGCAGCTTTTCGAGCTTTTCCTTGATCATGGGATAGCAGCCGATGAACAGGTAGAACACCGCCGGAGATTTCTGTGGCAGCAGGAGCAGGCCGAGCAGGGAGGTCACTGCCCAGATCATCCAGGGGTAGGCCCCCCCAAGCTCGATTACCGCCCAGATGCAGAGGATGGAGGCCAGCGCGGCGGTGGTCAGGTCGAGCACCTCCACAAAGGAACCGATTCCGAGCAGAATGGCGCCAAGCGCCGCAAGCATGGCGCTGGCGGTGAGCATTCTGGTTCGCTTTTGCTGTTGAGAACGCATGATGGATTGCCCCCGGTCAGCAGCAGGGAATCAGATCGCCGCCCATGCATTCGCAGCAGCAGTCGGCGCAGATCAGGTTGGCGCAGCAGTCGCAGCCCGAGCAGTAGCCCGAGCGCTCGGCGGTGCGGTAGCCTCCGCCATACTGGTTGGCCTGGTTCTGGAGCTGCTCCTTTGCCGCGCGGTACTCGGCGTTATAGGGATCCATCGCGCAGGCGCGCTCAAACATCTTCTGCGAGTCCATATAAAACCCTTTTTTCAGCAGCACGCAGCCGTTGAGAAAAAACCACTCGGCATTGTGCGAGCGCTCGGACATGGAATACAGCAGCCGCTCGGCCTCCCGGATCTCGTTCTGGTTGATGAGCACCCGTATCTGCGCGAACATGGCCGCGTCCTCGGAGCTGGTGTTCTGCCGGCCGGCCCCGCTGCCGCCCCCGGCCGCACCCGACGCGTTCCCCTTGCCGTTCATGCTGCGCAGCTTCTGAATTTCCTCATACGCGGCGTTGATTTCCTTCATTTTTTCGCTCGCAAGGTCGGCAAGCTCGCTGTCGCGGTATTTGTCCGGGTGATATTTGCGGGCAAGATCCCGGTATGCCTGTTTGATCTCTTCGTCGCTGGCATCTGGGGAAACCCCCAGCACCTGATACGGGTTATTCATGTATGGTCTCCTTTTTGGACGGTTTGTTTTGCGGCTCGGCTCCCACACGGCTTTTGGCAACGGCGGGCAGACCCAGATACAGGATGTTCGCAAGAATTTCCTTCAGTTCGGGGCAGGGGGGCGGATCCATGAGCAGGAAGGCGCGTTCGCCCTCGCACAGAATGGCGGTCAGCCCGGTGCGCACCAGCTCCCAGTCGTCCGGGGTCGGCGCCTCACCCAGCAGGCGCAGATAAGGGTTGAAGCGCCCCTTCTCCTTGTCCTGCGCAAAGTCGTCGGCTGCGTCCACCAGGTAAATCCAGCGTCCCACAGCTCGCCCCAGCTCGGCGGCAATTCGCTTCTGTGCTCCCTCCAGCCCGTCGGAGAACACCGCCTTCATCAGGTCTCCGAAGATACCGGCCGGAATGTCGGCGCTCGGCTCGGTGCCGTTCCGTTCAAATTCCTGCAGTCTTTCCAGCTCCTGCCCGATGGTGCGGTCCAGCTCGGGGTGCCGCCTCTTGGCCTTGCGGTAGGCGCGGGAAAGCATCCGCATGGCAAGCCAGGCACGCAGCTTTTTGGCGCCGCGCTCATCCAGCCGGTCATCCCGGCATTTGTGGTAGGTCAGGAGAGCCGACACATCGGCGCAATAGGCCAGCTGCGGGGAGGTTTCCACCGCCTGCCGCCGACGGATCGGATGCGCAGGGCAGCGGATTTTTTTGAACTCCGGAGTCTCTCCTGCCAGCCAGCAGCGCACAGCGGCGAGAAAGACGAAGTCATAGCTCAGCGTCATGCGGGAGCATTGCCCGGTGCATTTCCCCATCGCGCGGCACAGCCCACAGTAGTAGGCGCGGTAGCACTCGTGCTCCCGGATGCGCAGCTCGGGTGTGAGCGGTTTGATATAGCCGAACACGTTGGTCTCCTTTCCCAATCAGTGTACCCCGCCGCGCGGGATTTGATGCCTGTTGCGGTTTTTGTCGGTCCGTGCGCCGAAAACGGCTTCCGCGCGCCATCGGCGGCTCCTTTTGTGCGTGGCGTCTCCGGTGCCGCAGCGGTTTTTTTCGTATACAGCAGCTCCGGTATGGCGGCTCCGTGCGCATTGCACGGCGGGTGTTTCCAAAATGCACGGGCGCCGAAGCATCGGCGCGGTTCCGCCCCGGATTTGCGATGCCGTCAGCCGGATTTTGCCCGTTCTCCCCGCCAGACCGAGAGCACGCCGTTGTCCATGCGCAGAATGCGGTCGGCGCGGGCGGCAATTTGCGGGTCGTGTGTGACGATAATCAGGGTCTGCTTCAGCTCGGCACGCACCGAAAGCAGCAAATCCAGAACCTCGTTGGCGCTTTCCCGATCCAGGTTGCCGGTGGGCTCGTCGGCAAAGAGAATCTGCGGATAGTGGATCAGTGCCCGCGCAATGGCCACCCGCTGCTGCTGTCCGCCCGACAGCTCGGAGGGCAGGTGCTGCAGCCGGTCGGAAAGTCCCAGCTTCGAAATCAGCAGCTTGAGCCGTTCTTCATACCGTTCAAAGCTCCGGTCGGCGGCAGTGAGGGGCAGCGTGATATTCTCCAGCGCGGTCAGGTAAGGCACCAAACGGCAGGACTGAAAGACAAATCCGATATACTTTCCCCGGAAGGCGCAGAGCTGATCCGGCTTCATTTGGGTGATGTCCTGCCCCTGAATGCGGATGCTGCCTGAGTTGGGCATATCCAGCCCTGCGCACAGATTGATGAATGTGCTTTTGCCCGAGCCGGAGGAGCCGATGATGGCGACAAACTCACCATCCTCAATGCTGACCGACGCGCGGTTGACGGCAGTGACCACCCGGTCGTATTGGCGGAACTGTCGGATGACCTGATTGGTTTCCAGAATCGGCATGAAAGCTCCTTTCTGCCGGGGTACCCCGGCGGGAAGCGGCGGCGCGGCGGCCGCGCCGCACGCGGACGGTGGGGTCAGACCTGTTCGGGAAGGGCCGTGCCGGACGCAGACGGCGCTTCGGGCTTTTTCGACTGCTTCCGGGGCGGAAACAGGATGCGGTCATTGAGCAGCGCCGAAAGCATCGCGCAGAGAACCGAGAAGGCGACGGCGGCGAACAGGGAGATGAAATCAAACGAGGAGTAATCGAACGGGAAGCCGTTGAAGGCAAGCACGCCATAGGCGGCAAGCGTGAGCAGCGGACAGGCGATCAGCACGGCCAGCGCGCTGAACAGTGCAAGCAGCAGCCCCTCCCAGAGGAAAACGCGGCGCAGCATGGCGCGGGTCTGCCCCAGAGAGAGCAGAATTTCCAGATCGCTTTTGCGCTTGCGGTA
>CALXUY010000023.1 GCA_944391805.1 uncultured Clostridia bacterium
ATCTTTTTCGCCAAACTGCACAAATTTCCTTGACAATAGATCCACTATTGCCTGCGTCAATTTGGTTTGTTTGACGAAAAATCTGACGGCAGATTTGCGCAGTCAGAATTGTGCGGTGTTGCCTTAAATCAACTCATCCCCCACACGAATCACTGTTTCAGGATTCGTGTGGGGCACTTGTTTGTCTCATCCATGGCTGCTTAAAATGATTGAGATGCAACGACTTGATGATCAGCGGATCATTTTTGTAGGCAACATTGCAGTCTACATTTCCGGGAATCGGCGAAATATGTTTTTCATTCGTATACTGCCACGCCCCCGCGCCATTGCCGCTCCTCCTCCGGCCGGGCAACCGCCGCCCGCTCCCGCAGCTGCTCCGATTTGCGGAACTGCAGGGGCGTCATACCACAGCTCTCCCGGAACAGCCGGATAAAATGGCTCACATCGTTGAAGCCGCAATCCAGAGCAACCCCCGTGACCGGCAGATCGGTGCTCCGCAGGGCGTACTGCGCCTTGGAGAGCCGATAGCGTGTGAGGTAGGAAAACGGAGTCAGCCCGGTTGCCGCCTTGAAGCACCGGCAAAAGTGATTCGGAGTCATGCCGGCCTGCCCGGCCAGCTCCTCGAGCCGGATGGCACTGCCGTAGTTGCGCTCCATATAGGCAATGGCGGGCTTGATCTTTCCGGCAGCCGACTCTGCCGGCCGCGCGCCCGATTCACCCTCGCTGTACAGTCCCCCGTTCAGAATTCTGCCGAAGAAGCAGAACACCAGCCCCTTGATGGCGAACGGATAGCCCACGCCCTGCGCCCGGTGTGCCTCCAGCATCTGCCCGCAAAGCTGCGCCAGCGCCTCCCGCTCACGCTCCGGCCTCGGGGAGATGCGCAGCAGCCCCTGCTGAATGCGGCCGCACAGCTCCATGCAGGCGTCTCCCGTTTTCATCAGAAGCGGGAGATTGACCAGCACGCAGGTGTAGTCGCAGCACTCCGGCTCCCCCGAATGTATGGCGCCACCCGGCAAAAACATCACATCCCCCGCATGCAGCTCATAGCATACATCGTTGAGCCGGAGGCAAAGGCTCCCGCGGCGCACATGCAGAATTTCATGCTCCGGGTGCCAGTGCACATTCATGTGGTAGCGGATGTGTGCGGGCGTGACATCGTAAACGGCAATCGGCAGCCCCTCGTCCCCGTGTACAATTTGTTCCCGGTTATCCATCGCAACGCTCCTTGATGATAATATTTTCATATTTTTGGATGAGATTATCATAGCAATATGGATAAAATCATGCTATAATCATATCACAAATGAGGAAGCATGTCAAGCGCCATTTGCGGAAAACAGGAGGATGAAACAATGAATTTTGAGGCACGGTTCGGCGTATACCCCACAATGGTGACACCCTACAAAAACGGCAAGGTGGACATGGATGGTGCCAGAGCGCTGGTGGACTGGTACTGGAAACAGGGCTGCGACGGTATTTTCGCCGACTGTCAATCCAGCGAAATCCTGTATCTTTCGCTGGAGGAGCGGGTGGAGCTGCTGCGCACGGTGATGGCCGAGGTCAGGCGGCTGGCGGAACAGGAGCCGGAGCGCCCGCGCATGATGGTGGTGGCCTCCGGACACGTGGGAGAAACCTTTGACGAGCAGGTGCGGGAGCTGAACGCCATTGCCGCGGAGGGGCCGGATGCGCTGATTCTCATCACCAACCGGATGGACATCGCAAACACCTCCGACGAACAGTGGATTGCCGACACCGAGCGGCTGATCGCCAAGCTGCCGGCCGACATGCCGCTGGGCATGTATGAGTGCCCCAAGCCCTACAAGCGGCTGCTGACCGACCGCATGCTGCGCTGGTGCGTGGAGAACGGACGCTTTTACTTCATCAAGGACACCTGCTGCGACGCCGACATGATCCGCCGGCGGCTGGAGATCTGCCGGGGCAGCCATCTGAAAATCTTCAATGCCAACGCTCAAACCCTGCTGCAATGTATGCGGGACGGTGCGCACGGCTACTGCGGCGTGATGGCAAATTTTCACCCCGATCTCTATATTCGCCTGCTGAAGAGCGATCTGAACAGTCGCGAGGCATCCCTCCTGCAGGATTTTCTCGGTCTTGCGGCAACCATCGAGGCACTGACCTACCCCTGCTGTGCCAAGTACTACCTTGACCGCTTTGAAGGGGTGCCGATGGAGTGGACGGCCCGCAGCGCGGACAGCAGTCAGCTCACCGCCTATCAGCGCGCCTGCGTGGATCAGATGGCCGAGCTGGCAAACGAAATCCGCAATTCGGCGCGGTAACGCGCCCCCTACCCGGTCCGGCGCGCGGCAGCCGCTCCGATGACCGGAATTCCGGATACATCAGAAAGGAAATCGGATATGCAGAAGCCTTATCTCATCGGAATCGACTTCGGAACGCTCTCCGGCAGATGCATCCTCGTGGATGCGCGGGACGGGCGGGAGCTGGCAGAATCGGTTTCGGAATATGCGCACGGGGTGATGGACGAACGCCTCCCGTGCGGCAAGCCCCTGCCTGCGCAGTATGCGCTCCAGCACCCGCAGGATTATCTCGATGTGCTCTCGTCTACCATTCCGGACGTCCTGCAAAAAGCAGGTGCCTCCCCGGAGGAGGTCGCCGGAATCGGATTTGATTTCACGGCCTGCACATGGATGCCGGTTGACGCCGACGGCACGCCGCTCTGCTTCCATGAGCGCTTTGCCGCGGAGCCGCACGCCTATGTGAAGCTCTGGAAGCACCATGCGGCCCAGCCGCAGGCCGACCGCATCAACCGGCTGGCCGCCGAGCGAGGGGAGGATTGGCTGCCGGTTTACGGCAGTAAAATTTCATCCGAGTGGGCGCTGCCCAAAATTCTGGAAATTCTTGAGGAGGCCCCCGCTGTGTTCGAGGCAACCGACCGCTTCACCGAAGCTGCCGACTGGCTCTCCCGCGTGCTGACCGGCAACGAGACGCACAGCGCTCCGTTTGCCGGCTACAAAGCGCTTTGGCGGGCCGGAATCGGATACCCCGGCGACGACTTTTTCACCGCGCTGCACCCCGGTCTGCACGGGCTGGTGGGAACCCGGCTCTCGGAACGGGTTTGCGGAATGGATCAGACAGCCGGCATTCTCAACCGCACAGGCGCCACTCTCACAGGCCTGCCGGAGGGGACTCCGCTTGCACTGCCGCAGATCGACGGGCACGCCGCCATGCCGGCGCTCGGCATTGTAGGAGAGGGAGAGCTGATGATGATTATGGGCACCTCCTCCTGCCATATTATCAACAACCGGAGCGAGCGCCTGGTGCCGGGCATCTGCGGATATGTCAGAGACGGCGTGATTCCGGGATATGCTACATATGAGGCCGGGCAATCCGGCGTCGGCGATATTTTCGATTGGTGCGTGACCCATCAGGTCCCCGGGCGGGATACCGAGGAGGCAGCGCGCAGAGGCATCAGCATACACAAGCTGCTGCGCGAACGCGCCATGTCGCTCAGGCCCGGACAGAGCGGCCTGCTGGCGCTGGACTGGCTCAACGGCAACCGCAATGTGCTGATGAACGCCGACCTGAGCGGGATGCTGCTCGGCCTGACCCTGAACACCCGCCCCGAGGAAATTTACCGGGCATGGATCGAGGCTACGGCCTACGGGACCCGGATCATTCTGGAGAACTTTGAACAGAACGGCGTTCCGATTCACAGCATTGTGGCCGGAGGCGGCATTGCGCAAAAGGATGAAATGACCATGCAGATCTACGCCGACGTCACCGGCCGGGAGCTGCGCGTTGCCGGAGCCGTGCAGGCCGCGGCACTGGGCAGCGCCATGTACGCCGCGGTGGCGGCCGGTGTCTTTCCGAACCTGCAGGAGGCGGCGCAGCGCCTCTCGCGGCCGTCGCCGCGCACCTACCGCCCCATTCCTGCGCACCACACCGTATACAACCGGCTGTATCAGGAGTATAAACAGCTTCACGACTATTTCGGCAGAGGCGGAAACAACGTGATGCTGACCCTGCGGGAGCTGTCGCGCACAAACGGCTGATCCCGCCGCTCCAAGCAGCCCTCAGGTTGTAGACAAAAGGTGCATCAAATAAAAATTGCGCAAAAGCGTTCGTCCGCTTTTTCTTTGAGCATGTAGGCGCAAAGAAAGAAGCAAAGGCTTCGCGAAATTCCGTTTTACGGAATTTTTCTCAGCCGCAAATCTGCTTCGCAGAGTTTGCCAAAAGAAGAAAAGGATTTGCAAGCGAATCCGTGAATCGCTTCGCGAGTTCGCCGCCAATGGGGAGATTTCGCCGTCTGCGGGGGAAACTTCTGCGAAGCAGAATTTCCGGCACCTCTGGTGCCTTGCGACACAACGCCCCACGGCGTTGGATCCGTGGGAACTTTTTGCATAGCAAAAATTCCCGGTGGCTTTGCCACCTGCCGCCATTTTGAGAAAAGGAAATGCGCGTTGCGCATTGGCGAAAACTTTAGCTAAACTGACGAAAGTCGTTGCTTTGGTCTACAGTCTGAGGGCTGTTCGCGTCAGTGAACAGCCCTTTATCTTATCAATGTAAATGTCAATAATTCGCGCGGCATTGCCATCGGCAGGGGAGATACCGTTTCCCCTCCCCATAGGCTGGCAATCGCCGCTCTTTTTTGTTGATCCGCCGGCGGCGATGCAGTGGTCTCCCAGCAGCCAAATCACTGCACCGCGCGCGGTCAACCGATCGTTCCCCTTTTCTGCGTGCCGAAGCAAAACCGGCATTGCCTGCTGCAGAAAATTGCCGCTGCAATTGCTTTGAGGCCCTACGGGCATTTTTCAGACACAACGCAGAAGCTGCCACCGACCACCGGGAGGTGCACTGCGCACCGGCTCAGGTAAGCAGCGGAAAGGTGCCGGAATCGTATACGTACAGATTGCCGTAGCTCCAGTTCCATGCGCTGCCGTTGTGGCGGTCAAAGGTCAGCCACACACAGCACCGGCGGGTGCCGCAGGGCAGCTCCATGACGGTTCCCCAGCCGCGGAAGCCTCCGTCATCGTAATTGCACTGCAAATGCTCGCAGTGCGTAAAATCCGAGAGCGGATAGACATCATACACGGCGCGCCGTTTGAAATCAGAGCCGCAGACGAAGCAGACCCGATCCCCGAAGCGCACAAACATGCCGCCGGTTTTTTCCCCTCCCGGGGTTTGATCCACAAAACGGAAGCCGTCAAACGGGCCGCTTTCGGATATGAAATGATGATAATGGTACTTTCCATCGGTCCCGACACGGCAGATTGCCAGATGCCAAATGCCGTTCACCAGAATCAGGTCCGGATCCTCATCGTTCTCAACGGCATAAAAAGCGGTGCTGCCTGCCTGCGCCTGTGATTTCATCAACCGAATATCCACAACCTGTATGCCAAAGCGTGGGTCGGCCTACAGCTCGGCGTGCCCAAGGACATGACCGTGGGAAAACGAGCAGACCCAAAGCAGCCATTTTCGGCTGTTGCGGTCATACAGAATAGAAGACGCCACATCCGGGCACCATAGCCCGTCCCCACTGTCAAAGAACAGAGCTCCCTCCAGCCGGAAATCACAGGCGGTGGGCGCCCATGAAAGCACCGACTGGAAGCAGCCGGACTCGCACCGGGAGGAAACCGTCAGATACAGGCGCCCGTTTTGCAGCATCGGGGTACCGTCCTCATAGCGGATCGGCTTGAGATCGGCCTGACTGATACCGACCGACAGAAACCAGCGCACCATATGCAGCCGGCAAAGCCCGCCCGGCTGCACGGCGATCCACAGCGAGACGGTTGCCGAACGGAAAAGCTCCTCCCGCCGCAGAGCCGACAGCAAATCCGACCCGACATCCGCCACCAACTCATCGGCGGCGTCACATTGCCGGTAAATACTGACCGCCGTGCCGTGAAAGGCAACGGTCCACCCCTTGGCGGGCCTGCTTCCGGGGAATTGCCGCATGCCTTCGCCGTCCTGCACGCATACGTTCCCGGCGAAATCAAAGATCACCGAAAAACGCCCGACCGCACTCTCCAATACCAGCCCGGCAGATGCGTTGCAAAAATCCGTGAGCCGCAGCTCATAGCTGTTCCACGGGAAATAGCTGCCCAACAAACGGCGCACACTGCCTCCCTGCCCGGCCTGCACGGTGTACCGGTTCCGTGCAATGCTTTCCTCCGGGCTCCCGATGCGTTCCAACACCGGATAAGGATCCCCTCGGTCCGTGTGAACCCAATCCTTATACAAGCTCATCTCCCCCATTTTCAGCTCAAGGTTCCGGTACAGGTTTACGGAAAATCTCCGTTTGAACGGAATTTCATGCAGCTCCATATTCGCCCTCCCAATTGGCATGTTTTCCATACTTTCATCCATATGTTGTAAAGGCAGCACCCTGCAATACAACGGTTGACAGCCGTATCGGCAGACGCATCCGAAAGCCGTCATATATCGCAAAGCCCGGCCGCATGCGCCGGCATCTCCGCCTCGCCTGCCGTTGCGCATTGTGCCGGATTGCCTGCCGATCCGGATACACGACATACGGCGGGAGCCGTCTGACTCCCGCCTGCCTGATTCAGAGTCCCTCCCACTCCAGGTCGGGTGCGTACGGGTCGCTGCCCAACAGTGAGTCGGTCAACAGATCCGTGCTGTCTCTCCCGATGATCCAGCCAATCGGGGCTTGATATTGCTTTTTCATTGCTTGCATCCTCCTCAATCCGATAAAAACTGTTTCAGAATGGCCATCTGCTCGGTTGTGTATGGGCTGTATGCACCGTTTGCGTGACCGTCGTCAATGTAATGCGCATATCCGTCCGCCGGATCTTCGGATCGGTCGGCCACCGCCATGCCGGCAATTTCCCGCACATGGTGCACGGAAACGGCAGAGGAATAGAAGCGGTAAGCAGTTCCGCCGATATGCACCTCACAGTAACCGACCGCGCAATACTCCAGGGTATAGTGGTTCTCCAGAATATCGGTCACAGAGCCGACAAACGTATTGCTCCCGCTCCCCTCGGCGTACCATGCGGAAACGGGGATATTGAGATAATTGACCGGATGCCCCAGCGCATCGAGCTGATGCATCCTTGCACCGCCTGCCGCCTGTGCATAGGCGTTTGGAGCGATGACCGTACCGAAGCGGACATTCTCCGCGCCGAACGCCTCCGCAAACTCCTCGTAAAAGGCGCTTTCCACCTCGGTGTGAAACCGCAGGCCGCTCTCGGCCTTCACGCGGGCCGAAGCCCCCGGCAGGGTGCGTATGCGGCTGTCGGTCAGCTCGGTCACGTCCCCGCTTTGAATGCGGATGTTATCCAGACCGTAAGTGTGAACCGTTCCGTTCACCGCAGCCTTGGCCTCTCCGATCCGGAATTCATTGACATCCGCCACGGAAGCGTCCGCCATTGCCGTAGCCGAGGCAAATACATTCAGCAGAACCGGTAGCACCTCGCCGTTGACCGACACCAGATAATTGCCGGATTGCATATCCAGATACAGCGCCACCGTATACCACTCTCCGGCCTGCATGGTGTAAATGATTTCCTTCTGTGCCGACGAACGGTTGCTGCCCGAATAGGCATAAAGCGAACCGTCCGAAGCGGCGTTCATAACATTGAACCAGTCCTTTGCGCTTTCCCCTGTGGAGCCGGAGGTCGCATTGCCGATCAGTTGTATCAGCGTGACGGCCGGGTCAGATGCCTTCTCCACTTCACCAAGCGTCTCGTACATAAAATCGACGGAAACCACATGGGTCTTGCCCGGAAGCCGCTCCAATGTGAGCGGAATATAGGTGGCGGCGGCCGACGAGCGGCGGATGTACTTTCCTCCGTCGGCAGTGGCGCCGAGCGAGTATCCTCCGTCCCCGAAGATGCGGAAGGTACCGCCCTGTGCCGGCTTTCCCTGCCCGGACGTGCCGTCCCATGTCTCCAGATCGGCAAAAAATCCATTTGCGTCTGCCGGTTCCGCAGAGACCGGAAGCAGAGCATATGCGGCAAGGCAGGCAAGCGTCAACAGTATGGCAAGCAAATTTTTGCAGGTTTTCATCATATACTCCTCCCGTTTGATCTGAAATGGATTCCGGATTTGTTATTTGAGATAAAATGCCGAGATCTGACGCAGCATTTCGGATGCGCTCTCGTACCGCTCACGGTACAGAGATGTGAAATTGGAGGCGGGGTCCGACATGATGGCACGCATAATGGTGCCGAGCTTGCTCAGGCTGTAGGAATAAACGTATACAAAATCGGTACAGGCGGCATCGTGAATGATATCCACCATCTGCGCGGAGATCGGATCCTTTGTATAACGTCCCTTGAGCGCCGATTCATAGAAGGCCGGCAGCACGGTTGTGCTGCTTTCGGAAGCCATGCACTCCAATGTGGCATACACAGCCTCCCGCCGGTCCTCCGCCACCGTGCGCGGCACCATATACAGCGCAACATTATCCTGAACCGAGGCGCTGTATTCCATTTCCTTTTCAAATTTCGGGAACGGAATGATTCCGTAATCATCTTCCATGCTGGAGAAATAGTAAACCGCCGCATTCAGGGTTCCGACGACAAACACCGATTCGCCGCCGATAAACGGCTCGTACTGAATGTCGGCCGCATATACGTTCGTTCCCTCGTTTTCAAAATACAGGTCCTTGATGGCGTCCACAAAGGCGAGCATGGTATCGTTGTACATGGTTACACGGACCTCCCCGGTACCGGTTACCTCCGAAAACCGCATGCCCGCGGAAAGGGTAATCCGGTCGGTAGTCGAGTTGGTATCCACATAAAGCCCATAGATTCCGTTCTCACCGGATTCGTCCAGGGTGGCACAGGATTTCACCAGCTCGGCAAACAGCTCAAAGGTCCAGTCACCGTCCAGCACGGTCTGATAGAGCGCGTCCGCAGCGCCGCCGTCTCCGCGTGCATTGTTGTAAAGCGGCTTATTGAAATACACGCAGGTCGTCCAGCCGATCATTGAAAGCGCGAGATCGCCGGCCAGACAATAGCGCTTTCCGCTTTTCATGCTCAGGGTATCCATGTAGCTGTCATTCCAATACGGCTTCTCAAAATCCAGATATTCGGCGCCGGAAAGATCCAGATACAGACTCTCCAGAACCCCTTGCACGGCCAGGAACTGGGCGCCGGCAATGATGTCATATTCATCGATGCCCGAACGGATCTGAATCGAGACATTCTGCATAAAAATATCCTGAGAGGTATCGCCGGGGATCACATCGAGCAGCACGTGCAGCCGCTGCTCCACTGCCTGATTGCGGCTGTAAACGGAGCGGTCCACGGTGGATTGACTGTCCTCGGCGGCAATCAGCTCGGCCTCCCACCGCAGGCCGCCGCGGCAGGCAATGGTGATGGTCTCGTCATTGAAGTCCAGGTCGTCCGGCAGATCGTCCGGCCGGGTGTCCTCGGTCGGGGAATTGGTGTTACTCCCGTTGCTCTCCGATGTGTCAACCGTTTGTACGGGCTCCTTTTCGGAGCAGGCAGCCAAGCTGCCGAGCAGCAGGCACACCGCCATACAGCCGCAAATTCCTTGCAGCAATCGTTTCATGTTGCTTCTCCTTTCCATGCCATGTCTGGCAATCAGACGGTTTGTATTGACTTTTTTTGAATTTGGATGTATAATAAACAACAGGACGGATTCCTTCGGATGCGGAGAGGAGGCGATCGGAATCAGATTTTATGAGAATTTTGTGCAGGGCGTATTCTGCTTTCATAAAAGCTCCATGGGGCACGACCGCTTCTCTCCCCACCTGCACCCGAATACAGAGATCCTGATCAAGCACGGCAATTCCAGACTGACATTCTGCTCCATGCAGGAGCCGCGTGAAATTGACGGGCCGTGTATTCTGATTCATCCTCCCTATACGCTGCACCGGATATATGCGGAACCGGATCAGACATACGACCGGCATGTGGTTTACTTTGGGGAAAAAATCATGGAAATGTTTGACCCCAGCCTGTTTCCGCTGAATACCTTTTCGTCCTGTTCCACTACCGTGATCCGCTGCGCCGACCAAGAGCTGGAGGAGCTGCTCCCGCTGCTCGGCGCATTGGAAAGCGAAGCAACCGCAGCGGCCGAAAAATCCCTGATTCTGGCACTGCTGGTTGTGCGCATTTCCCGGAAAGCCAGACCCGAAAACACCATTGTAACCGCCGCCGAGCATTCCTATCTCCCCGCAGTGGTACAGTATATTGTGGAGCACGCCGACCAAAAAATTTCACTGCCGGATCTCGCCTCCCGCTTTTTTGTAAACCGGGACAAGCTCAACGTGGACTTCCGCAAATACCTGAACATCACGGTGCACCAGTTTGTGATGGAAACCCGCATCGCCCGCGCCAAGTGCTTTCTGCTCGAGAGCAAAAGCGTGAAGGAGACCGCCGAGCTGTGCGGATTTGACAATGTCAGTTATTTTATGACGGCCTTTAAGAACATGGTCGGCATTCCCCCTGCGCAATACGCGAAAGCGCCGCAGCTGGTGGATTGAGCGGCCACACACGGCCGCCGGGATTGGCCGGACAAGACTTTTCTCCGGTTCCGCCGCCTGCTCCGCAGCTCCCTTCCCGCTCCCATCCATGGATTCTGCCGCCGCACATGGCATACCCGCTGTGTGCGGCTTTTTTTATGCCGCTTCCACAACAACGCTTCCGCAGGGGCCGCCGAGCGTCACCTCCATTTCCTCCAGGGTGCGGCAAAGCTGCCCGTCAATGGTGATATTGCGCAGAATCACACCATCCACATTGGCCGACTCCGATAGGCTGTTGATGACATTGTTGTCCGCACGCCCGCTGTAACCATCCAACAGCTCCAGGGAACGGATGCGGATATCCGAAACCGTGATCCCGCGCACATTGCCGCCTGCGCTTTCATCCCGATAGTCTATCAAAATCCAGCTGGCGCGATCATGGTCGGAGAGCAGTGTAAAGCCGTTGACGGTGATGTTCTCGAAGGTCACATTGGTCGTATCGGCCTGGCCCTGATACTGCGTGATATTGACGCCAAACATGCACCGGTGCGCCGTGATATTGCGGAAAACAATGTTGCTGACATTGGTCACATGCCCGTACCCTACCTTGGCGGCGGCACAGCGGGTCCATGTCAGGCCGCCTTCAAACCGGACATCGGAGGTCTCCCCAACCGCATAGCTTTTGACCGAATAGGGATCGTCCTGCGAGATGACCAGCGTGTCAAGCACCTCCACATTGCGGGAGGAGCAAATATCAATGCCGTCGTCCTCATTGAGATTCTTCACCAGATTGAGATGCTTGGTCCCGCGGATGCTGACCTGTGTGCTCCCGTAAATGATGCAGCCCCAATGGCTGCTGTCCCTCAGCGTAACCCCTTCCAGCGTAAAATCGGATGTTTTGTTGGTGCGTATCAGGTTGATCAGCCACCCATGCTGCTGTTTCATCAGAGCGCCCCGGCCATCGATTGTGCCGCGGCCGTAAATGCGGATGTTTTCCGAGCCGCTGGCTGTGGTAAACATCCAGCTGATGGGGTAATCCACCGTGTGCCCGTGCTCGGTGGTCTTCCGTTCGCTTTCGCTCTGTACCGAGGTATCCTCCGTACACATCAGATAGGCGCCCGCCTCCAGATACAGGCTGACATTGCTCTGCAGAATCAGATTGGAGATCAGATAGACCCCGTTCGGGACATACACGGTTCCGCCTCCCGCTGCGGCGGCATCCCGAATGGCTTTGTAGAACGCGGCGGTGGCCAGCTCCCGGCCGGAGGTGTCCGCACCGTACTGCGCGGCAACGTTATAAATTCCGCTGCCCTCCGACGCCGGTACATCGGTCTCGGGCGGATCGGCACAAATGACAATCTCCCGCAGATCATTGATTTTGACAATCATATCGTGCGGCCCCTCTGTGACAATGGTCAGCGTGTTTCCGCTCACCTCAGCGCGCGGCTCGGCGCTCTGGCAACTGATCTCATATTGTTCGATATCTGCCGCAACGGTGATTTCCAATGTCACCGCCTCATCCACACCGGCCGCAAAGCTGCAGGAATCGTAATTTGCGAGCGGATCATACACCGAGCCTCCGTATACCAGCGGCGCACTGTGCCCGTTGACCGTGATCCGGGCGTTTTTGGAGCGGCGGTAGCTGTCCGGGACCGGATAAATACGCAGATTCCCGTCTGTCACTTCTTCACTCAACATAATGCCCTCTCCCGGTTCCTCCGGTTCTTCCGGTGTATTTGTACTTTCGCCAGCGGAAACTTCCGGCGTTTGCGATGCGGTCGGTTGTTCTGCCGGCGCTTTGGTGCAGGCCGGCAGAATGATCATGCAAGGCAGCAGCAGTAAACTGACCGATTGCCCCCAGCGCCTTCCCTTGCTCCGTCCGCACCGCCTGCGGAAGAGCAGCACGGCTACAGCAGGCAGCAGCAGCCACAGCCACGCGACCCCGGCAGAGGAGGCGCAGCCGCCAGACGGATCCGGATCGGGCACGGCACTGTCGGTCGGAGATGCGGATTCCTGCGGAGACGGCGTCTCGGTTTCGCCTCCTGCAGACGACTCCCCGCTCTCCTCCGGCTGCGTCTGTGTATTCCATGGAGACAGCTCCGCAAGAAAGCTCTCCACATACGGCGTCAGCCGGTCATAGCCCAGGCTGTTCGGGTGCAGACCGTCCTCGAGATAGAAATCGGTATCCACCGCCAACGTAATATCGTTGATGTTCGGGTCGGCATACCAATCCATCAGCGGCACATTCCATTTTTCGCAGATCTCCCGCGTCACCTCCTGATACGTGCCGTATACCTCCGCGGTTTCTCCGGTGGCGACAGCGTTGTATGTCGTAACAAAACCGATCGCAGCATCCGGGAACCGTTCAACCGCCGTGGCCAGCAGCTCCTCCAAGGCCCCGGCATATGTAGAGAGGTCCGGCTCCGCGCCTTCCGTTCCCGTGCCGATGCTGCCGACCGGCACATTGGCAGCCGCATCATTGATGCCGCCCTGCAGCAGGACATAATCAAAATCACCGGAGCACTGCCGGAGCTGATCGACCACCCGTTTCCCGGACGCCGTGGAAAGCGTTGCCCCACTGACCGCCGCATTGACATAGGTCATATCATAGTCATAAGCCACACGGCCGGCCCAGGCACGCTGAACATTCCCCACAGACGTATCACAAAAGCCGGCTGCAATCGAATCGCCGACAAACAGCGCCCGTTTTTGCCATAGCTGCACCTGCGGGCGGCCGGTCATGGCGGAAATGCCGAAATCATGATAATATCCGGAGGAATCAAACGGGTCATCTTCGGTAACCAGCGTGATGTAGGCCCGTCTTGCCGGAACCGTGACGGCCACGGATGCGCAATCGGAGGGCACGGTCAGGCGGCAGATGCTGTAGCCTCCTGCCAATGCCTCGGCTTCGGTCAGCTCGGAAAGCTCCAGCACACGGGTGCACTCGCCGTCCGCATTCAGCAGCGCGCCTGCAATTGTTTGCTCCTGTGAAAATGCAGCGATTGTCAGCTCGCTCCCGGGCTGTACAGCCAGCACACGGGTCTGATAGTCTGCGTCGCTTAAGAAAGCGCCTTCCTCATCGTATCGCCCCTCCAGCACGGGTGCGCCGGCAAACAGATTCACACGTTCGGGCACATCGGTCGGGAAATTCAGATCATCGCAGCCGGCAATACGGATATTGTCAAACCCAACACAGCTCCGGCCGCTGACAATGGCGTTGAAGCCGATCAGCCGATATTCGCTCACTGTCATGCCGCTGTAATCCCCGGAGGTTGCGGAGGCCGCGATATGCAGCACCGGGGAAATCAAATTCCCGTTCACCCGCACCGCATACTGTTCGGTGGAGACATCCACCAGCACCTCTACCGTGTACCAGGCGCCCGGCTCCAAGCGGCCAAGCTCCAAACGCTCCGCATCGCTTTTTCCGCTGCCGCTGTATGCAAAAAGAGTGCCGTCCTGCTCCATATTGAGCAGGTTATACCATTCCTTTGCAGGCGAAAGGCTGTAGAACTGAATCAGATTGAGCGTACACTGTCCGGCTTTTACCGCCGCCAGCTCCTCATAGCAAAAATCCATCGAAAGGATATAATCGGAAGACGGCCTGGCCGTAAGAGTCACCGGAACGTATACGTTTTTGCCCGGCGTATCGCACTCCCATACCATATATCTGCCATGTGTCTCATCCGATTCGGCACGGTAAAAGCCATCGTTGAAAATACGCACCGTGCCGCCGGGCAGGCTGAAGCTGCCTGTAACCGAGCCAAAGCCGGAGGCTTCCTCAAAATCCGCCGAAAATATGACATCCTCATCCGCGGCAGCCGGAAACAGACAGCCGCCGATCCAGATCATACAAATCAGCAAAAATGCCGTAAATCGTTTGTGATACATCTTGAAATTTCCCCCTGTAGAATTGCAGAAATTTACCGTATTATGCCCATATTATATCATGATTTCTGGCCGATGTATATTCAAAAAACGCAAAAAACAGGCATGATTTATTTCAAATCAACAGACGGAAAATCATGTGAAAAAAGTGAATCCGGCAAGCATACTGTCCGTCCCGTCCGGAGCAGATTCCGGTCAAACCAAGTCTTGTCCGTTCGGAGCACAACAGAGACAAACAAAAATCCCGGAAGGGCATATTGCGCTCTTCCGGAATGGTTGGCTTACCCAACAGGATTCTGAACCGAAATTTGCGCCCATTCTTCAGATCCGCTTGTGTCGTCTTGGCGCAAATTCCGGCAGGGCAGAGCCCTGCACAGCTTCAAATTAAGTAGTGGAGGAAACACAATCCCCCCAGAGATGCAATGCATCTGCCCGACAGGATTCTGAACCGAAATTTGCGCCCATTCATCGAATCTGCTTGTGCTGTCTTGGCGCAAATTCCGGCAGGGCAGAGCCCTGCACAGGTTCAAATAGGCAATGGAGTAAACACAATCCCCCCAGAGATGCAATGCATCTCTGGGGGGATTGTGGCCTACCCGACAGGATTCGAACCTGCGGCCTCAAGAGTCGGAGTCTTGCGCTCTATCCAGCTGGGCTACGGGTAGGTATCATTGGCTTCGAACGGCTTTTATTATAGCACATTTTTCACCGGATTGCAAGCACTTTTTGAGATTTTTTCGCATGCTTTGCCGTTTTTTTATCCGGCACATTGACAAACCACCGGTTTTGGTCTATAATAGTAGCATTGGAATGCTGAAATATCGAAAGGACGAGGAAAATTGCGATGTCAAAAAATATCCCCGAACTGTTCGGCTGCATGGTCTTTAACGATGACGTGATGCGCGAACGCCTCCCGAAGGAGGTTTACAAATCACTGACCCGCACCATTGCCACCGGCAAGACGATCGACCCCTCGATTGCCGATGTGGTCGCCAACGCCATGAAGGACTGGGCCGTGGAAAAGGGCGCCACGCACTATACCCATTGGTTCCAGCCTCTGACCGGAGTGACCGCCGAGAAGCACGATGCCTTCATCTCCCCTGTCGGGACCTGCAAGGTGGTGATGGAATTTTCGGGAAAGGAGCTGATCCGTGGGGAATCCGACGCCTCCTCCTTCCCCTCCGGCGGTCTGCGCGCGACCTTTGAGGCGCGGGGATACACGGCATGGGATCCCGCTTCCTATGCCTTTGTCAAGGACGGAACCCTCTACATCCCCACCGCCTTTTGCTCCTACACCGGAGAGGCGCTGGACGCGAAAACCCCCCTGCTCCGCTCGATGGACGCCATCAGCACGCAGGCGCTCCGCATCCTGCGCATCTTCGGGGACAATACCACCCGCCGTGTGGATGTGAACGTGGGAGCCGAGCAGGAATATTTTATCATCGACAAAGCCATGTACGACCGCCGCGCCGATCTGGTATACGCCGGCCGCACGCTGTTCGGTGCGCCCGCCCCGAAAGGGCAGGAGCTGGAGGATCACTATTTCGGCCCGCTCAAAACCCGCATTGCAGCCTTTATGACCGATCTCGACGAGGCGCTCTGGCGCATGGGCATCAATGCCAAAACCAAGCACAATGAGGTAGCGCCCGCGCAGCACGAGCTGGCTCCGATTTATGCCAACGCCAACATTGCGGTGGACCAGAACCTCCTGGTGATGGAACACATGAAGAAGATTGCCGAAAAACACGGCTTGGTTTGCCTGCTGCACGAAAAGCCCTATGCCGGCGTCAACGGCTCAGGCAAGCACAACAACTGGTCGCTGACGGCAAACGGAAAGAATCTGCTGGATCCCGGAAAAACGCCCGAGGAAAACAGGCAGTTCCTGCTGATTCTCGCCGCGGTGCTCAAGGCCGTGGACGACTATCAGGAGCTTTTGCGCGTTTCGGTGGCTTACGCCGGGAATGACCACAGGCTGGGAGCCAACGAGGCGCCCCCCGCCATCATCTCGGTTTTTGTCGGCGAGGAGCTGACCGCACTGATCGACTCGATTGTGGACGGCACCGCCTACCAGGGGGCCAAAACTGCCATGATGGATCTGGGCATTCCCACCATCCCGGTCTTCCGAAAGGACACAACCGACCGCAACCGCACCTCCCCGCTTGCCTTTACCGGCAACAAGTTCGAGTTCCGGATGCCCGGCTCCTCCCAGAATATCGCCCTGCCCAACACCGTGCTCAACACCGCGGTGGCCGAGTCCTTCCGTCAGTTTGCCGACGTCATTGAGAAGGCAAAAAAGCCGGATGAGGCCATTGCAAGGCTCATCAAGGAAACCTTTACCGCACACCGGCGCATTCTGTTTGACGGCAACGGCTACTCGGCGGACTGGGAGAGAGAGGCGGCCCGGCGGGGGCTTCGCAATCTGAAAAACTCGGTGGAAGCCTACCGCACTTTTACCGAGGAAAAGAATATCCGGCTGTTTTCCTCCTTTGGCGTTATGAGCGAGGTGGAAATGCGTTCGCGTGAGGAAATTTTCTTTGAAAACTACACCAAAATCATCAACATTGAGGCGCTGGCCATGCTGGAAATGGCCGCTCGCGACTACATCCCCGCCGTGGAACGCTACATTGCCGACATCGCCGACACCGCCGCCAAAAAGCAGGCAGTCTGTACCGATGTTTCCTGCGCGGTGGAAAAGGACATCATCCGCCGGCTTTCCGAGCTGAACGCGCAGGCTTACAGCGCTGTCCAGCGCTTGCAGGCGCTGGAGGCCGAGGCTGCCGGCGTGACCGATGTGCGCGACCGTGCCGAGTGCTACTGCAGCCGGGTTCTGCCTGCCATGCGGGAGCTGCGCGCCGCGGTGGACGGAATGGAGACGCTGACCGCCTCCCGCTACTGGCCGGTGCCCACCTACGGCGACATGATGTTCCGGGTCTGACACAGTACGGTTCAACGGAGGAAAAGGTTATGTATCAGCAAATTGGAAAGAAAATCAAAACTCTTGCTGTTGTGCTCGCAGTCATCGGAATGGTTTTCTGTGTCATATGGGGGCTTCTGATGATTATATTCAGTACCGACTTTAACATTGCAGGACTTTTGTTGTTGTTGATCGGTCCGGTGCTGTGTTGGATTGGGTCGTTTTTGCTCTACGGCTTCGGAGAACTGGTTGACAAAACCTGTTGGATTGCCAAGCACATGGAAACCGTGTTCCCGGGGCCGCGGAATCCGGCAGAGGAATCGTGGCAGGCAACAGCCGGCGAGGCGGAAGAGGCGACGGGTGACATGCCGTTCCAACTCCCTCCGGACAATGCCGGCATTGAGTGACCCTCTTTATCTCTCCTGATTGCAACATTTTTTTGCAATCTTGCAAATGAAGTCTGAAAAACTGCCAAAAGTGAATTGACAAGGTGTTTTTTTTGGCAAAGCACTTGACAAAAAGCTGCAATTTGACTATAATATAGTTTAACTACTTTTATAATATAGGCGAAGATGCCCCTGTCATCCCGTGACCGATTCGGTGGGGGTTCGGTTGTATCCAAGCCCGTTTCTTATAAAAGCAAATCCATTTCCGGAGGATCAAGATCAAGATGAACAGAGTTTACAATTTTTCGGCCGGACCTTCCATGCTTCCGCTCCCCGTGTTGGAAAAAGCGGCTTCCGAGCTGGTGTGCTATGGGGATTCCGGAATGTCGGTTATGGAGATGTCGCACCGATCTCCGGACTATGAGGCCATCATTCAGGATGCGGAGGCGATGCTCCGCCGCCTGATGGCAATTCCCGACAACTACAAGGTGCTCTTTTTGCAGGGCGGCGCCTCGACGCAGTTCGCGGCGGTCCCTCTGAACCTCATCAAGCGCACCGGAAAGGCCGACTATGTGGTGTCCGGCCAGTTCTCGGGCAAAGCCTTTAAGGAGGCACAGAAGCTGGGCTATGACGTCAAGTGCATTGCCACCACCAAGGACGACAATTTCGACCACGTACCAACCGTCACCCGCGATATGATCCGCCCGGATGCGGCATATCTGCACATCTGCTTCAACAACACCATCTACGGCACCAAATACCCCTACATCCCCGACACCGGCGACATTCCGCTGGTGGCGGATCTCTCCTCCTGCATCCTCTCGGAGCCGATCGATGTGAGCAAGTTCGGCGTGATCTATGCCGGCGCGCAGAAGAATATGGCCCCGGCCGGCGTGACCATTGTCATCGTCCGTGAGGATCTGTTGGACTACGCCGAGGAAAAAATGCCTACCATGCTCGAATGGAAAACCATGGCGGAAAACGACTCGATGTACAACACCCCGCCCTGCTACACCATTTACATGGCAAAGCTGGTATATGAATGGCTGCTTGACATCGGCGGTCTGGAGGAGATGAAAAAGCGCAACGAGAAGAAAGCCAAGCTGCTCTACGATTACCTCGACTCCCAAAGCTATTATATCGCACCGGTGAAAAAGGAAAGCCGCTCGATGATGAATGTGACCTTTGTAACCGGCAACGCCGACCTGGATAAGAAGTTTGCCTCCGAGGCCGCAAAAGCAGGCCTGAAGAATCTTAAGGGACACCGCTCGGTGGGCGGGATGCGCGCGTCCATTTACAACGCCATGCCCTATGAGGGTGTGGAAGCCCTGGTGGCATTTATGAAGCAGTTTGCCGCCGACAATCCCAAAGCATGAGAGGAACCGCACATGAAAATTCAACTGTTCAATAAAATTGCACAGGTAGGGCTGGACGAACTGGACAGCAGCTATACCATTGGCGAGGATGTACAAAACCCCGATGGCATTCTGGTGCGCTCTGCTGCCCTGCATGACATGGAGTTTGGCTCGGAGCTGAAGGCCATTGCCCGCGCCGGAGCCGGTGTCAACAATATTCCGATCGACCGCTGCTCCGAGCAGGGCATTGTGGTATTCAACACACCGGGAGCAAACGCAAACGGCGTCAAGGAGCTGGCGGTCTGCGCGCTGCTGCTGGCCGCGCGGGATGTGGTTGGCGGTGTGGAGTGGGCAAAATCGCTCGCCGGGAGCACCGACGTGGCAAAGCAGGTGGAAAAGGGCAAATCCAAATTTGCCGGCACCGAGCTGACCGGAAAAACGCTTGGCGTGGTCGGCCTTGGCGCCATCGGCGGACTGATTGCCAATGTGGCCTACCATCTCGGTATGAAGGTCATCGGGTGCGACCCCTTCCTCTCGGTGGAGGGGGCATGGAACCTCAACCACCATGTCCGGCGTGCCGCAACCTTTGACGAGATTTTTGAACAGGCCGATTACATCACGCTGCACGTGCCGGCCACCAAGGATACCAAAAACATGATCAACGCCGAGAGCATTGCAAAAATGAAGGACGGCGTCAAGCTCATCAACCTCTCCCGTGCCGATCTCGTCAATGTACCGGATCTCGGTGTGGCGCTGGAGTCCGGCAAGGTTTCTGCCTATGTCACCGACTTCCCCACCGAGGAGGTGCTGGCGCTGACGCACACGGTTGCCATTCCCCACCTCGGCGCTTCCACCGAGGAATCCGAGAACAACTGCGCGGTGATGGCAGCCCGGGAGCTGGATGACTACCTCAAAAACGGCAACATCCGCAACAGCGTCAACTTCCCGTCGGTGGAGCTTCCCCGCTCGGGTGCCGCACGCATCTGCGCGCTGCATGCCAACATTCCGGCGGTCATCACCGGCATCACCGGGGCGCTTTCTGCCGAGGGGCTGAACATTGAGAACATGACCAGCAAATCCAAGGGTGAGAACGCCTGCACACTCATTGACGTTTCCTCCGCTCCCACCGAGGCTGCGGTCGAGCACATCCGCTCGATTGCCGGGATGCTGCGGGTTCGGGTGGTCTGATACCGCCTGCGCCTGTCGCGTCAGCGAACAGGGGCGGACCGGAATACGGAGCGGATGTCGGATGCGGTTTCAAGCCTTCTTTTCCGACAGTTGCATCTGAATTCCCGGATACGAAAAAGAGACGGAGCAAAAACTCCGTCTTTTTTTCGTATCCCAACGGCAAAGCCCGCCCGGGCGCAATGCCATTTCCATTTGACAGACCGGCCCAGGATTCCTCGGCGCCGGAAAACACCGGCCAAGAGCTTTTGGGCTTTTTTCTATGCAGACAGGAGCGACCGGACGCCTATTTCCAGCGTCCCAGCTCCTCACGCTGCTGCTGCTCCTTCAGCTCCCGCTCCTGCTTTGCCTTTTCGCTCTCTGCGGGCGGCGGCAGCTCGCCTTTGACTTTGGCCTTGATGATCAGGGCAACCACATATACAATGGGAACCAGCAGAAGAAAAAAGATGGACAGCACTTTGACCAGCGGTGAAAAGAACAGGATAAACGGCAGGCAGAACGGCGCAACCATGTACACCAGCCCCATATCCTCATCCGGCGATTTTCCGTCCTTGTAGACATACCGTCTGCCCCACGCCTGAACCTTGCCATCCTTATCCTTTTCGATGTGCGCATAGCCTGCTATGGTTCGGTCTTCCTCTCCACGCATCATACGCTGCCTCCTTTGGTAAAACGGATAGCGAACTTGCATATAGAACGTAACCATATAGATCACCGGAAACAGCGAAAACCACGAGATGTTCAGATATTGCCGGAACAGCAGCACCGCCGCCCCATTGGCAAGAAGATGTATCGCGTAATACAGCGCCCATTTGAATCCGGTTTTCATCCTCATATACCCCCTCCGGAAATTTGGTAGAAAAAAGAGGGAGGCTTCCAATATTGGTAGACACCTCCCTCCCTTGAGGGTTCATTCCTCACAAGAGCATCCGCTCGCGGGAATCGGCTCAGCCGAGCTTTGCCTGATTCACTTTGATGCCGGGGCCCATTGTGGATGCGACCACACAGCTCTTGATATACTGACCCTTGGTAGCGGCCGGCTTCGCCTTGATGATGGCGCTCAGCAGCGCGTCAAAGTTCTCCTTGAGCTTATCGGCTCCGAAGGAGGCCTTGCCGATGGGGCAGTGGATGATATTGGTCTTGTCCAGACGGTATTCGATCTTACCGGCCTTGGCCTCTGTCACCGCACGGGCGACGTCCGGGGTCACGGTTCCGGCCTTGGGAGAGGGCATCAGGCCCTTGGGGCCGAGCACCTTACCGAGCCGGCCGATGACGGACATCATGTCCGGAGAAGCGATGACCACGTCAAAATCAAACCAGTTTTCCTTCTGAATCTTTTCGGCATACTCCGCGCCGCCGACATACTCGGCTCCGGCGTCGAGCGCCTCCTGCACATGATCGCCCTTGGTGAACACAAGGGTTCTCACCTTTTTGCCTGTTCCGTTCGGGAGCACCACAGCGCCGCGCACCTGCTGGTCGGCGTGACGGGAGTCAACGCCCAGCCGCACGTGCACCTCAATGGTCTCGTCAAACTTGGCCTTTGAGGTCTGGCAAACCAGCCCCATCGCCTCGGCAACCTCATATTGCTTGGATTTTTCAAACAGCTTCACACTGTCCGCATATTTTTTTCCGACTTTCGCCATTGTTCAGCCCTCCCTTACTCTTCAACGGTCACGCCCATGGAGCGGGCGGTTCCGGCAATCATGCTCATCGCGCTTTCCAGATTTGCCGCGTTCAGGTCGGGCATCTTGGTTTCGGCAATCTTTTTCACCTGTTCCTTGGTCAGCTTGGCAACCTTGGTTTTGTTGGGGACGGCCGAGCCGGACTCAATCCCTGCTGCCTTCTTGATCAGAACCGGAGCCGGCGGGGTTTTGGTGATAAAGGTGAAGGAGCGGTCGGCATACACCGTGATGACAACCGGAATGATCAGACCGATGTCGTTCTTGGTTCTCTCGTTGAATTCCTTGGTGAATACCGGAATGGCAACACCATACTGACCCAGCGCGGGGCCTACAGGGGGCTGCGGAGTCGCCTTGCCGGCGGGAAGCTGCAGCTTGATATATCCCAGAATCTTTTTCGCCATTTTGAATCATACCTCCAGATGTGGTTTGTTGCGGAAGAATGCAGATGAAATTTTCTTCCTCCCACCCGCGGCCGGGAGCCGCGGATTGCGCTCAGTTTTGCGCCAGGAGCCTGACCGCGCCGGTCTCCAGCTCCACAGGCATGTCGCGGTGGCCGCGCTTGACCAGAACCGTGACATTTTTGAGGTCCTCCGAGATGGACTGCACCACCCCGCTGTAGCCCTCGAACAGACCGGAAATGATCTCCACGCTGTCCCCCACCGCAAACGCGACCTTGATCTGCGGAGCCGTCTCAATCGAGAGCGCCTCCACCTCCTCGTCCGAGAGCGGTGTGGGTCGGGAGCCCGGCCCCACAAAGCCCGTCACGCCGGTGATGTTCCGCACCGCGTGCCAGCTTTCCTCGTTCATCACCATCTTGATATAAACATAGCAGGGGAAAATTTTGTTTTCCACTTCCTTTTCGGTGTCGCCGTTCTTTTCGATGACGATCTCGGTGGGAATGCGGATATCAAAAATCAGATGCCCTAGGCCTCTGTTCTCAATGATCTTTTCAAGATTGGCTTTTACCTTGTTTTCGTAGCCGGAATAGGTGTGCGCCACATACCATCTCGGGCCTACGTTCATTTCGTTAATATCGCTCATACGTCAACGCCTTAAAAGAGTCCCATAAAGGCCAGCAGGCCTCTTGCAAGCCCCAGATCCAGCAGACTGATGACAGCCGCGAACACCACCAGTGCAATGAGAACCACGACGGTGCTCTTTTTGGTATCCTTCCAGGAGAACCAGGTGATCCGCTTGACCTCGCTCTCGTACTCGCGGATGACGCTGTTTACCTTTGCACGCTTTTTGATCCCCAGCACCACAACCGCGATCAGGATGGCCAGCATAATGCCCAGCACAACCATTTCTCCGATGCTCAGAATCGTGAAGATTCCCGTAGCGTCTGTTCCGCCGTCAAGGCTGTTTACAAACGGAATCGCACCGATCGCAATGTAAATCAGCGCGGCCAGAATGATACAGCCCCACTTGATGAACCGTTTTCCTGTGCTCATCTCTGCTCCCCCCGATTACTTCGTCTCTTTGTGCAGCGTGTGCTTGCGGCAGAACTTGCAATACTTCATGAGCTCCAGTCTGTCCGGGTCATTTTTCTTGTTTTTCTTGGTGTCATAATTTCTCTGCTTGCACTCGGTGCAGGCCAAAGTAATTTTGACTCGCGCATCATTCGCCATTTAGCGGCACCTCCCATATCAGAATTATTTGACTTCACAGCCTGTGCGAAGCCGTGTACCTCCCTCCCGAAAGGACCGGATGCCCCCGAGCCGGGGTGGCGCGCAGTCCGGCTTTTTCGTGCCCGGAAGCGGCTTCCGCGCACAAAGAAAAAGCCCTCTCGCAGAGGTAGTCCTATTATACCACATTCTGCCGTCCTTGTCAATGGTTTTTTCACATATTTTCAAAGATTCTGCGGCATAGCATGGTTTTTTCCCGTGCCGCCGCAGTCGGCAAAGAGCAAATGCCCATTTCGGTCAGGCGGGCATACGCCATTCCTTTTTCAGAGGTTTTTGAAAAGGGTGTGGGGAAAACTTTTCTCAAAAAGTTCTCCCCACAGTATCCCCCGCTCCTTACGCGCCCGCGCGCCGGAGAATCACGATCAGCCCCGGCTCGTTGGTTTGCACCTCATAGCCCTGCGCGAGATAGGCCTTCATGGTATCTCTCCAGCCCTGATACCGCGCGTCAATCACCACATAATCCACATCCGGCTTGTCTCCGTGATACCCGATTTCATAAATCTCGCTCCGGTCGGCCATATGCGGCAGCAGGAAGGTGGAGCAGTTGACCGAGGCATCCTCGGGCACGGTGTCCAGAAGCTCCTCCATCCGCGCATAGGTCTCCTTCCCATCGTTCCAACGGGTCACATAGCTGCCAAGTCTTGGCACCACGGCGCAGAGATACAGGCAGAGGCAGCATGCCGCAGCCACTCCGAGCAGCGACCGCCGCCAAGTCCGCGAAAGCTCCGGCAGATTGAGGATCACCGCGTACATCAGGAAAGCGGTATTGCCGAAGTGATACTGGAAGCCCAGATCGTACAGATACTGGTAGCGGGTAAACAGATTGATGAGCATCGGCGCGATGAGCAGCCAGCGCGAGAGCTTTTTGGTGCAGAAGGGCAAAAAGCCCAGCGGCAGCAGCATCTGCAGAAAATAAACCACCTTATCCCATGTCCCGCCCGACGTGGTGAACATTTGTGTGAGCAGAAAGCCGGGATTGACCAGCGCGGTTTTGATGACGCCGAGCAGCCCCATGTCCGGGTCATAAATCAGATTGTCGATGCGGTTGGACAGCACGCCGTCCCCATAGGTATTGATGAGGTGTGTGGCCAGCACAAACCACCCGCCCGACATCACCAGCAGCAAAAGGCCATGCAGGTAGCTTCTGCGCGAAAGCAGAAGATACAGGGCGAACACGATGAGATAAATTGCCGCGTCCTCCTTCACTCCCAGCACGCAAACCGCCGAGAGATACATCGGAACCGGGCGCCGTGTCTCGTAGAAATAAAAGGTGAGCAGCAGAAAGAGGGGCAGAAAGCAGTTTTCGTGAATGTCGTAAAAGCAGCCGGTACACAAAGCCGGAAAAAACGCATACAGCAGCGATACCACAATTGTGGTTTTGCCCGAGAGTCCGAAATGCCTCGCCAACAGCACCACCGGAATCATACCCAGCATCAGCACCACCGCCTGTCCGATCTGCAGGGTCAGCGGAGAGGGAAACAGCCAGTAAAAGGGCAGCAGCAGGTAATATGTCGGTGAGATGTGTACGGCGAAGTGTGAGAGCAGCCCGTCGCGCTCACTGGTCACCATCGGCAGCCCGCTCTCACGCATATTGTGGAACATATTCACAAAGATGCCAAAATCATAGTTCGGTGAGGCAAAGGTCAGGTAACGCAGGCAGGTGATCGTCGAGATGATGATACAGGAAGCCAGCGCGGCAACAATCGCCACCGCAATCACAGTCCGCCGGCCGGGGCTCCACCGCCGGAACAGCTCGCCGTTGGCATGGATGAAATACAGAACGAACACGATATACGCCGCGCAGACCGCCAGCCAGAACAGATACTTGCTGTCATCCTGCGGTCCGCCAACCAGCCAGTGCCACACGCACACGGTCGCTCCCCCCAGCAAAAACCAGGAGTCGGTGTGCCAGGGATGCCCCGCCAGCGCCATCAGGGTCAGAAAGAAAAAGCCGCCCAGCGTCCACAGCCCCGCCAGATAAAAGCTGTAGTCCTGCCCGAAGGCAAGCTCGGTGAAATCACCTCCCCGGGTCAGCACAAACACGGCAAACCAGCTCCATGCCGCCACCAAGCGGCAGATGAGCCTGTCCCGCGCCCAGATCGCATGGAATCTGTCATCGGATTGTTTCATGACATTGTCCTTTCTTGTTTTCGGGGAAGCCCTCGGTTCAGGCTTCCCCGGAATGGCGAACAGCGGCACCTGCCGCCGTTATGTTTCTTCCTCTGCTTTTTCCTCGGCGTTGGTCGGATGGCTCAGCCCCACCACGCTGTCCACAGGCAGCGAAAAGGCAATGCCCTGCCCCGGGGTTTTCAGTCCCACGCTCCGGTAAAGCGCGTGCAGGATGTTGTCCTTGAGCTCCTTGGGCACCAGAATCATCACCATCTCCTTTTCGGGATGAATGGCGATTTTGAAGAAGTCCTCGGCCTCATGCGTGGCGGTTCCTCTGGCAAACATCACGGTTCCGCCGCTGGCGCCGAATTCCTTGGCCGCATCCATCACCGCGTCCGAAAAGCCGTCGTTGACGATGCAGACAATCATCTCATATGCGTAATCCATCTCACTTTTTCTCCTTTGCCATGCGTTTGTTGTTGCTCAGAAACTGATAAATCGCCACGCCCGCCACGCTGGAAAGCGGCACCGTGTAGGCAATCCCCTTGCCGCCGCGCAGAGTTGCGAACTTCTCCTCCAGTGCCTGGAGCGCGGGCTGTGCCTGATCCTCCCGGATCAGGCTGAAGATCACCCGCTTTTCGGATTCCTCCAGCCCCATGTAGTGGAGCAGCTCGGAGTTTGCGGTACCTCTGGCATTCATTTTGAGCTGCAGATTGACCTCAAAGGACTGCAGAAAATCCATATAAAACTCGGCCTTGTTTTTATTGACAATGGTAATCAGCAGCTTCAGCTTCTGCGGCGTTACCGCACGCTCGGGCAGCCGCAGCTTTTTTCTTTTGTTGTCCTCCATCATGCCCCCTCCTTACATAAAATCAATGATCTGCTCGTCGTCGGCATCCAGAATGCGCTTCATCGCAATGCGCTCGCGCACACGCCGTGCGACAACCGAACGGAAGCCGAGTAGCTGAATGGTGATCAGCGGGGTCATGGCAACCATGGCAACCACGCCGAACGCATCCTCCATCACCTTGTCGACCCCCTGCATCGTCACACACGCACCGATGGCAAAGGGCAGAATGAAGCTGGAGGTCAGCGGCCCGCTGGCCACGCCGCCCGAGTCGAACGCGATGGCAGTGTAGATTTTGGGAACGAAGAAGGACAGCCCCAGCGAGAGAAAATAGCCCGGAATGAGATAATAGAGAATGCTGAAATCCAGCCAGATACGCAGCATGGAAAGCCCGATGGAAACTCCCACACCGATGGAAAGCGCCATCAGCATGGAGCGCTTGCTGACATTGCCGTTGGTAATGCTCTCCACCTGCTGATTGAGCACATGCACGGCAGGCTCGGCCAATACCACCACAAGACCGAGCAGAAAGCCTGCCGCGACCAACAGTTGCGAGCTGTTCTGCGCCAGCTCATGCCCCATCTTGTAGCCGACCGGCATAAAACCGACCGTCACCGAGGTCAGGAAAAGCACAAGACCCACATATGTATAGCCGATTCCGACCGCGATCTGAATGATCTTCTTTTTGGGCAGCCGCAGGAACACAATCTGTATCACGGCGAAAAAGATGACTATCAGCCCGAGCGCCAGCGCGACCTCCTCCATCACCCCGAGCAGGGTTGGAAGAAATTCGGAGCCGAGATGCGCGTCTACCGAATAATCCGGCAGAACATAGGAAAGCTCCCCTCTGGCGGTCATACCGAGCGCCAGAACCGCAAGGATCGGTCCGACCGAGCAGAGCGCCACCAGACCGAAGCTGTTCTCTCCCGTGTTCCTGCCGCCCAATGTGGCCGCCACACCTACGCCGAGCGCCATAATGAAGGGCACCGTGATGGGGCCGGTTGTCACCCCGCCGGAATCAAAGGCCAGCGGCAGGAAGAACCCGTTGCCGTTGATAACCACCAGCGAGGCCAGCATAAAGAGCGCCATATAAAAGAACATGAGCAGTGAGGAAAGACTGATCTTGCAGATCACCCGGAGCACTGCCAGCAGGAGAAACAGTCCCACACCAACGCCGACGACAACCACCAGCACGGTTCCGTCGATCAGATCCCGCACCTGCGTGGCAAGCACCGAGAGGTCAGGCTCCGCCACCGTAATAAACACGCCCATGACAAAGCAGACGATCAGCAGCAGTCCCATACTGCGGGATTTGGAAAGGCCCGAGCCGACCTGCTCGCCCATTGGCGTCATAGCGATGTCGGCGCCGAGGTTGAACAGCCCCATACCGAGAATCAACACCAAGGATGAAATCAGAAAAACCAGCGTTTCTCTGACAGAAAAATTCACCAACGGTGTGAAATTGAGCAGAATCACAATGGCCGTAACCGGAAGAACCGAGACAAGGGACTCCTTCAGCTTGAAAACAAACGCGCGCAGCAAATATCATTCCTCCTTTTCGTTTTTTGCTTTTGATAACGGAATCCGCCGAACCGGAAAAGGTAGGGGTTGGCTGTCGGCAGCGGCTCTGACAACCGCATTCACATCGTCCCGGTCCTCATCCGAGAACAGGTAATGCCGGTTGGAGAGCGAATAGCGGGCAAGCAGCTCCCCGCGGTCGGTCATGCCGGTGGGCAGACTGTTGTACACCACGTTGCGGTGCTCCCACTCACGCAGCACCGGGAAGGAGACGCCCTTGCGGTCGGTCATGCGGACCCGGTCGGAACGGCAGGCTTCGCAGCCGGCCAGCTCACGGATCACGCATTTCTCCAGAGTCATCAGCGGAATTCTGCCATAAACCAGCGCGGCGGTGTTGCCGCCGATGTCCCGCAGCTGCGGCAGAGTCAGCTCGGGCGAGAGCAGCAGCTCGGCAAAGCCGAGCGAAAAGAGGAGCGCTGCGCTCTCGCTGTTAGTGACATTCAGACGGAAATCCCCGACCGGGGTGAACCCCGCCTCCCGCACGAGCGCCAAATGCCCGAGGTTGCCCACCGTGGCATACCGCACACCTGCCGCTCGTGCGCGAGCCAGCATCCGACGGACAGACGAAAGCTCTCCATCCAAAATAACCGGCGGAAGCACAACCCCGCTGACCGGGCAGCGGCCGTTCTCTCGCCACGCGGAAAGGCTGTTGGCAAAACCATCCCCTGTGCAGGATTCCCCGCCATTCCCGTTCTGCGTGGAAGCGCTGCCTGCTGACGGGGGATCCTGAACAAAAGCACCGTACACGGAAGCAGCCTCCCCTCCGGCGCGGCTTTGCGCGGCAGGCGACGCCGCCCGCGCCTCTCTGCTCACCGCAGCGTGTCTGACCGTCCGGTTTCCGGTCGGCGGCTCCTTTGCGGCGCAGGGCGAGCCGGAAGCTGCCTCCTCCCGCTCCGCAAAGCAGCGCAGCGGCAGGCTGATACGGTCAAAAAAGGCGATTGCCTCGGGAGTGATCTGTTCAGGGCGGCGAAAGCGGGCGGTGCGGCACGCGGTACGGCCCCCCGCCGGTTTTTGCGGAAAGGAGATCTCCCGCTCCTCCCGCACAGGCGGCGCGCAGGCAGCCTCCAATGTCTCCAGCCCCTGCCGGCGCAGCTCGTTCAGGCGGGAGACCGGCAGCATCAGCCCCCGGCCGACCTCGGCCTGTGCGTCGCTCACCCGGTAGACCGTTCCCCCAAAACGGGACAGGCTGCGCAGAACCTGCTGCGCCCCCATCGGCGCCGTGAGCGCCTTCTCCGGGCAGTCTCCTGTCACGGTCACGGTGTGCCGGCCGTCCGAAAGCGTCAGCCGGGCAGGCTCCCCCTCGCGCAGCTCGGCGTGCAGCTTCAGCGGAACCCGCCGCTGCAGACCTGCAAACGGCGCGGCGGCGCGGCTTGCCCGTTTGTCGGACTCCCGCCGCACCCCCAACATGTCGGCCGACATGCGGCCGGTGTAATAGCCGTCGGTCAGTCCGCTGCGCGAAAAACAGGCGGCCAGCTCCTGCAGCTCCTGCGGGGTGGCGCCCCGCTCCTCATCCAGAAGCCTGCGCCAGATGCGCGCGGTATCCCGCACATACTCCGGGGATTTCATACGTCCCTCAATTTTGAGAGACGCCACCCCCATCGCAATCAGCTCGGGCACATGGGCGGCCAGCGACAGATCCTTCAGGGAGAGCGGATACCGCGCCCGCTCCTCCCGGTTCCCTCCCCCGCTTCCGGCACAACGGTAAGGCAGGCGGCAGGGCTGGGCGCAATCCCCGCGGTTGCCGCTCCTGCCCCCCACAACAGAGGAGAACAGACACTGCCCCGAGTGACTCACGCAGAGCGCGCCGTGCACAAACACCTCGGTTTCAATCGGAGAATCCGACACCAGCCGGCACAGATCCGGGGCAGACAGCTCCCTCGCCGCGACCATACGAGAAAAGCCGAGCCTTTGTAGCTCGGCTCCCATGAGACTGTTGTGGCCCGACATCTGTGTGCTCGCATGCAGTTCCATACCGGGGATGGCACGGCGAATCAGCGAAGCTCCGCCGATGTCCGCAACAATCAACGCGTCCACGCCCGCACGGGAGGCCTCCCGCGCGGCGGAAAGAAATGCGGGCAGCTCCCGGTCGGTGACAAGCGTGTTAAGCGTCAGATAAATTTTGATGCCGAAGGCATGTGCACGGCGCACCGCCGCACGCAGCTGCTCGGCGGAAAAATTGCCGGCATGCATCCTCGCGTTCATATCGGCTCCGCCGAGATAAACCGCGTCGGCCCCGCCCTCAATCGCGGCGTCCAATGCGTCGGGCGTTCCCGCCGGGCAGAGCAGCTCGGGCAATCTGTTTTTTTCAGACATCGCTGAAGGTCAGCAGATCAAACATGGTGCCTACCCGGCTTTTGCCGCTCGGCTTCTGCGCCTTTTTGGCCGGCTCGGTCTTGGGTGCCGGAGCCGGCTCCTCTGCCGGAACCGCGGGCGGAACCGGTGCGGTGGGCTGTGCCGACGCGGGGAGCGCCGGCTCCTCCTCGGGCATCGAATCAAACGCGGATAGCTGGTCACCCGGCGCCACGGCCTCGAACTCCCGGCGGGAGGACTCCGGCCGACCGACCGTGCGGCGCGGCTCAAAGCGCCCCTTGGGCGAGGTCTGCTTGGCCTCGGCGGCCTCGGTCTGCGGAACAGCGGCAGCGGCGCGGTCCAGAATCGAGCGCATCACGGCCGCATCCTTGTGCAGGCGGTCAATTTCCTCCTGCATCCCCTCAATGGTCTTTTTCAGCTTTTCATTTTCCCCGGCAAAACGGAACGCGTCCTTTTCCACCTTTTTGAAGGCCTCCTGCATGGCAATCCGCTCCGAGCAATAGGAAAGAGCACACAGAATGGCGGCCTCGTTCTTGGTGCAGCGCGGACTTTTGAGGTTGATGTCCCGCATCCGCCTGTCCAGAATGCCAACGATGTTCTCCACCTCATCAGGCGACGCATCGCTGATGATGTTCAGCTCCATGTCTGCAACCGTAATTGTGTACTTCTGTTTCATTTTACATCCTCGATCCTTTCTGAAATGGATTCCGCCGGAGCCATGCTCTCCCCTCCGGTAGCTCCGTCCCCTGCGTCCGGTTCGGCAAGAGACATCATCTAATATTTATTATACAATAAAAATCGGAAATTGAAAAGGGCTTTTTTCAAAAAAACTAAAATTTTTCAAAATTTTTTTCTGTTTTGTGCGACAATTTCTCACCTTCAGAGGCAAAAAACGGGAAATGGTGTGAAAATCTGCCCTTCAGGCCGAGCGCTGCCGCCGCTCCATGCGCATCCAATTCACAAACCCATAGCAATCATTGACCAGAAACGCACCGAAGCAGATCACCATTCCCACATACGATGGATTCTCCCGGGAGGCCAGCAGCCAGAGCACAATCAATACCACATCATTTGCCCCATACGCCAACGCATAAAACGGGCTGCGGCGCATAGAGAGCACCACG
The DNA here is from genome assembly GCA_944391805.1 of uncultured Clostridia bacterium. Taxonomy (GTDB): domain Bacteria; phylum Bacillota; class Clostridia; order Oscillospirales; family CAG-272; genus UMGS1865. The sequence goes on from CALXUY010000023.1 coordinate 31,499, forward strand.
GCTGTGAAGCTGGTAAACACCGACACCGTGCTGACAAACAGATTTGCCGTATGCAGCCAACCGAGCACAAACCAGAACAGCACCGAAACCGCGACCCCCGCCCCGGCGATTCCCCAATACTCCCATACCGGCAGCCGGTTGACCTGCACCTCACTGCGCCTGCCGCGAAAGGGGTGGCGCAGCCATGCCACAACCGAGGCAACCGCAATCGGCAGGGTCATGCCGAGATAGGTGATCATCTCGCCGTAATAGCGATACGTATACGAAATAAAGCCGTACAGCAGGCTGAAAATGACGGTCAGCACCTGCCCCGCGACATTGCCCTTGGAGACAAAAATCAGCGCGGTTGCCCCCAGCAGCGAGGTGAGCAGATAGAGCCACTCGCCGTTGCGGCTGAGCAGATAGGAAAGCAGAATGGCTGCGAGCGAGCCGAGCCACAGGCAGAGCTCAAACCGGGTGAAGTAACCCGAACGCGCAGCCGTCGGTTTGTTTTCGTTCATATGACCTCCCAAATCATCGGTAATCTGGGCATCCTCCCGTTCCCAAACAGGTGTGCCAGATTGCCTGTACCGGCATGCGGCGGCGGTACCGTTCTTTCCATACAGGTATGTCAAAAGCGCCCGCCGCACATCCACTGCCCCGGCGGAACAGTCTGCCGGACGCGCCGACGGTCTCCGGCGAATGCGTCGTCTCGCGGCACGATGTGTCCGCCGCGGACAAACGGGTTGTCCCGCTTATGTTATAGCACAACCGGGCCGATTTGTCAAGCGCAAACCCGCAAATTGCCGACAGGTGCGGTTTTGCCGCTTTCTGATTTTTGAACTTTTTGCAAATCCGGCCAAATCGCTTGCATCTGCGCCTGCAATATGCTATAATATATTCTGTTCTGAACTGTCCGTCCATCTGTTCTTCACCATTCCATTTCCATACGATTCATCAAGCCAGAAAGGAAACCGATTCATGATTACCTCGGAACTGAAGGCCGCTCTCAAGGGCGGCAGATTTGACCAACGCCTGACCTACATCTACGGCGCCGCCGCACTGGAGGCGCAAAAAGCCCGCTACTGTGCCGCAGTGGAGACCTTTGAAGGGCTTTACGGGGCCGACCGCGAGGCCGCGCTCTACTCGGTTGCCGGAAGAAGCGAGCTTTCCGGAAACCACACCGACCACAACCACGGGCGGGTGATTGCAGCCTCGATTGACCTGGACATCATCGCGGTTGCCTCTCCCAATCCGGACGGCGTCATCCGCATCAAAAGCGAGGGCTTCCCGGAGGACACCGTGAATCTGAATCAATTCACCGCTCCCGATCCCGCTCGTTATGGCCGCTCCGACGCCCTGATCGCGGGTATGGCTGACGGATTCCGCAGGGACGGTCACGCAGTGGGGGGCTTTGACGCCTACACCACCTCCAATGTGCTCAAGGGCTCCGGCATCTCGTCCTCGGCCGCGTTTGAGGACATGGTGGGAAACATTCTCAACCACATCTACAATGGCGGAGAAATTGACAATGTGGAAATCGCAAAGCTGGCGCAGTACGCCGAAAACCGCTTTTTCGGCAAGCCCTGCGGCCTGATGGACCAGATGGCCTGCGCGGTGGGCGGCATCATCGCCATCGACTTTGCCGACCCGGCGGCCCCTGTCATCGACCGGATGGACTTTGACATGTCCGCGGCCGGCTACAACCTCTGCATTGTGAACACGGGGGGCAACCATGCCGACCTGACCGACGATTACGCCGCGGTACCGGCAGAGATGAAGGCGGTTGCCGCCTACTACGGAAAATCCGTGCTGCGCGAGGTGGACGAGCAGAAGATGATTGCCGACATTCCGGCGCTGCGCTGCAAGGTAGGCGACCGTGCGGTGCTGCGCGCCCTGCACTTCTTTGCCGAAAACCGCCGGGTAGCCGAGCAGAAGGAGGCGCTGGCCGCCGGCGACCTTGACCGCTTCTTTGCAGGCGTCATCGCCTCGGGGCGCTCCTCGTTCTGCTATCTGCAGAACGTTTACGCGCCGAAGAACCCGTCCGAGCAGGGGTTGTCGCTGGCACTCTGCCTTGCCGAGCGCACACTGGAGGGCAAAAAGGCCGCATGGCGGGTGCACGGCGGCGGATTTGCCGGAACCATTCAGGCCTTTGTACCCACCGCGGAGGTGGAAAACTTCCGCCGTGTGATGGACGCCGCCTTTGGCGAAGGGCGGTGCATGGTGCTGCGCATCCGTCCGGTGGGTGCGGTGCGGATCTGACGCTCCGAGGCACTCACATCCGTGTCTTTCATCGGGCGCGAACGGTTTCACTGCGTCGGCTCCCGTCCATGCTCCTGCAAACCGCGGCGCATCACATGTAGCCCCGCCCCTCCGGTGAACGCGCGGGGCCGCGGGCATAGCGCTGTCAGCCTGTACCGCGCCGCTTTCGTCCGTTTCCCATCCGAATTGTTCTTACACAGGAGGGAGAAATTTCCCTCTCCTGTGCTGCAAATAAGGAGTTCGTTTTGAAAATACAATTGCTTCCCAAACTTCCCAAAAAGGGAGAGAAACGCCCTCCCACCCCCGGCGCGCGTCGGCTCGCCGTTCTTCTGGCCGTCAATGTTGTACTGGCGCTGCTGCTGTACTATCTCGTTCCCGTGCTGCTTCCGGCGGGCGGCTTCCCCTATATGTCGGTCCTCTATCTGGCGGCAGGGGCGGCGCTGGCCATCTGGTATGTCGTTTATAACCGGGGCTTCCGCACACGCGGCAAGTCGCCCGCCGACCTGCCGGACAACCTGCCGCTGACCGAGCGGGAGCAGATGATTGCCGACGGCGAACGCCGGATGCGCCAATCCCGCTGGGCGCTCACGATTCTGATTCCGATTATCGTCACCTTTCTCTTCGACATGATCTATCTGTTCCTGATCCCGGAGGGGTGGATTCCGGAGGGACTGTTTTCGTGAAGGACATTGAACTGTTTTCTCTCTACTCCGGCTCCGCCGGCAACGCCTTTCTGGTCGCGGCGCACGGGGTATGCTTTCTGATCGATGCAGGGAAAAGCGCGCGTTCTCTCTGCACCGCCATCCGGAGCTGCGGCCATGATCCGGATGACGTCCAGGCAATCTTCGTGACGCACGAGCACAATGACCACATCAACGCGATTCCGGTCTTTCTCAAGCAGCACCCGGTTCCGGTTCACCTGCCCGAGGATTGCGTTTACAAGCTCGCAGACGACCCTTGGGTTCAGGAGCGGCTTTGCCCGCATACCCCCGTGGACAGCGTGCTGCTGGGAGACATCCGCATCACCTCCTTCCCCACCCCGCATGACAGCCGGGGATCGGTTGGCTATCGGGTAGAGATTCCTACGCCCGACGGGATGTTCCGTTTGGGATATGCCACCGACATCGGCTACGCCGCGCCAATCGTGGAGCAGAATCTGACCGGATGCCAGGCCGTGGTGCTCGAGAGCAACCACGACCCGGACATGCTGCGGAACGGGCCATACCCCGCATTTCTCAAGCAGCGCATTGCATCCCGGCGCGGGCACCTTTCCAACGCCGAAAGCGCATGTCTTGCCGCGCGGCTCTGCTCCGCCGGTACCCGCAGCCTGATGTTGGCGCACCTGAGCATGGAAAACAACACACCCGATACGGCGTACAGCGAATGCTTCGGCTGCATTGCCAGCGACGCGGTGCAGCTCTGCATTGCACAGCCCGACTGCGTGACCGAGCTGCCGCTGGAGCCGGGGGCGGACATGGAGGGCCGGATATGCTCCATCTGACCGTGATTGCCGTGGGCAGCCTGAAGGAGACCTGGTGGCGGGATGCAGCCGCCGAATATGAAAAACGGCTGGCCGCCTACTGCAAGCCCGAATGCATACAAATCAAGGAGAGTCCGCTGCCCCAATCTCCCACCGCCGGGCAGATTGCCGCCGCATTGGGCGCCGAGGGCAAGCAGATTCTCGCCGTCATGCCGCCGCGCGCCTATCGCGTGGCGCTCTGCGTGGAGGGGAAGCAATGCTCCTCCGAGGGGCTTGCCGCGCAGCTCGGCCGCGTCGGCGACACGCACGGCAGCGTCTGCTTCGTCATCGGCTCGTCTCATGGCCTGTCTGATGAGGTCAAACAGGCCTGCGATCTGCGGCTGTCGGTCTCCCGGTTGACCTTTCCCCATCAGCTCATGCGGGTGCTTCTGCTCGAAACGCTCTACCGCTCGCTCGGCATCCTGCACGGCTCCAAATATCACAAATGATGCAAAAGGATTCATTCGCAACGAATGAATCCTTGAGACTGTAGACCAAAGCAACAGCTTTCGTCAGTTTGGCTAAAGTTTTCGCCCGCCTTTTTCAAAAGGCGGCACGGATCCAACGCCGTGGGGCGTTGGTCGCCGCCCGCAGGCGGCGAAATTCCTATACGGCGGCGAACTCGCGAAGCGATTCGCGGATTTGCTTGCAAATCCTTTTCTTATTTGGGCAAACTCTGCGAAGCAGATTTGTGGCTGAGCCATGCGAAGCCTTTGCTTCTTTCTTTGCGCCTACACGCTCAAAGAAAAAGCGGACAAGCGCTTTTGTGCAATCTTTATTTGATGTGCCTTTTGTCTACAACCTCAGGATTTATTCGCAACGAATGAATCCTTTTTATTGATTGTGATTTCACATTTTTAGATGAAGAACAATTCTTATTATTGATTTTGCGCACACGACCGAATTCATTCGGAAAGAATTTCCCTTGCCGATGGAGAAAGCCAAAAAATCACTTGCCTTTCCGGCCCAACTATGATATAATCAAGATGAAGATTTTCTGATTTCAAACGCACAAGGAGGACGCTTTTCATGCCCATTCAATTTGACGCGGAAAACAGGGTTTTCAAACTGGATTCCGCGAGTACCAGCTACCTGCTGCAGATCGGTCCGTTCGACTACCTGCTGCACCTCTACTACGGCGCAAAAATTCCCGACACCGATCTCGGCTACCTCGCCTACACCTGCCGCCACGCCTCGGTCTGCCCCCGGGTGACCATGGACGAGCCGTATTTCAGCAAGGATCTGCACCGGATGGAGTATTCCTGCAACGGCTGCGGAGACTTCCGCGGCAGCGCGCTCTCAATTCTGCGCGCCAGCGGCACCGCCGACACCGACATCAAATACGTCTCCCACCGCATCTCCCGGGGCAAGCCCCGGCTGCCCGGGCAGCCTGCCACCTATGCCGCCGAGGACGAGGCCGACACGCTCGAGCTGCTCTGCCGCGACGAGGTCAGCGGAGCCGAGGTCACACTGTTTTACACCGTGTTTGCCAACCACGGCGCGATGACGCGCCACACGGTGGTACGCAACGCCTCGGAGCAGCCGATGGAGCTGCAGCGCGTGATGAGCACCTGTGTGGACTTCCACGACGCGCGCGATATGGATTTCATTCACCTCTGGGGCAACTGGGGCCGGGAGCGCACGCCTGAGCGCGCGCCGCTGCTGCACGGCACGCAGTCGGTTGCCAGCAAGCGGGGCTGCTCCTCCCATGCGCACAACCCGTTTGTGGCGCTCTGCTCGCACGACGCCACCGAGGAGAGCGGCGACGCCTACGGCTTTCATCTGGTGTATTCGGGCAACTTTCTCGCCTCGGCCGAAATGGATTCGGATGGCGGCGCCCGGGTACTGCTGGGCATCAACCCCGAGGGCTTTCTCTGGCGGTTGGAGCCGGGCGAGAGCTTCTGCACGCCCGAAGCGGTGATGGTCTACTCGGATCAAGGGCTGGGCGGCATGAGCCGCATTCTGCACCGGCTCTACCGGAACAACCTCTGCCGCGGGCCGTGGAAAAACCGCGAGCGGCCGATTCTGGTCAACAACTGGGAGGCCACCTATTTCGACTTTGACGAGAAAAAGCTCTATGAGCTGGCAAAAACAGCGGCCGACCTGGGCATCGAAATGCTGGTCATGGACGACGGCTGGTTCGGCGCGCGCAATTCCGAACGCGCGGGGCTTGGGGATTGGTACGTCAACGAGAACAAGCTCCGCGGGGGACTGGGCAGGCTGACCGAGCGCATCAACGCACTGGGGCTGAAATTCGGCATCTGGTTCGAGCCGGAAATGGTCTCGCGGGACAGCGAGCTCTTCCGCCGCCATCCCGATTGGGCGCTGCAAGCCCCCGGACGGCAGATGAGCATTGCCCGGCACCAATACGTGCTGGATATGAGCCGGGCCGATGTGCGGGACTACCTGTTCGGCTGCATGAAGCAGGTATTGGATCATGCCAACATCGCCTATGTCAAATGGGATTTCAACCGCAGCCTCACCGAGGTGGGAAGCGCGCTGCTCGAGGCCGGCCGCCAGCAGGAGGTGTTCCACCGCTATGTGCTGGGGCTTTACGAGCTGCTCGAGCGTCTGCTCACGGCCTACCCCGACCTGCTGCTGGAGGGCTGTGCCAGCGGCGGGGGACGCTTTGACCCCGCCATGCTCTATTACTCCCCGCAGATCTGGACCAGCGACGACACCGACGCCATCGAGCGCCTGGACATTCAGTACGGCACCTCGCTCTGCTACCCCGTCTCCTCGATGGGCGCGCACGTCTCTGCCTGCCCGAACCACCAGGTGCGGCGCACCACACCGCTGAAAACCCGGGGAGACGTGGCGCTTTCCGGCACCTTCGGCTACGAGCTGGATCTGGGAAAGCTGACCGACGAGGAAAAGGAGGAGGTGCGCCGCCAGTGCGCCGACTACCACAAGTATTACAATGTCATTCACAACGGCGACCTCTACCGCCTGATTTCCCCGTGGAAGGATCGCGCCCGCTGCGCATGGAGCTTTGTCTCCCCCGACCGGCGGGAGGCGCTGGTGACCTATGTGGTCATGCGCGGCGGAGTGTACGAGCGGCATTACCTGCGGCTCTGCGGGCTGGATCCCACCCTGCGCTACCGCGTGGAAAGCAGCGGGCAGGTGCTCTCGGGAGCGGCGTTGATGAACGCGGGGCTGTGCATTCCCGAAAACCTGCGGGACTTCACCTCCCGCATCATACACCTGAAGGCGGTGGACTGACATGCGGCTGGGACTGTTTGCCGACCCGCACTACTGCCGGGCCGATGTGCTCTGCCGTACCCGGCGGCCGCGGCTCTCGCTTGACAAAATCCGGGCGGCGATGGAAGCGTTTGCAGCCTCGGGAGTGGAGCTTTGCATCTGCATGGGCGACCTGATTGACCACTGCGACAGCGCGGAGGAAAGCAGGCAATGCCTAGACGAGGTCATGAGCCTGATTCGCTCCTACCCGCTTCCCTTCCGCCTGCTGCCGGGCAACCATGATTACGGCGTATTTTCTGCAGAGGAATTTTTTGCCCGCACCGGCTGCCCGATCCCCCCCTGCACACTGGATACCGATTCGCACCGGCTGATCTTTCTGGACGCGAACTACCGCTCGGATTTCCGCCGCTTTGATGTGGCGGGGGTGGGCTGGAAGGACGCAAACCTCCCTCCCGAGCAGCTCGTCTTCCTGCAAACCGCGCTTTCCGATACCGACAAGCCCTGCGTGGTGCTGATTCACGAAAATCTTGACGACGGCGTTCAGATCGACCACGTGGTGAAAAACGCCGGCGACGCCAGACGCATCATAGAGGAGAGCGGAAAGGTGCCGCTGGTAATTCAGGGGCACTACCACAAGGGTGCTGACCGCATCATCAACGGCATCCGCTATCTCACGCTCCCCGCTATGTGTGAGGGAGAGGAAAACCACTATCTGGTATTGGACATCTGACCGCTGCCGTTCGCGTCATCTGACTGCTGCCAGAGGGCGAAATCCGCTGCCGGGCATTCAATTCTGCCGGCATCGCGTATCCGTTCGGGCGGCGGAACCGCCAGTCAGTCACCGCTGCGGCAAATTATTATGGCAAGTTACCGCTCGCCCATTTTCCTGTAACTTCGATCTGTCTCTCCCTCCCCGGAAGAACCGGAGGTTGCTTTTCACCACTAATATCGCAAAATCCCGAATGCAAAAGCCTTCGGGCCAGCCTGTCAAAAAACGCCCATCAAGCGAGAACAATGATGGGCGTTTTTCGATAAGCTGAAAAGCGGCGGGACCAAACCCCGCCGCCTATTTAAGGCAACACCGCGCAATTCACGGCTCGCGCCTTGAGCACACAACTTTTTGCATCTTTTTCGTCAAACTGCACAAATCTCCTTGTCAATAGATTTACTATTGCCGGCGTCGTTTTGGTTTGTTTGAAAATCTGACGTGTAGAGAGCCAAACGGCGCACAGTTAAAATTGTGCGGTGTTGCCTTGACTTTTATTAGCAGGTTTCCCGAATGTTTTTGCAATGATTCTGCCGCCAAAATCATTTCGCCGTTGACGGGATAACAGTTCCTCCAAAAGCGTCCAACGCAACACATAAACAATCCAGCGAGGCCGTGGAAGATTATCCGATATGTTTTAGCACATCCGGGAGAAAATCGGCTGCGAACAGATGCACCCTGTCCGCGCCATGCGTCTCAAGAAACTCCACCCGGATTTCCATTGCCCTGCAGTGCAGCGGGATAACCAGCAGCGAGAGGCAGTTGTCATCGGCGCGAAACACCTCCCGGCCATCCGCATATACCGCCAGCCTTTTGACGATGGTAGCCGCCACGCGCACCGGACGGAAATCCATGCCGGTGTGCAACTTCATTGCGAAAATCCGCATCTTCCGGTTGACCGAAACCGACTCCCGGCTGTAGTCGGGATCCATCCTGAGACGAAGAAAGCCAAACGTCTCCGGGCTGTCAAACGCAAAACAGAGGTTCTCTCCCACATGAAGGGAAACTCCGTTTTCGTCACCGTCTTTCCGCGGCCGTTCCCATCCGTTGAACAGCCTGCTCCGCTCATCCTCGCTGAGGTTGAGCCATGCCTTCAGGGTCTGCTCCGATGGAAACCTGCGGATATGCGGCAAAAAGATGCCATCGTCCAGCACTGCACGCTGCAACTCCTCCAGATGCCGCTCGTAAACCCCGCGCGGAGAGCAGCGATGCGACAGCGCGATCGCTGCGGCCGTCCCCATGGCCTGCCCCAGTAGGGAGCAGGTCCCCATCACTCTGGTGGATGACAACGCCACGTGGCTCACGCTGATATTGCGGCCTGCGAACATCAGGTTTTCTATGTTTTTGGAATAAAGTGCCCGATAGGGCAGCCCGTAAGGCTCCTGCAGCGGAATCATGACCGACGGCGTGTTGCTGTGGGGATTTTTCTCCATACCGTACGGATTGTGGTCGTCCATGGGCCATCCGCCATAGGCGATTTCGTCCGGAAAATGTCCGCCGGATACCAGATCATGCTCGGTCACGGTGATATCTCCGACATATCGCCCGGACTCACGCTTGCCGGGAAGAAAGCCAACCCACTCGAGATCCCAGTTTTCCATCCCGTGATCGCCCTGATTTTTGATATGATCCCATACGCCGTAAATATTGGCCAGCAAACGGTCCCTCACGCGGTCCGCATCGTGAATGGTATCGAGATTTCCGCCCAGCTCCACCCACCACAGGTTGCAGCCGCTGGTTGCAACTCTATGGTCGCGGAGCTGGGCATGCACGCTCTCCCCGTCGTCTCCGCTGAAGGATTCGTCCGTCGGAAACCGGCTCGCAAAGGAGGGGGGAATGAACCGGACGGGATGATCGGTTTCACGTGCCGCCAGAATCACCGACATTCCCATCGTATGGCTGTCCGCACGGTCCTGCGCCAGCGTTTCACCATAGGTCTCCTTTGCCTCCCTGCCCTTGCGCCAGAACGCGCCGGTGAGAGGGGCCAGAATGCTGTCACCGGAGCAATCCGCAAACAGCTCGGCGTACACCGTAAACCATGTGTAGGTGGTGCTCTGCCACGCGGTGACGCTCCGGATACCGGTGTTGGTCCCGTTCATGCTGGCGTCCACACAGGAGGTGTTCAGCAGCATCCGGATATTCGGGTTTTCATACACCATTCCGTACAGTGTCGCGTCAAACAGCGAGTGCACCAGCGTGGGATTGCCGTGGATGTTTCGTTCCTCCAACTCGGAGATCAGGCCGCTCTCCCGGTTGTAAACGCCATGCGCCCCCCGCACCCACATCCGGATCTCGGACGATGCGTTTCCGCCCAGCATCGGCCGATCCTGAATCAGCACAACCTTCGCTCCTCTTCTGGCGGCGGCCAGCGCCGCAAAGGAGCCTGCCAGTCCCCCGCCGATCACGCAAAGCTCACAGCGGATGGTCTCATGACGTAAATTCGGATTCATACTGTACCTCCGCTTCAGCCGATATTCCCAACGGGAAAGCCCTTCCGGCACTCATCCGTTGCTCCGCGAGAACACACGGACATAATCCACCAAAAACGTGTCCCCCGCCCGTGCGGCCTCGTATGCCTCATCCGTAGGGGCGTGCCCGCTCCTGCGGTATCCGTCCACCTCGGTGGAAATCAGAATGAACTGCGGACGCTTTGAAACATAATCGCCGATGTGGCCGTCCTCTCTGCCGTCGACATAAAAGGTATACCCGGCCTCATCCCAAAGAACGCCAAACCGATGAAAGGCATCAAGCGTCAGTCCATCCATGCCTCCGACAAATGCGCGTTTGCAGTCCTGACCGTAGCCTCCGGTGAACACATTGTGGCAGTGCACCTCGCCGGGATAAAACGACTCCATCACGTCGACCTCGGAGCCGCTTTCGGCCGGATCGAGCGACGCGCCGATGATGGGAGACTGGAGCCAGAAGGCAGACCACCAGCCCCTCATCTGCTGTAGGCGGCAGCGGCATTCATAATACCCATACCGGTGCGCAAACATGCTCTCCTTGAGTTTGCCGAGATTCCATTGCAGCAGATTTTTGCCGAATGTGGTCTCCTTGACCGGCTCATCCATATAGTTATAGCCGGTTTGCAACTGGGAGCTGACCGGCTTCTCGTTCTCCTCCCGGATCGAAAACACGGCGTTGCTGTTCCCGTCCAGATGCACGCATCTGTCGCTCCATGCGGGGTGGCGCCTGTTCATCATCGACAGGCGATAATCCCACTTGCCCCGGTCCAGTGTCTCTCCGTCAAACTCGTCTCCCCATACAAGCGCCCATTCACCGTCCGGCAGAAGGCTCGGCTCATGCCCGGCAACCTGATAGTATTTCATTGTCTGTCTCCTCATTTCCACATAATTGTCTGATCCCCGTCCTCGGTGGACAGCATTTGCCTGACATTGGCTTTGAGCCAATTGACACTCCCAGCCACGCTTGCATCCGCCTTGGTCAGCAGATCATAATGCTTCTGATCGAGCTGCGCCGACCACAGTGCGGTTTCCGCGTCTGCCAATTCGTAAAAGGTCTGATAGTAGATCTGGTTGAAGCGGATTTGCGGGAGGGTGGTTCCTCTCCACCCGTGATGAATCACCTGAACATAGTCCGACTTCAGGTATTCCCCGCACTGTGCAACCAGCTGCGCGGTTCCCGCGCCCTCGATGTCCGCAGGGAGCAGAAAGGTTTTGCCCCCGATGGTCAGCCGCACAACCACGGAAGAATCGTTTGTGTATACCAGCGGCGCCGGGTACAGATCCTCATGGGTATACAGCACCTCAAGCTGCACGCTTCCGATGAAAAACCTTTGCCCTGTGTGCAGCTTGATGAGCTGATCGCAATCCAGATGATCGGCAATTTCGCGCACGTAAACATCATGAACCCTTTTACCCACTCCACAGGCCGACGCACGCATCCCGTTCTCGGCAGACTCGTGATAAATGTTATACAGAATTTTCTCCAATTTCACTTGATGCGCATACTTTTGGGAAAATCCGTAAAAGCACCCCCAGTGATCGCCATCCGGATGGGTGAGCAGCCATGCCGCGATGACAATCTGCTCTCCTCCGGTGTGATATTTCTCTAAGGTACGGTACAGCCGGTCCACCTCTGTCGGCAGATTGGTGCCGCCGTCGATCACAATGAATCTCCCATCCTCCAGCCGAATTACAAAGGAGACGCCAAAGGCCTCCGCACCGTTGTTCTCCCCGTTTTCAAGCTGACCGAGGGCCAGCATGGAGAACAGTGGATCGCACACCCGTTCGGTCTGCTCCGCCTTCTCCGGAAGCAGCGCCACACAGGGAGAAGCAGCAATCCGTGATACGCAGTCGTGCGCAGTATATGACAGGAACAAATCCCGCTGCTCCTCCGCATCGCGGTAGATGGCATACCGGTTTCCATTATAACAGTTCTGCCGCATCCGCTTATATCCGTTTTGTTCGAGCTTGTGCTCGTACCGTGCAAGCATCCCCGGAGAGGTTGCCGAAATCAACAGCTCCCAAACGCCGTCATTGCAATTATACACGCTGTCCTTCAGCCCTCCCTCAAAGAAGGGCATTTCTTTGAATATGTCGTCAAAGCCTTGATCCATCATCCTGCTCCTCTCGGGCGATCCGTTATTCATCTGAAAGCTCAATGGTAAATATTCCGTCTTTGGTGGAAATGATATGTGGGATATATCTGCGCACAAAAGACATATGCGTGCCTCCGTTGAGCAGATTGTAGTGATAGTCGTCGAGCTGTGCCGTCCACAGCGCATAGTCCGCCCCTGAACGCTGATACAGCGCGCTGTATTGCGGAGAATTTTCCAGAATATCGGCGGAGTTGGAGCCGCTCCAGCCATGGTGAGCGACTTGAATATAATCCGCTTGAATCGAATCGCCCATCTGGCTGAGGAGCTGCCGCGTGGTTGCCGCCTCGATATCCGCTGTCAGCAAAAAGCTCCTGTCCCCAATCGTCACCTTCATCACGATGGAGGAATCGTTGACGTTTTGCAGAATGGCCGGATACAGATCCTCATGGGTGTAGAGAATTTCAAACAGGACATTCCCCAGATAAAATTTCTGCCCGGTATGCAGCTTTACAATCGTTTCGCAGTAGAGGCTCGTGGCAATGCTGGGAATGTATTGATTGTGCACATTCAGAGCGGTCTGCAAAGCAGATTCGCTCAATCCGCTTGTCATAGAGTTGGAAAACTGATTGTAAAGGATTTTTTCCAGCCGGACCGAGCCTTGATACCTTGACGCAAATGCCTTAAAAAGCCCGAAATGGTCGCCGTGCGGATGCGTCAGAATCCACGCCGCAATCACAATTCCATCGCTCCGCACATTGTTCTCCGAGAGATACCGGTAGAGCTTTGTCACCTCATTGGAGGCATTGGTGCCTCCGTCGATCACAACAAATCTGCCATCCGTGAGTCGGATGACAAAGGATGCCCCGTATGCGTTCTCACCCTCATTCTGTCCGTTTCCAAGATTTCCGAGATCCATCATGGTAAAGGCTGCGTTTGTAACCGCCGCCGTGTTTTCCGGCTCCTTCGGCAGCATAGTCTCCAATGGCGATACAATCACCCTGGTAACGGCTTCACTCGCAGTGTAGTTCACAAACACACTCTGATTTCTTTCCGCATGGTTATAAACGCCGTAGCGATTGCTGCCCATGGTGGTTTCCTGATACAGGACATATCCGTCGTTCTGCAATTGTTGACCATAGGCAATAAAATCATCCGCATTCGTTTCCGTAATGTAAAGCTGCTGTACCCCGTCATTGCAATCGATTACGGCCTCCAGGGTGCCTCCCTCAAAGGCGGGCAGATCCATGTCCGAGAGATCAGATGTTTCACCACGGAAGGAAAGCAGCGCTGTGTCAAGACAAATGTTCTTGTCTACTGTATTCTGCTGAAGAATCTGCTCCAGGGCGTTCAATGCATTCCCCAGCGCAATGGGCGACCACGCACACACCGCCAGCTTGCCATTCACATATTCCACACAGTATTCGTGATACGCCAGCCCAGCGTAGGCCTCGCGCGATTCCTCGCGGTCCACCAGCCCGATCAGAATCTCCTTGCTGCCCGCAACTTCGGCGGACTCCTGATCCACCTCCGTACCAAGATTGACTCCGCCCAGATCGGCCACATACATGACAAAATCGCGGATGTACTGCTTGGTGATTTCATCGGCTGTTTCAGAATAGATGATCTGATATTCGCTTTTTCTGTCCACAGCGAGCTCGATGAATTCGAACTGCTCGCTTGTGTAATTCAGATTTTCGGGAAGAGAGAGCGTTTGCCCCTGTACAAAATTTGCCACGATATAATCCGCAGCTCTCTCAATCAGCGTTTGATAATTTGCTCCGATTGCGATTTTGTCACTTCCCATACAAATCCGGAATTCATAGGCGGTCAGTTTTCCGTAAAGAGCGTCAGAAAGCCCACGGTTTGTCTCGCCGACGAGAATTTCCCGTCTCCCATCCCCGCTCTGATAGTCGCTTGATGTATTGAGCAAAACTCCGGATTTTTCATATATGCTGTCCCGCAGAGCGTCTGCAACCCCCTTCAGAGCAACCGAGGAGGTAGGATACACAATGACCCAGTCTGCCAGATTGAAAGCCACGGTATTTTGCTCCTCACCGGTCGGTGTTCCGCTTCCGCAGGAGCAGACCAAGAGCAACAGCACCAGTGCAATGGACAGCGCCATAATTCGTTTTGACATATCAATTCTCCTTAAGATCCGCTGCAGGCAGCCGATGTGGACCGCTTTCTCCGATTCGGAACAGCACTCCCGTCGGGCCGCCAGCTTTTGCCCGCATTTCCGGTGCCGGAAGCCTTCCGCACGGGTCAATGCGGGTTATCCATACGCCAGCCCACATCAGGAAAGCTCCCCGTAATAGATCACGTCATCGTAGTCATCGAGCTGGCCTGAACAACGCAATACGTCGGCAAGGCACAAACGGAGCACGGACAGCTCCGGTATACAATAATCTCGCTTCATAACGATGCCCTCCTTCACTTACTCTGCGGCAGCATAGCCGCGAAGAATCGCAAGCTCTGCTTCCGAATATGTGATTTCACCGGACTCGTGCGCCTGCAAGGCGGCACCGGCCACCTCCCGAATGTTCCGGCAATTGCTTTCCTCCGAATAATCGGAATAGAGGTAGACTGTTTTGGAACCGACCGTCAGCCTCACATAGGAGCGCGCGCAGATGTCGTTTCCATAATCGGTTTGGGGAATGCCGATGATGGCTGCACGATAGGCGCTCCCGTTCTCATCCATACCAGCCTCCGCCTTGCATTCCACAAATTTGATACCTGCCGCGGTCATGGAGTCCACTGTGAATTCGACATCCCCCAGCTGATCCTTCCTGACCACCAGCGTACCGTATTCCACCGTCATTCCCGAAACGCTGCCGGCAAGCTCCCGCATTTTTTCAGAAATATCCGAGGTGAAGCGGATGCCGCTGGTTTCCGGATGCAGGCGCACCGAAGCACCGTCCTGCATGGAAATCAACTCCGGAGCAAAACAGCCCAAGCCATTCTCACCGTAAATGCTTACCGTTTTGTTTCTGGTATTAAACCAAATACCGCTGTTCACAATGATGCCACTGCCAACCGCAGTGCTCGCCAGAACAATGCTGGATTCCAAAGTAACCGCTCCCACAAAATTCGTGGTACCACCGGTTATAAAGGACTTGTCAAAATAACAGTTCTTGACGTACAGATTCGATCCGCTTAACGCACTGTACATACGGAATTCCGATCCGCCGATAAAAGATGCATCAATGATATCGATATCGGCAATTCCGGCCTTACCATCAACAACTCTTTCCCCGCTGTTTTCCTGTGCAAACCGCCCCCCGTTGATCTGTATTGCGGAAGAACTGCCGTTTCCAACATAAAAGGTCACAAAGGCTTTTGAAGGATTTCCGGTAGTCCCGTCTGTCAAAACCCCACCCTTCACGCCGGTGACATCCTTCACCGTAATATTGACCTGATTCAGAGTGCAGTCTCCGCCGTTAAACCGCGGACCGCCTCCGGACAGCAAAACAAGCGTCAAATCATTGATCTGTACACCGTTCGGGAAAACCAGAAAATTTTTGCTCGAATTTCCGCAATCGGTTCCAACGGTAACGGTGTACCCGTTTCCATTGATGATCACATTTGCTGATTGAATCACATTCGATGATGATTGATTGACCGTTCCATCCCACCAGAAAGCGCAAGTGACATCCTGCAGAATGTCAAGTATTGCTCCGTCATACATTGCTGCGGGTTGAAGCACCTTCAATGCATCCGCAAGTGAAGGATAATAGCTCTTTTGGCCTTCGCTGGTGGTGATAGACGCCACACTGCCGGCAGGTACCGATTCATCTGCATATGCCAACAGCCCTGTAGCAGAAAAAGCCAGCAATACCATAAGAACAGCTGATAAAATTCTCTTCATTCCTGTTTATCCTCCGTCATGATAATTTAATAATTCGGCGTCCACCGATCATTCGGATCAGGCTCGCCGACCTGCAAATCGCCCATCGTCTCTGTTTCCTGAAACAGATCGTCTCCCTGGTAGTCATCGTCGTCCTGAATCACCCGCTTGGTATCCTCTTCGCTCTCAACCGGTGTGGGAGGCACGAGTGTCTCACCCGATGTCCCGGTAGCTTCACCGTCATTTCTGCCGCAGGCTGCAAGCATAGTCAATGCACAAAGAACAGCCAAAACAACCCCTGTGAGCCTCTTGAATTTCATATCTGCACCCCTTTCTTCAATTTGCGGCAGTCGCCTGCAAAATTTCCTTTTCATCCGCGGTAAAGCTCTGGGATGTATCGGCCAGCGCTTTGGCTGATACATCCGCAATGGAACGCGAATTGTCAACGGCCGAATAAGTAGAATAGAAATAAAATGTTACAGTCCCGGCGGAAAGCATGATATAGGACACTGCACAAAAGCGGGTTGACTCCATATTCTCTGGAATATTGGTGATGGCCACCCGATAGGTCATATTGCCGTCCGCGTCCGTGTCAATTCCCGCTGCGGTTGCCGGAATGTTCCAATATACTGCATCCACAGCACCCGCAAGCCCTCTGACAGAAAACTCAACCTGCGAACCGCCCGGACCGGTCAGCGATTCCTCCGGGCAAATCAACGTTCCGTATGTAAGCGTTGCCGGAGATTCCTCTGTTTCAAATGCCTTCATCGCCTCGAGCAATGCGGCGGCGTTATCTGCTACTGCCTTGCTGACGGTGGAAGTAAACAGCAGCCCGTTTGCGGTTGTGATACGTGCGGCCGCGCCAATGCTCATCGTGGGTGTAGAAGGCTTGTTATACGCCAGAACATTTGCACCTTCCGGAAATGGGATCTCGGTTGCTCCGCACTTTGCCGCCAGATAGGACGAGGCGCTCCCGATCATGGCAAAGGTTCCGCCGTTCACAATCGCGGTGCCGTTTGCGGAATACACGCAGCCAACCTTGTCGCTTGTGCCGGACTTGCTCACAAACACACCGTCGTTTACCGTGATCTTTCCGCCGGTTGCGGCATCATACTTTTCTGCCGCCAGAAGGACATCTCCGTTCCCCGCAAGATAATATATCCCGCCATTCACCGTCAGTTCCCCTGCCCATACGCGAAATACCGCCGTGGAGTTGGTCTGATAGTATCCGCTCTCGGCTGTAATATTGCAGCCGGCCCCCCGGACATCGATGCATCTGCCGTAATCGGCAGGGTTGACAAAATGATTGTTCTCAAGCACTGCGTTGACCTTGTTGGCCACAGTCCCTCCGGCCGCATTGACACCGAACTGGCAGGTCGGAGCCTTGCCGCTCCTCCCCTTGCAGTTCCTGATGGTGACGTTCAGCTCACCCGAGGCGTTTCCAGCGATCAGAAACAGCGCACGGCTGTTCGCCATAGAATCCGGAGCAATGATAGATACATTTTCGATCACAGACGTTCCGGTTCCCGCCTGACAGATGCCGCCAAAATTCGTTTTGATATTCAGATTCCGGACGTTGGCATTTGCCCCCGTGACCGTGAGCACAATGTCATTCTTCGCATTGCCTGTCACTGTCAGCGTGTGCCCGCCGCCGTCAATCATCACGTTGCCCCTGCTCACCGTAAATTTTGCTGTTTCCACCACGACGTCCGTAAGCAGCGTCAGCGAAAGAGGCTCCGCCCCTTTGTCCTCATTGACCGCGCTTACAGCATCCGCAAGTGAGGAATAGGTCTGCTCACCCACCTGCGCCACGGCCGTTTCTGCGGTTGCGTTCAGCGAAATGCCCGTCAGCATCAGGAAAACTGCGAGCAAAACTGCGAACGCTCTGTGAAAACCGTGCTTGTTCATTGGCTTGTTCCTCCTTTGGTGTTTGGCGTCCCGGTACAATCGGAATTGCAGGGTTCCGCCTTTATTTGAACCGCCGGCCCCGTTTCCCGGAGCCGGCAAGCGGCTCCATGGGTTTATTCGAGGGTATCCAGCGATTCGTACAGCTTGCGCAGTAATTCCGCCTGCCCACCCGACAGACGGTTGATCTGTGTGGTCAGCTCAGCATCAGGCACTCCCTGGTTATTGTTTGCATTCGTCCACGCCCGACTGTAGTAGGTGTACAGATAATCCAGCTCCACATTCCACGCCTGCGCAAAGGTGAAATACAGCCCGTTGCGGATGATGTCCAGCACATCCATGATGCGGGGATCGGTTCTGTCGGTGCGCAGCTTGATGTTCTCCTCGTAGTATTCCTCCACGACGGTGTCGCGGCTGTACATGCAGAGCGCCTCAAGAATCATGCCGACAAAATCGTAGTCGCTTTGACTGATCTGCGAGATGACAAACACACCGTTGTGATTGTCAGCCACTGAAGAGATGTACCCGGTCTGGTCATACTGCGCCTCATTCCAGAGCGGAACCGGCAGGATGCCGTATTCGGCCTCCATTTCGCGCAGACCCTCCGCCGCGCCCAGCGTCTGAAACCAGAACAGCATCTGATTGTTGAGGAAGAGCGGGGTTTGAGCGGCGATCTCCATGGAATTGGTGAACGGACAGTGCGAAACATTGCCCTGAATCAGGCGGTAGAAGCGGTTGTAGCCGTCCAGCAGCTTCTGGTTGCCGTTGAGATACAGCTCGTGCTGACCGGTGGTTTCGTTGACCCGGGTGAGGCTGATGTTCCACGAGGTGGTCAATCCGCGCATGGCATGGCAGTTCATGCCAATGGCATAAAGCTCCTGATTCTCCTCATAGGAGCCGATGTCACGGACCATGTTGTAGAGCACCTCAAAGGTCCAATCCCCGTCCAGCGCCAGCGCATACAAATCCTCAATCCCGTAGCTGTTGGCAAGCTGCTTGTTGAAATACACCACCTCCAGCCTCTCGTAGAGCGTGAGGTTGATGTCTCCCACAGCAAAATAAATTTTGCCGTTGATGGTCGCGTTTTCGGTGTAATTGGGGTTCCACCAGATGTTGTCAAGATTGAGATTGGGGAGCTGCATCATATTCAGCGCAGAGCCGCGCAGGGTAATGCTGCTCAGATAGCCCGCGTGAGTAGAACCGATGCTGATGCCCTCGGTGTTGCCCGACATGACCAGATTGTCTACGTATTGGATGTAGGTGTTGCGGTTATCCCATGCCCCCCTCTGCGTAACATGCTGAATGTCAACCTTGAAGCGCTCCTCCACCAGGTACTGCCGCGTAACCACGGCCTGCTCCACGTTGGTGCCAACCATGTCGCCCTCAAACTCGTACACGGTATCCTCGCGGGACAGAATCTTGAACACCCTGCCCCCATAGTCACGTTCCTCCAGGTTATCTCCCTCAATGTTAATAGCGGTTGTGCCTTGTTCTGCCGTATTCTGACCGTCGCCGTTCTTTCCACATCCGACAAACACCGCTGCAAGCATGAAAAGTGCCAGTAATGCGCTGAATAGTTTTTTCATTCTCGATATCCTCCTGAAATATATTGTGTTGGCCTCCGGAAGCAGGCTCCAAGCTCCCTCCTTTCCTAGCCGTTCCGGAAACATTTGTGCTGATCAGCAAGAATCTGTCGGCTTCCTCCTGCCTCCATACCCGTCAAAACCGCTTCTTTTGATACGTATCACCAGTATACCATATCAATTTTTGAATGAATACCAATTTATTATTCTTTTTGTACAATTTCTTATGATGCCACAAGCAAAGCCGATATCAATCTGTACACAAGCGAGCCTGTTTTCGCCTCAGTCCGCATCATCCGTTTGATAGGAATGACGCTTGTTTTTCCGGTATTCCATCGGAGTCATCCCAAATCGGCCCTTGAAAACCGCACAAAAATAATTATATGAGCTGAAGCCACACTTTTCGGAGATGGAGGTGATGGAGAAATCTGTTGTCTGTAACAGCTTTTTTGCCTTTGACAGCCGGACATTTCTCAAATAGCTTCTCGGTGTGATATGGCAGCTTTCTGTAAATAATTTGTGAAAGTAATTGGGGCTTAAATGAACACTTTCGGCTATATCCGCCAGCGTGATTGGCTCAGTATAGTTGATGCTCATGAAGGTTTGTGCAAGCGTTACCACATCGTTTTTCACCTCGGTCTGCTCCTCTTCCCTGCTCTGGCCGAGTCGGTATTCTCTCATCAGTCTGGAAACCAGCAGCATGAACAGTCCTGTGATTTCAATGGTGGATGCGGTGTCCTCCTTTTGAACCAGTGATGAAATCTGTGATATGAGCTTTAGGTAGGGTGCTTCATCGGAAATGCTGAACGCATTCGGCAAGCTGTCAATCGCTGCGCACAAGGTTGCGTCAGATACCCTCGCATGAACAAAATGACAGGAAAAATGCAGCGCGCTTGTTCTGAATTGCCCCGGCTTTGCGATGATAACCGTATTCTTTTTCAAATTGATTTTTTCCTCATTCAGGATCACGTATTGGTAATCCTCCGTGAAAAGCTCAATCTCATATTTTCGGACAAACCGTTTCGGCGTTTCATTTGTTCTTCTCTTATAATAGGCATCCGAGCGATAAACACCCGCAACCGTAATAAGCGGATATGTCATGCAACCTTCCCCTGACTTTCTGATTGATTGGCCTTCCTCTCGGGAAGCCCAGGCCACGTTGTGCCATAGCCTTTGCCACTGACCCTATTGCACAGCACTCTAATTTGCAAGCAATTTGCAACCGATGTTGATGAGCAACCAGAGTCGCTGCAGGCAAAACGTTACAACGTCATATAATTCAGTTGGTTCAGGCATTGCAATCTCAAGTCCCTCTTGAACGCAGCTGCGTCGGCCGCCTCCGGGCACTCTGCCCGCACACATACGGTTTCTCCACCGGAAAGATCAAAAAAGTTATCGCTCCAACGGCTCTCCATCTGTTCGGTTTCGAGATACACCGCCTTTGTGTATACCGAAGCCGTGATGGTGACTTCAAACGCATCCTCCAGCATCCGAACCTCGCAGGCCGGAGCAGAAGGCAGAAACGAAAAGTTTTTCGGCAGCACAAAGATCTGTGTGCCGCTTTGCAGCTGCCTTCCGGCGTCATCCAATAATTGAAAATACAGATACCGGCGTGTCGGCATTTCTTCAATCGCCGCAAGCATTTCCTCCGCATCCCATGTCCTCACCGAAAGCGGATGCATTGCAAACGCCTCCCGACCGGACGCGACCGTGCTGCCGTCATTCTCACACACACGCCATTTTACGGTGCCCTGAAAGTGCTCCCGCGTTTCATTGCAGACACAGAGCCTCCGGTCGTCAAAGCAGATCATCCGGGGCGCATAAAAGTGCTTTGCAGCATAGTGCAGGGCCTTCCATCTCCCGAAATAATCGATGGATGACCACGAAATCACCGGCCAGCAGTCGTTCAATTGCCAATAGAGCACCCCCATGCACTGCCCTCGGTTTACACGGAAATGCTCCGTTCCGATCCGGATCACATCCGCCTGATGCAGCTGGGACAAATATACAAGCGCTCCGAACGATGCGGGCAGCCGGTAGCGATCACTCAGCACAGAAAGGAGCTTCAGGTTTCCTTGAGCCGCCTTCTGATGTGCCATCATGACAGGCGAAAACGGATTCATGTCATCTTCTCCGGCAAACGCGCGAATGGTTTTGACGCCCGGGTATCCCTGCATACAGAATTCCGAAACGAACCGGAAGCAGTACTTGGGAAATTCCTCCGGCGGGATTTCCTGAAACCACGTGTTCAGAAAATGCCGGTCCCCGTTATTGACATCCTCCGGATTCTCAAAGCCGCCGCCCGACGATGGACTGCTTGGCCAATAAAAGGTATCCGGCGCGTACTGACGGCAAATACTTGGCAAGATGCGTTCGTACAGCTCAAGGTAATCCTTCCGGATCAGATCGCCCTTGGGAACCTTCCAGCATGCAATGCTCTCCTCAATCTCATTGTTGCCGCAAAACAAACCGACACATGCGTGCCAACCGATTCTGGCCACCTGATACTGCGCCTCCATGCGGATATTTTCCACAAAATCATCCAGCATGTGCAGATAGGAGAGAGAAAACATAAAATCCTGCCAGACAATCAGCCCCAAGCGGTCGCACAGCTCATAAAAATCATCTTCCGGATAATAGCCGCCTCCCCAAACCCGCAGACAATTGTAGTTCGCCTCTGCGGCATCCCGCAAAAGCCGCTCCATCCGGCAGCGGTTGACGCGCGGGACAATGCTGTCCATCGGGATATAATCCGCGCCGCGGGCAAAGATCTTCACGCCGTTGACCACAAAACAGAATTCCTTTCCCCACGTATCGGCTGCTCTGGAAACCGTCAGGCTTCTCAAACCAATCAGGCGCTCACATCTGTCGCACTCCACGCCATCCTTCCGCACAACCGCAGACAAACGGTAGAGCGGTTGTGCTCCGTACCCATTCGGCCACCAGAGCGCCGGCCTTGTAATGCGGAGAACCGCTCGTCCGTTTACAACGGGCTGCGAGTCGATCAGCAATCCGTCCGGGTCGTATACGGTGATCACGCCGGAGCAGGGTGCGGACGTAACCATTGCGCATACCAGCTCCGCCGCTTCATCGGTGTGTCTTTGTGTCAGCGTCAAGTTCTCAATGCGGCCTCCGGTAAAGCCCTCCAGAGCGACGTCGCCGAGAATCCCCATATCCGGCAGCGAGGGCGCCCAGTCCCATCCGAACGAACAATAGGATTTACGGATATGCCCCATGCCGACCGGCAGCCCCTTCCCGCTCCAGAGCGGGTGCTGCTCCTGCCGCCGCCGGATGTATTCCGTAGGCGAAAAGATATGTATTCCGAGCTGATTTTCGCCGGGACGCAGAAGCGCTCTGACATCAAACTCCCATCTCCGATGCATATTATCGGTTTTTCCCAAGAAAACGCCGTTCAGGTAGATTTCGGAGACAGTATCGATCCCATTCAGACACAGCAGCAAATGCTCGCAATTCATGAAAGAGGCTTCCGGTGTAAAGTCGGCAGTAAACCAACAATCCCCATCTGAAAGCACGCGGGCTTCTTCTTCACGTTCCCCAAAATAAGGATCCTGCAGCACACCGGCATCGGTCAGAACGGAATACGCAGAGCACGGAGGCTGCGCCTCAAAATGCTCTGCAAAATTGGAATGACAGAATTGGAATTTATCAATTTTCTGTTTTTGCATGTCATCAAGCCCTTTCATTTGAACATTTTGTATAAATCAGACTCACCAATATTGTAGCATAATCTTGAAACAAATTATAGCAAAGGCTTATCTATTTTATATAAAATCTTACGGTATTCGCACAATTGTTTATTTTCTTACGATCGGGGAGGGGGATTTGTAGTTGTCTCCATAAAAATTCCCCGACATCAACAATGTTGATGTCGGGGCCAGTCTGTCGAAAAAGTCACCATAAAAGGTGGCTTATTTGCTTAAAAAATGATATAATAGAAGCAGAAAAAGACAGGCGGTGAAGAGATGATAAGCAAGAGGCAAAGCGGAAGAGATATCATGGCCATGGTATGGATGGAAGACCTTGTGCCGAAGGAACATCTGCTCAGGAAGATTGATGCTGCAGTAGATTTTGACAAGCTCTACGAGATGGTAGAAGATCTGTATAGCGAAGACAAAGGGAGACCGAGCATTGATCCCGTAGTGCTGGTCAAAATGGTGCTGATCCAGCATCTGTACGGATTGCCCTCATTGAGAAGAACGGCATCAGAGGTAGAAGTGAATATGGCATACCGTTGGTTTCTTGGGTATGGATTACAGGATGAAACACCTCATTTTTCCACACTCAGCTACAATTTCAAGCACAGATTTACAAGCGAAAC
>CALXUY010000024.1 GCA_944391805.1 uncultured Clostridia bacterium
AGAAAAAGCTCACAAAAAGAAACGCCATATAGGGGAATTTCGCCCTCTGCGGAGGGCGACAAGGGCTACTCGCCCTTGACCCCGCAAACTTTTGAAAAAGTTTGATCAAAACTTTCATCAAACTGACGAAAACCCTTGCTTTGGTCTATAGCCTGACCGCGCCTCTCCGGTACTCCGGAGGAGCGCGGC
This sequence comes from uncultured Clostridia bacterium, assembly GCA_944391805.1. Classification (GTDB taxonomy): domain Bacteria; phylum Bacillota; class Clostridia; order Oscillospirales; family CAG-272; genus UMGS1865. Next base: position 190 of record CALXUY010000024.1, read on the forward strand.
TTTTCTCTGTTTTGTGCGGCGGAAGAAAAAATCTTCTCGGTGTAAAGCGCTGTTCCGGCGCAATCCGGCAGTTTTGCGCATATTTCCGGCCGGCCTCTCATATGTTTTTCACAAGAAGAAAGGAGAGGAATGCCATGAAACATCCATTGTTCCGTAAAATTTCCGTATGCCTCCTGCTGCTGGTGATGACGGTTTGCGCCGTTTGCCCGGGGGCTTGGGCGGAGACTGCCGACGTCACCGGGGAAACCGACCAGAGCACCGAGCCGGGCACAGAGCCGACGGTTTCCGACCTCGGCGTGGAGGACGGCTCTCTGGAGCTTTCCTGCCAGAGCGCCATTCTCATGGAGGCAACCACCGGTGCCGTGCTGTACACGCAGAACGCCGAGGAGGCGCTGCCGCCGGCTTCCGTCACCAAAATCATGACGCTGCTTCTGGTGATGGAGGCTGTGGATGCCGGTACCATTCATCTGGACGACACGGTCACGGTTTCCGCCAACGCGGCCTCTATGGGCGGCTCACAGGTCTATCTCAAGGAGGGGGAGCAGATGTCGCTGGAGGATCTGCTCAAAGGCGTGGTGATTGCCTCGGCCAACGATGCCGCCGTGGCACTGGCCGAATACGTCTACGGCAGCACTGCCGCCTTTGTCGATAAAATGAATGAGCGGGCGCGTCAGCTCGGCATGAGCAATACCACCTTTGAGAATGTGACCGGACTGGACGACACTGCCCAGAATCACCTCACCAGCGCGCGGGACATCGCTCTGATGTCGAAGGCGCTGATTGCGCATCCGACCATCCTGCAATACAGCTCGATCTGGATGGACAGCATCCGTGACGGCGCGTTCGGTCTGACCAATACCAACCGGCTGGTGCGCTTTTATCCGGGCTGCACGGGGCTGAAAACCGGCTCCACCTCAAAGGCCGGCTTCTGCATCAGCGTGACTGCGGAGCGGGAGGGCTTTTCGCTGATCTGTGTGATTATGGGGGCCGAATCGCGTGACGTCCGCAACGCGGCTGCCGTATCGCTGCTGGATTGGGGCTTTGCCAACTATGGGCTGTATACGGCTCCGGCGGGCAGCACAGATCCTCTGGCGGTGACCGGCGGCGTCAAAAATTCCTGTGCGCTGCAGTACGAAGCCTTTTCCAAGGTGCTGCCGAAGTCCAAAATCGCTTCGGTTGAGCAGAAAATTCTGCTTCCCGAGAGCGTTGCCGCTCCGGTGAAGGAGGGCGACTCGATTGGAACGGTCAGCTATCTCTCGGACGGAGAGCAGATCGGGCAGGTGAATATCACAGCGGCCGAAACCGTGGAAAAAATCGATTTCTTTGAAATTCTTCGGCGGATGCTTGCGGGCTTTCTGCTGATCTGATCGGAAAAATGAGAGTCGCCCGCGCGGCAGCCAACGGTTGGCGGCTGCGTCCTGCGCGGCGGCTCCGGCTATGACAGAGCAGGCGAGCGGGGGCTCCGTGCAGAAGCACAGCTGGGTGAAAGGCCTGCGGATGAACCGTCTGCTTCCGGTATTTGCTCTCTGCGGCGCCGTATCCGGGCCGCAGAGAGCCGTCCGGAAGCATTTTTTTGCGGATTTTTCTCAAAGGTATTGTAATTCCCGAAAAAATATTGTATAATAAAAGGAATTCAGAAAAAGGACGGTTATCAAAGCGAAAATGTCTGTCAAACTCAACGATCACTATCTGTCTTCCTTCATCAAACCCCATGAATATGAGAGGATTGCCCCGGAGATCCGCATGGCGGATGAAATGCTGCGCAAAAAATCCGGTCCGGGCAATGATTTTCTCGGTTGGGTTCACCTGCCGGAGAATTATGACCGCGAGGAGTTTTCCCGCATTCAGGCGGCGGCCGCAAAAATCCGCAAATCCTGCGATGTGCTGATTGTCATCGGTATCGGCGGCTCCTATCTCGGTGCGCGCGCAGTCATCGAATATCTCAAATCTCCCAACTACAATCTGTTGGAGGGGAACGCGCCCAAGATTTATTTTGCCGGTAACTGCATCAGCTCGGATGCGCTTTGCGAATTGCTGGCTCTCTGTGAGGGAAAGGATCTCTGCGTCAACGTCATCTCCAAGTCCGGCACCACCACCGAGCCTGCGGTGGCCTTTCGCGTGTTCCGCAATCTGCTCGAGCAGAAGTACGGCAAGGAGGGGGCAAGGGAGCGCATTTTCGTGACGACCGACCGCGCCAAGGGAACCCTCAAGCAGTTTTCCACCGAGGCCGGATATGAAACCTTTGTCGTTCCCGACGATGTGGGCGGCCGTTTTTCGGTGCTCACGGCCGTTGGGCTGCTCCCGATTGCGGCTGCGGGAATTGACATCGGCAAGCTGATGGAGGGGGCGGCAGAGGCCAGCCGTACATACGGCGTGGCAGACCTGGCACAGAACGATTGCTACCGCTATGCCGCTATCCGCAATCTGCTCTACCGGAAGGGGAAGAATATCGAAATTCTTGCGAGCTATGAGCCGTTTTCCGCCATGTTCAACGAATGGTGGAAGCAGCTCTTTGGGGAGAGCGAGGGCAAGGACGGCAAGGGCATCTACCCGGCCTCGGTCATTTTCTCCACCGATCTGCATTCGCTCGGCCAGTTTATTCAGGACGGCAGCAGAACCATGTTTGAAACCGTGATCGACATTGCCGATACCGGCGCCTCCTTCACCATTCCCGAGGACCCCGACAATATCGACGGGCTGAACTTCCTCTCCGGGATGGAGCTTGACCGGGTGAAAAAGACTGCCATGCAGGGAACCATTCTCGCGCATGTGGATGGCGGCGTGCCCAATGTTGTGCTGGAGGTCAGCGAGCGCAGCGCGTTTGTGCTGGGAGAACTGATCTACTTCTTCGAGCTGGCCTGCGCCGTCTCCGGCTACGTGCTCTCGGTCAATCCCTTCGATCAGCCGGGAGTGGAATCCTACAAGAAGAACATGTTTGCCCTGCTCGGCAAGCCGGGCTACGAGAGCCTGCGCGGCGCGCTTGTGGAGCGCCTGAAGTTTTGATGATTTTTCGGGTAAATCCGCAGAAAGGGGCTTGACTTTCCTTCCGTAATTTGGTATAATAAAATTACAGGGTGAGGATGCGCAATCATTCTGACATAGGGAGGTATCAAGAGATGTTAAAACTGATTATCGGTGTCAAAGGAACCGGCAAAACCAAAACACTGATCAATATGGTCAACAGCGCGCTTGAGGTGACAAAGGGCGATGTTGTCTGTATGGAAAAGGGTACCAAATTGAGATATGACATCAAATCGTCCGCCCGTCTTGTGAATGTGGATGAATATATGGTAAAGGATGCGGCCGCGCTCTACGGCTTTGTTGCCGGAATTTTGGCCAGCAATCACGATGTCACCGATCTGTTCATCGACGGAACCCTCAAAATCTGCAACCATGATATGGCTGCTTTTGAGACAATGACAGAACGGCTTGCCAAATTGGTGGAAAAAACCGGTGTGAACCTGACCATGACGGTTTCGATGGCCGAGGGGGATCTCCCTGCGAGCGTTCGCGCACTGGCCGTGTCTGCCTGAACGTTTCTGATGATATTTGCCGCGGTTCTGCGTGAATTCGTTCGTGCAGAGGCGCGGCATTTTCGATTGCTTCCGGCAGCGCCCGCAATGCCTGCCGGGGGATGGCAAACAGTTGTACCATCAAAGGCGGCAGGCTTTCCGCGGGAAGCCCCGTGTTGGCGCGGCGGCGCCTGAATTACCACCGGAGGAGGGATGATATATGGTGCTCATCATAGCCGAAAAGCCCAGTCTTGCCCGCAACATTGCGGCCGGCATCGGTCAGATGCGGAGGCAGGATGGCTATCTGGAGGGGAACGGATATCTGATCACCTGGGCGTTCGGACATCTGTTTTCGCTTTGCGATATTGAAGCCTATTCTCCCCAGCCGGACGGCTCCACCCGTTGGAGCATGAAAAACCTCCCGTGCTTTCCTGCCGAGTTCCGGTTTGAGCTGCGCCGCGGGGAGGACAAGCAGGTGGACGCCGGAGTCGCGCGGCAGTTCGAGGTCATCCGCAGTCTGTGCAACCGCCCGGACGTGGACACCATTGTCAATGCAGGCGATGCCGACCGCGAGGGGGAGATCATTGTGCGGCTCTGCATCCAGCACGCGCTGGAAACGCCGAAGCAGCAAAAGCGGCTCTGGCTGCCGGATCAGACCCCGCAGACCGTTGCCGCCGCGCTGGCCGATATGAAGGACGAGAGCGATTACGATCTGCTTGCCTCCGAGGGCTTTGCCCGCACCTATATCGACTGGCTGTACGGCGTGAATCTGACCCGCTATGCCACGCTGAAAACCGGCACGCTGCTGCGTGTGGGCCGGGTGATTATCCCGATTGTCAAGGCCATTTATGACCGTGATCTCGCCATCCGGAATTTTGTTCCCGGCAAGTACTATGCCATGGTCAGCAGGGAACAGACCAACGGGGAGACCGTGGAGCTGACCTCCAAAAACAAATTTGAAGATTCCCAGCTGGAACAGGCGCAGGCGATGTGCGACCGTTACAATGCGGCCGGAGCCGTGGTGACCGGCGTGAAAAACAAAAAGGACAAGCTCTTTCCCGGCAAGCTCTACTCGCTGTCCAAGCTCCAGAATGTGCTGGGGAAAAAATACAAGATGTCCATGCAGGAGAGCCTTTCGCTGGTGCAGGGGCTTTACGAAAAGGGATACCTGACCTATCCCCGCACCAATTCGGAATACCTTGCGGTATCCGAAAAGGGCAAGATCCGCCAGATTCTCGACCAGTGCGCCAAGATGGGGTATCCGGTGCGCCTCAAGGAGAGCAAAACCATCTTTGACGACAGCAAAATCGAATCCCACTCGGCGCTGACCCCCACCTATAAAATTCCGCGTCGGGAGCAATTGACCGAAAAGGAGATGCAGGTCTATTCCACGGTGTTCCGCCGTTTTGTGGCGGTGTTCTGCGCGGAGGACTGTGTGGTTTCCCGCACCGAAATCACCATCGCAGTGGGGGACTATGAGGTGTTCACGCTCAAGGGCATGACGATGCTGGAAAAGGGGTGGACCAAATACGATGACTTTTCCCAGAAGGACAAGGTGCTGCCGGCGCTGAAAAAGGGAGATCCGGTGAACATTCTGTTCCGTCCTGTCGAAAAGGAGACCTCACCGCCGCGTCACTATACCATCGAAACGCTGAACAATTATCTCAAAAATCCCTTCAAGGAGGAAAAAAGTGCCGCGCGCGGAGCGTCTGCCTCCCAGAATGACGCCGCCGGTGCTGCCGGCAGCATATCGGATGCCGACTCCGGCGCCGCAGATACTTCCGACGGCAGCGAGGACAGCATCGGCGCCGACGATGCCGCCGATTATCAGGCCATTTTTGAGGGGCTAGAGCTTGGCACCGAGGCTACCCGAACCGGCATCATCGACAATGCCCGCAAAAGCGGTTACATCCAGCTCAAAAAGGATGTGTACAGCATTCTTCCCGGTGGGGAATTTTTGATTGAATCTCTGGCGCAGATGCAGATCAATATGGATAAATACAAAACCTCCCAGCTTGGGCAGGCGCTGAAAAAGGTGTTTCACGGCACCATGAGCGTGCGGGACAGCGTCAAGCTCGCCGAGCAGGAGATTGCCGAGGTGTTTCTCACAAAGTCCGATGTTTCCCCGCAGCAGGACAGCGATACCGGCTTTTTCGGGGATGTCGTGGGAATCTGTCCGCTCTGCGGCCGGGAGATGAAGCGGTTCCGCAGCTTTTACGGCTGTACCGGCTATCGGGAGGGCTGCAAATTTTCGGTCAATACCACCATATGCAGGCGGGTCATTCCTGTGGTTCAGCTCAAAAAGCTGATCACCGAGGGGAAGACCGATCTGCTCTCCGGGTTTGTGTCGGCACGTACCGGAAAAACCTTTGAAGCGGCGCTCAGGCTCTCGGACGGAAAAGCGGTGTTCGATTTTCCGCCGCGCGCAGCGGCTCCGGCTCCGGCTTCCGCCATGCCGCCGGTTGTGGGGGAGGAGCCGCCGCTGCCCGAGCCGCCGCCGGGCTATTGAGGCGGATGCTTCGGGGTGGGAAGACCTCGGAGGGAGGCCCCCTCTTGAAAGACGGGGCCTCCCTCCGAACCACCCGCCACCGAGAACTTTTCCCTGCACAGGTCCTTGGCTGTGTCTGCTTCATGCGTGCGGCAGCGTGGTGGACCTGTGCAGGGAAAAGTTTTTTTCGAGACGTGTGGTCTTCCTGTTTGATTTTTCTGTTTGCGCCTGTACACTTTCTGAACGGCGTAAAATGAATTTCAATTTACCGCTGACTGTGCACGCCGTTCGTGCAGCTTTTATTTGGTGTCCTTTTGTATAAAGTCCGAACGCCCCCGCGGCAGTTTTCATCTGCCGCGGGGGCGTTCTGTGTCGGATTCCTTGTCCTGCGATTGCGCCGGGCATGTGCAATCGGTCGGGTTGACAAATTTCCTACAAGCATGGCTTGTTGCAATCAGGTTTACGATTGCCTGCTGTCAAGAAATGCTTTCAGAATTGGTCTGCCCCACGAAACATCCGATGTGCGAGAGCAGCAGGCGGCGCACAGTCAGATTTGCGCGGTGTTTGCTCAAATTCCCAGCACAGCCGAAGCCACAGCAAAATAGATCATCAGCGTAACCGCGTCCACAATGGTGGTGATAAAGGGGCTGGCCATGACTGCGGGGTCAAAGCCGAGCCGTTTGGCTCCCATCGGAAGCAGGGTTCCCACCAGCTTGGCCACCACAATGGCGCCGAACACGGTCAGACTGATGACTGCCGTGATGAGCAGATTGTTCTGCACCGCGCCGCCCTCCAGGATCGTGGAAGGCCGGAAGTGAAAATCCACCGCATATACCTTGAGAAAGGTGGCTGCCGCCAGCGTCAGTCCGCAGAGCAGGGAAACCCGGAATTCCTTCCAGAGCACGCGCAGCACGTCGCGCAGGCGGATGTCTCCGAGAGAGAGGCCGCGGATGATGGTGACCGAGGTCTGTCCGCCGGCATTTCCGCCGGTGTCCATGAGCATGGGGAAAAAGGCCGTGAGAATCGCGTAGGTGCCGATGGCGGTTTCGTAGTGCGTGATGATGGTGCTGGTAAAAGTGGCCGACACCATGAGCAGGAGCAGCCAAGGGATGCGTTTTTTCCAGGTTTCCCATACGCTGGTTTTGAGATAGGGCTTGTCGGTTGGGAGAATGGCTGCCATTTTTTCGATGTCCTCGGTGGCCTCCTGCTCCAGCACGTCCAGTGCGTCGTCCACGGTGACAATGCCCACCAGCCGTTCCTCACGATCCACAATCGGCAGAACCAGCAGGTCGTAGTGGGAGATGAGGTTGGCAACCGTTTCCCGGTCGTCCTCGGTATGGGCGTAAATCACATTTGTGTCCATCAGCTCCTCAATTTTCTGTTCAGGAGAGGCAAAAAGAAGCTGGCGCAGCTCCACCACGCCCTCCAGCACACGGGAGGCGTCGGTCACATAGGCCGAATATACGGTTTCCTTGTCCAGTCCGGTTTTGCGGATGTGTGCCACGGCCTCGGCGCAGGTCATGCTTTTGGTCAGGTCGATGAACTCGCTGGTCATCACGCTGCCGGCGCTGTCCTCGGGGTAGGCAAGGAAGCGGTTCAGCTCGGCACGGGTCTCGGGGGAGGCCACGCGCAAAAGACGCTTGACCACGCCGGCCGGCATTTCCTCCAGCATATCCACCGCGTCGTCGGTGGCCAGCTCGTCGAGGATGTTTCCGGTCTCCCGGTCGGAGAGCGCCTCTACAATGCGGCTCTGCAGGTCGGAATCCAGCTCGGCAAAAATTTCGGCCGCGGTATCCTTTTTGAGCAGGCGAAAGGCAAACGGCAGCCGTTCATCGGGCAGCTCGGTTAGGAATTCGGCTGCGTCAACCGGATTCATTTCGTCAATTCGTCGCATAAAGGAGGAATACTGTCGGTTGTCCAGCATCTCTTTCAGGGCTTGAAATTCGGTGATTTTGTTTTCGGTCATGGTTTCATTCCTCCTTTTTCCATAAATTGGGGGAGATGCCGCACAAAGCATTCTCCCCCGAAGTGTATGTCCCGCGCGCCGGATCGGTTCAGTCCCTGGTCAGAGCCTCCACGGTGCGGAGATAGCCGCTGAACTTGCTTTCCGCATCGGCATGGTCTTTGGCGAGCAGGAGATAGTAAAATTTGATTTTCGGCTCGGTGCCGGAGGGGCGGATCACGATGACGTCGCCGTTCTCCAGCCGGTAATAGAGCACATTGGATTTGGGCAGGCCGGTGGGCCGGGTATTGCCGTTTTCGGTGATGGTTGCCTTGAGGTAGTCTCCCACCAGCGCCACCGCAACCCCTCCGAACTCCTTGGGCGGGTCGTTGCGCAGGGCATCCATCAGCGCGGCCATTTTTGCCTTTCCGTCCAAGCCTTCCATATACAGCTCCCGGTTGTTCTCATAGCAGTAACCGTATCTCTGCCAGAGCGCCTCCAGCGCATCCGAGAGGGTCATGCCGCGGGCGCGGTAATAGGCGGTCATCTCGCAGATCAGCATGGATGCCACCACCGCGTCCTTGTCCCGCGCGTAGGTGCCCTTGAGGTAGCCGTAGCTTTCCTCAAAGCCGAACAGGAAGGAGCCGACGCCGCTTTGCTCATGCTTCTTGATGACCTCGCCGATGAATTTGAAGCCGGTGAGCACATTGTACATCTTCACGCCGTTGGCCTCGCAGATGCGGGCGGCCAGCTCGGTGGAAACAATGCTTTTCACCGCGTAGGGCTCCGGAGGCATCGTGCCGGTTTCCCGGTAGGCGGTGATGATATAATCGAGCAGCAGCGCGCCCATCTGGTTGCCCGTGATGGTGCGGAAGGAGCCGTCCGGCGTGCGGGTCATCACGCCCACGCGGTCGGCGTCGGGGTCGGTGGCCACCACAAGGTCGGAGCCGACACGCTCGGCCAGCGCAATTCCCAGGGCAAAGGCAGCGGGATATTCGGGGTTGGGTTTTTCCACAGTGGGGAAGTTCCCGTCGGTGATCATCTGCTCCTCAACCGGATACAGGTGCTTCAGGCCGACCCGGCGCAGGATTTCCGGCACCAGCCGGCAGCCCGCTCCGTGGAGCGGGGTATATACGATTTTCAGCTCGTCGGCAACCGCGGCAACTGCGGAGGGGTTTACGGCCTGCGCCTGCACCGCGGCGAGGTAACGCTCATCCATCTCCCGGCCGATCAGCCGGATCTTTCCCGCCTGCAGAGCGGCCTGATAGTCGGTCAGCTTCACGTCCCGGAACACGTCCAGCTTGGCAATTTCTGCCGCTACCACGTCGGCGTGCTCGGGGGGGAGCTGTCCGCCGTCATCCCAGTAGGCCTTGTAGCCGTTGTATTCCTTGGGGTTGTGCGAGGCTGTGATGTTGATGCCGGCCACACAATGCAGCTCGCGCAGGGCAAAGGAAAGCTCGGGGGTGGGGCGGAGATCGTCAAACAACCAGACCGCAATTCCGTTGGCGGCCAGCACGCAGGCGGCGGTTTCGGCAAACAGGCGGGAGTTGTTGCGGCTGTCGCAGCCTACAACCACCCCGTCGGCGGCGCGGCCTTCGCGCAGGATCAGGGCGGCCACGCCCTGTGTCGCATGGGCTACCGTATGCCGGTTCATGGCATTCAGGCCGGTTTTCATCTTTTCCCGCAGTCCTCCGGTGCCGAAGGTCATCGGTCCGGAAAATCGCTGCTGTATTTCGTCCTCGTCACTTTCGATGCTTTTCAGCTCGGCCCTTTCCTCGTCGGAAAGCTGCGGAGCGCGCAGCCATGCTTCGTAGTTGGAACGGTAGTCGGTCATCATTGTTGTGGAATCCTCCGTAAAATGGTTTCTCTGATGCTTGGTTGTACGGACATACCCATATGATATGTTATTTCGATGCAAGATATTCGCGCAGGGCCAGCGAGAGCTGGTCCGGGCAGGAGGTGGATTTGAAGCCGCAGCGAATGCCCGAGAGCCGCGCAATGGCGTCCTCCACGGTCATGCCTGCCACCAGAGCAGCCACCCCCTGCGTGTTGCCCGAGCAGCCGCCATGGTACTGCACACTCTGAATCACGCCGTTTTCAATGGCAATATCAATGGAGGAGGAGCAAACGCCCCGCGTCCGGTAGGTGAATTGATCCATTATTCCGATATATCCTTTCTGACAGGAGATTATGGCAATTCCCGTTCATTTGAGCAAACACGATTTGCCGGTTCAAAGGGAAATCAAGCCGGGGTAAAAGTAACTTTCAGCAAAATGTTATCCGGCGCCGGAGTCCGCGAAGGCGGCAGGTCGCCTCAGAACCCCCATCCCGCCGGACGGGATGAGGGGACGGAGCGTCCGGAGCAGCACAGACTTCTTCGCTATAGCAATCACCCATTCATTGAAAGTTTTTGAAGATTCTTAGGGCTTGTTTAAGAAATCGATGTCGCTGGAAATTACGCACAAACCCATTCGGAAAGTTTATTTTTTAAACAAGTCCCAAGAAACTTTTTTTCAAAAAAGTTTCTTAAGCAGGAGTAAGGGCATGCGCCCGGCAGCGTCTCAAGGTCTTTGATTGCCCATATTATTGTGAATTGCTATAACACCCCGAGAGGTTGGGGTAAAGACCGATGGGAGTCGCGCCCGGCAGCTCCATAGCGAGATAGAGCAGGAAGGCTGGCAGATTCCCATGACCGATCTGCAGCAGCGGATGCAGCGCGGCGGTACCGTCGGCGTTTTCGGAAATGTCCGCTCCGCAGAGTGTCAGGCCGCAAAAGCGGGCTGCGCAGAGCACATCCTCGGCGCCCGGCAAATCCGCGGCCCGGCCGTTTCCCCTGCCCATACCCGATGAAGCCTGCGGAACGCCTGCGGGCGCGGTTCCGTTCGTGCCGCTGCCGGCCGGCGCTGCTCCGGGGACTCCGGCCGCCAGGGGCAGCGTGCAGGAAAATTCATAGTACCAGGGCAGCGCTTCCTGCGCATGCAGCAGCGTGACCGTCCGCCGCAGAAGGGCAAAGCGGGTGACGCGGTCCTCCCCCACCCGCACATCGCATACGGCGGCGATTTTCATTTCGTATTCGGCAATCAGGCGGGAGAAGCTGGTCAGCCGCCCCTCGGCCGAGTTTTCGAGCGGCAGAATGCAGTATTCGCACAGCCCGTTGTACACGTCCTCGCAGACCGAGCGAAAGCTGTGCGCATAGGAAGCGCGCGGCTCGGGAAGCAGAGCGGCAAACTGCTCATATGCCTCGTCGGTGTAGCGGTTCCGCTGGTAGGAGATGCGGTTGAAGGAGCTGCGGTTCGGCTCCTCGCTGCCCGAGAAGAAGAACTCCAGCCACAGGCTGCGCGGGGTGGGAATGCGCCGGCTCAGCTCCATGCAGAGCAGAACGCTGTGCCTGGCCGCCAGCTCGCGCAGCATGGGAGTGAGCGCCCCCATGTCGGAGCGGAAGCCCTCTGACAGGGGAGGCGGCGGAAGCCGGTGCTCGGGCAGGGAAGCGAGAAAGACCGAAGCGTCCGTAAACTCCGACGCGATCTCTGACGCCAGCTCGCACAAATGCGCATATGCCTGCTCGCTGTCCTCCACCAAGCGGACACAGGCCTCGCGGAGATTGGCGAGTACGATCTCCTCCGGCGCATAGGGTTGCAGCTCGTCCATCCCGGCGTCAGAGCATTCCCAGCACGCCGTAGCTGTTGGAGAGGAAGCTCTGCAGCTCCTCTGCGGTCAGCTTTCTCTGGGAGAGCAGGGCAAGCTGATAGAGCACCGTAGCGGTCTTTTCCCGCTTGTCCTCCTCCATCTCTCCGAGCTTGGCAATCAGCGCGTTTTTGGTGTTCACGGTCAGTGTGGCCTCGGTGGGGAAGGTGCTGCCCGTTCCCATGCCGTTCATGGCGTACAGCTTCATCATCTCATCCATCCGGCGGGATTCCTCCGAGATCGTGAGCAGCACCGGAACCGATTCATCCTTCAGGGGGGCAAACTGCACCTTGAGCTTGTCGTTGCCCGACACCTTGACAAACAGCGCCGAAAGCTCGGGCTGATCGGCGGTTTCGCCCTCTCCCTTCAGTGCTCCGGCCACGTCGGCGTCGATGCGGAGATATTTGACGTCGCTGTTGTAGTTCTCCACCATGGACACAAACTGGGTGTCGAGCTGCTTGTCAAACACCGCAACCGGAATCCCCTGCGCGGTGAACATGGCGATATACTGGGCCTGCGCGGCCTGATCGGTGGTGTAGTACACCGTGTTCTCATGCGTGTCCTTGGCTGACTCGAGGTATGCGGCCGGGGTGACATAGCTGCCGTCGGTCAGCTGCAGCAGCAGGGAATCCTTCACACGGTCGTAAAACTTGCGGTCCCGCATGCAGGCGTATTCCACGAAGGTGCGGATGTCGTTCCATACCTTTTCGTATTCCTCCCGTGCGGTGTTGCACAGGCTGTTGAGCTTGTCCGCAACTTTTTTGACGATGTGCGCCGAGACCTTGCTGACATAGGTGTTGTTCTGCAGATAGCTGCGCGAGACGTTGAGGGGCAGCTCGGGGCAATCCAGCACGCCCTTGAGCATCAGCAGGTACTCGGGGATGACCTCCTTGATATTGTCGGCCACAAACACCTGATTGTAATAGAGCTTGACCTGTCCCTCAATCGACTCGTACTCGTTGGTGATTTTGGGAAAATAGAGAATGCCCCGGAAGTTGAGGGGATAGTCGGCGTTGATGTGAATCCAGAACAGCGGCTCGCGGTAATCGTGAAAAACCTTGCGGTAAAATTCCTTGTATTCCTCTGGTGTGCAGTCGGAGGGGTTTTTGAGCCAGAGCGGTGTGGTGTCGTTGATCGGCTTGGGGGCTTCCGGTTCTTTCTGTTCCTCTGCCTTTTCGTCCTTTGGCTTGTCCTTTGCGTCTGTTTCCTCCTCCTCGGCCCGGAAGTAGATTTCCACCGGCATGAACGCGCAGTATTTTTCGAGGATGTTTTCAATCTTGTATTTGTCGAGATACTCGGCTTCTTCCTCCGAGATGTGCATGATCACCGAGGTTCCGTGCTCCTCGCGCTCGCCGGGGGCGCTTTCATAGCTGCCGTCCGAGGAGCAGACCCAGTGAACCGCAGGCGCACCGGTATAGGATCTGGTGATCACCTCCACTTTGTCGCTGACCATGAACGCCGAGTAAAAACCGAGGCCGAAGTGCCCGATGATGCCGCTCTGCTGATTGTCGCCCTCGTATTTCTCCACAAACTCCAGCGCGCCCGAGAGCGCGATCTGGCAGATATAGCGCTCCACCTCCTCCTCGGTCATGCCGATGCCGTTGTCAGAGACCGTCAGGGTTTTGGCATCCTTGTCCAGAATCACGTCGATGCGGTAGGTCTCCTCGCCGGCGTCGTATTGGCCGAGGGAGGCCAGCCGGCGCAGCTTGGTGACTGCGTCGGCGGCGTTGGAGACAATCTCCCGCAGGAATATATCCTTCTCTGAATAGAGCCATTTTTTGATAACCGGGAAGATGTGCTCGGTCTGAACCGAAATGCCTCCCTTTTTGGTTGTGTTTTCCATGGTGTTGTGAACTTCCTTTCTGTGTGTGCCAAATATATCAGTGATCCAGCAGATCGGTTCCGCGTGCTTCCCGGATCAGGCGGCGCGCTTCCTCCGCGGCGGCGTACTCCGCCTCCTCTGCGGTGAACTGTGTCAGAATTTCGTCGGACATTTCGCGGATGATGCGGCATTTGCGCCCCAGACGGTAGAGCGACATCTGGCATCGCTCCCACCTGCCAAGCGTTCCTCCGCGCTCCTGCTTTTTCTGCAGCCGGAGCACATTCCACTCGAATTGCTTGATCAGCGTATCGGTGTTGCTCTGCATGTCGCGGGCGGGATCGATCAGACTGTCATCCGGATAGTAGTTTTCGGTGGTGGAGGAAAAGCCCTTTGCGCGCAGCCGGTTGCTCATGTGCTCGCTGGTCAGGTAGACGATCATCGCAAAGAGTGGCACACCGAGCAGCATTCCGATAAAGCCCCAGAGCGCCCCCATGACGGTGACGGCGATCAGCACGCACAGCGAGCTGACGCCGGTGTTGTTGCCCAGAATCTTCGGCCCGATGATGTTGTTGTCCAGCAGTTGAATGCCGATGATAATCAGCAGCAGCGGGACAAATTTGCTCGGGTCGGTCAGCAGGGTGATGATGGCGGTGGGGATGGCGCCGATAATCGGACCCACATACGGAATGATGTTGGCGATGCCGATGATTGCCGCCATCAGCATGGGGTAGGGAATGCCGAAAATGGCCACCACCACATAGGTGAGGATCGCAACAATCAGGGATTCGAACAGCTTTCCCTGGATAAAGCCGCCGAAGGCTCGCTCTGCCGCAGTACAGATCCGGGTAATGACAGCGTTGACCCGGCTGCTGAACAGCGCATGGCGGAGCTTCATGATCTGGGCATAGCGCTGCTCCTTGGTGCTGAGCAGATAGAGCGACATGAAAAAGGCAAACAGCAGGTCGGCGGCGCCGGAGAAAAAGTTGAGCACCGCTTCCAGAATCGAAAAAGACTCATCGCCGGAAAAAAGCCCTTCCGCCCATTGCATAATTTTGTCAATGTTGAGGAAAATGGCGGATAGCTTCATATCCTCCGGGTCGAGCGGATACAGGAAATCCTGCTCCAATCCGATGCTGCCGAGAAATTCGTTGATATTGGCCAGAATGCTGTTGAAATGGCTGGCAAAGGACGCGATATAGCTGTCATAGTCGTGCAGAAACCCGGTGATGCTGGTATAGAGCTGCGGCAGGATGAGCGCAAACACCAAGGCGATGAGAAGCAGCAGCGTCAGATAAGTCAGAAAGAGGGAAAGCCCCCTGCGCAGCCCTTTGGGATTCAGGCGGCAGAGCAGACGGCGCTCGTAGAATCGGAAAAAGGGGTTGAGCAGATAGGCCAGCGCCAGCCCCCACAAGATGGGGCGGAACAGCATGAGAACACCCGCAATCCAGGAATTGATTGCATCAAACCGGGCAATAAACAGAAATACCAGAAGGAGGACGGCGTACAGAATCACGCCGATGATCAGCTTTCTGCGGGAGCTGCTTTGCTTTGGGTTGTTCATGTGCGCGTGCCTCCTTCGGTCTGAGCCGGATCCACGGTGCCGTCGGAGCGGTCGCCTCCGGTTTCGTCTGCCGCCTCGGAATCCGCTGCGGAAGCGGCGCCGGCTTCCGTCGCTGCCGCCTCCGGTGCATTGGCAGCGCTGCTTTCCTTGGCTTCCTCCTCCGCCGCCACTGCGGCAAATACGGCTGCCGCTTCTGCGGCAAATTCATTCAGCGCCTCGTCCGAGTGGTCGGTGAATATACGGTACTTCCGGGCAAGCGCATAGGTGCGGAGCTGAATCTGCTCGAGAGGGGAAAGGTCGCCCGAGCCGCCGGGTGCCATCCGCTTTTGTCGTCGGATCTTTTTCCGGACCTTCTCTGGCTCCTTTGCCGCGTCCTGCGCGTCAAAATCCTGCGCATGACCGGGCAGCCCCTTTTCCCGCAGACGCTGGTCCAGATAGAGCTTGACCAGCTCGATCACCGTGGCAAACAGCGGAACGCCAACCAGCATTCCCACAAGTCCCCAGAGATCTCCCATGATGATAATGGATACCAGCACGCACAGAGAGCTGACACCGGTATTTTCTCCGAGTATTTTCGGGGCGATGATGTTGCCGTCAATCTGTTGAATGACCAGAATGCAGATCAGAAAGATGATGACCTTCATCGGGTCGGTCAGCAGAATGATGACGGCCGTTGGAATCACGCCGAGAAAAGGGCCGATGATGGGGATGATATCGGTAATACCCACCACGGTAGCCACCAGAACGGCATAGGGAATATCAAAAATCAGGCAGCAGAGATAAACCAGTACGCCGACGATGGTGGAATCCAGCAGCTTGCCGCGCAGAAATCCGCCGAAGGACTGATCGGCAATCGTGAACATA
The DNA here is from genome assembly GCA_944391805.1 of uncultured Clostridia bacterium. Classification (GTDB taxonomy): domain Bacteria; phylum Bacillota; class Clostridia; order Oscillospirales; family CAG-272; genus UMGS1865. The sequence goes on from CALXUY010000024.1 coordinate 16,063, forward strand.
TGGGTCAGCTTGGCATTGACGCTTTCGCTGAAATATGCCTTGCGGAACTTCATGATCTGCGCATAGCGCTTTTCCTTGGAGGCCAGCAGATACAGCGAGATAAAAAAGGCAAAAACCAGGTTGGTCAGTATACCGGTGGTCTGGGTAAAGATATTTTTGATAAAGCCGAGATTTTCGGGCTTGAAATATTCCTGAATTTCCTTGCTCAGCGCAGTCCAGAATTCCTTGAGCTGAGCCTGAATGCTGGCAAAATCCAGGTGAGCAATGGCGGAGCTCCCGTCCTCCCGGACCGGCAGCGACTGATTCAGCAGATCAATGATCCCGTTGATCTGCGTGATGATAGAGGAGAGATAGCTGTCAAAATTGATGATAAAGTTATGGATGCTCAGGATGAGCTGCGGAATGATCAGGAGCAGCAGCCCGGCCACAATTGTCAGGAGCACCAGATAGGTCAGCGTCAGCGCAAGTGCCCGCCGCACACGGGGCGCGCTGACGTGAATCAGCATTTTCCGCTCAAAAAAACGGAAAAAGGGATTCGCCAGGTATGCCAGCACCAAACCGATCAGCACCGGATTCAGAACGGCCAGCAGCCCCGCCAGCCATTTGTTGATGGCGGTGAGATTCGAAATCAGAAGAATCGCAAAAAACAGGATGGCGTAAAGGATGACTCCGATGAGGGTGCGCTTGCTGATTCTGAGCTGTTCTGGTTGATTTGTCATGCTTGGCGGCTCTCTTTCTGTGTTTTTGGGCCAATCACAAAGGAGGGCGGGAGGGGGAATTTTCTGCATTGGCCGGATGTATATATTTTACTCCATTTTTTTGGTTTCGTCAATAGACTTCACAGGATTTTCAAATAAAACTTGCTTTTTCCGGCATCCTGTGCTAAAATAGATAGGAAATGACAGTTTGGAAAGGAACTTTTCCCCAATGAAGCAAACAACCGAAGCGGCATATGCCAAAATCAATCTCTGCTTGGATGTCACGGCACGCCGCCCCGACGGCTACCATGAGATCGACGGCGTGATGCAGAGCGTCACGCTGTGCGATGCGCTCACCGTTACCTTTGCCCCCTCCTCCCGGACGGAGGTGGCGCTGTACGCGGAGGGAAACCCGCAGATGCCGGCCGACCGGCGCAATCTTGCCGTGCGGGCGGCGGAGCGCTTTCTTGCCGCGGCGAACATGGGCGGGGAGGTACACATCGGGCTGCAAAAGCGGATTCCGATGGCCGCCGGTCTGGCCGGCGGCAGCACCGACGCCGCAGCGGTGCTGCGGGCGCTCAATCGTCTGACAGGCTTCCCGCTCACGGCCGGAGAGCTGGGCGCGGTCGGCCTCGGGCTGGGCGCCGACGTGCCGTTCTGCATCGCCGGCGGAAGCCGGCGCACGCGGGGAATCGGGGAGCTGCTGGAGCCATGCCCGCTCCTGCCGCCCTGCCACCTTGTGATTGCAAGACGCGGAGAGGGCGTCTCCACCCCTTGGGCATATGCGCGGCTGGATGAGCTGTACCACTCCTTCGCGGCAGACGCCGTGCGCCCCTCCTCCGGATTGCCCGGGCTGCTGGAGGCGCTGGGGCGGCAGTCGCTCGACGGGGTTTGCGGCCGGCTCTACAATGTGTTTGAGCCGGTGGTGGAGGAATGCCTGCCGGATGTGGCTTTGCTGCGGGGAGGCCTGCTCTCCGGCGGGGCGCTTGCCGCCCGCATGAGCGGGAGCGGCCCTGCGGTATACGGCGTGTTCCGCACCGAGGCAGAGGCAAGCGATTCCTGCCGGGCACTGCGGGAGCTGGGAGCTGAGGCGTATATCTGTTGCCCGCAGGCAACGGAAATTCCGATTCATTCATATGCAGTTCACAACTGAGGTTTATAATATGCGGTAGCAAACCATCGGCGATGCGCCGGAAAGGAAAAGAAGCATTGAAGCAAAAGGAAAAGCAGGCCTGTGTGCGCAAAACCTCCATCGGAGGGCAGGCGCTCATGGAGGGAATTATGATGCGGGGGCCAAAAAAATCCGCCATGGCGGTGCGCAATCCGCAGGGAACCATTGTGGTGGAGGAATTTGAAACCAAGGGTGCAAAGCGTCCGGCAATCTGCCGCTGGCCCATCATCCGTGGGATTTTCGGTTATATCGATTCCATGGCGGTCGGCTATCGCTGCCTGATGCGCTCGGCCGAGATTTCCGGCCTGGAGGAAATTGTGGAGGAAAGCCCCCGCAAGAAGAAAAAACGGGAGGAGCAGGAGGCACAATCTGCCACGGCGGACCGTGCGGTCCCGGCGGCGGAAGGCGCACAGGCCATCGCTGCCGACGGAGCGGCGGATCGCGGAATCGCGGTCAATCCGGCCGTGGATGACATTGCGGCGGGCGCGTCTGACCGACAAACGGCCAAGCTCCCCGGCAACGGCGGCGCGGACGGCAGCGATGGGATCAGCGCCTCGGGCGACGAACTGTGCGCTGCCTCTGCCTCGGAGAACGCCGGCAGCACCGCTGATGCCGGGGCCGAGCGGGCAGCCGGCACACCTGCGGAGGAGGAAAAAAAGCTCCCCGCATGGGTGATGACCCTGATGATGGTTGCCAGCGTGGTGCTTGCCGTTGCACTTGCCGTGGGGCTGTTCATCGTTCTGCCCAGCTTTCTGTTCGATCTGCTGTCAGGAGCCGTGCCGTATCTGAAAAATTCGGGCAATGCGGCCTTGGATTCGCTGTTCAAATCCGGCTTTGAGGGCATTGTCAAGGTGCTCCTTTTGGTGGGGTATATGGCGGCCATTTCACTGATGAAGGATATCCGCCGCACCTTTATGTTTCACGGCGCGGAGCATAAAACCATTTTCTGCTATGAGGCGGGACTGGAGCTGACCGTGGAGAATGTGCGCCGCCAGCGCCGGTTTCACCCCCGCTGTGGCACCTCGTTTCTGATTCTGATGGTGCTGGTCAGCATTTTCGTCTCGTTTTTCATCGATCCCATCACCATCCTCATCTCCGGGCACACGCTGCCCACGGTATGGCGTTATGTGGTCCGGCTGCTGCTCATCCCGTTCATCGTCGGGCTGGGGTATGAGCTGATCAAGTTTGCGGGACGGCACAACAACCTGCTTACCCGCATCATCTCGGCTCCCGGTGTGTGGCTTCAGCACCTGACCGTGTTTGAGCCGACCGACGATATGATCGAGTGTGCCATTGCCGCGGTCAATCGGGTGATACCCGACGACGGCAGCGACCGCTGGTAATTTTTCATCACAGGGGGAATTTGAAACATGGAATTTGAAGAAATCAGAGAACAGGCCGCGCGGGCGGCAGCCGAGCTGCTCGAGGCGGGAAAGCTCGGGGAAGGGCAGATCCTTGTGATCGGCTGCTCCTCCTCGGAAATTCTCGGGCAGACGATCGGACACGGCTCGAGTGTGGAGGCCGCGGAGGCGGTTTATGAGGCCGTCGCACCCCTGCTGCGGGAGCGGGGAGTGTATCTTGCCGCACAGTGCTGCGAGCATCTCAACCGCGCGCTGATTGTAGAGGCCGCATGCGCACAGCAGTATGGGCTGGAGCCGGTGTGCGTAGTGCCGTATCCGAAGGCGGGAGGCTCCTTTGCCACCGCGGCATGGAAGCATTTTGCATCCCCTGTGGCTGTGGAGCATATCCGCGCACATGCCGGAATGGATATCGGCGGAACGCTGATCGGTATGCATCTGCGCGATGTGGCGGTGCCGGTGCGCCTGTCGCAGTCTCATATCGGGCAGGCGATGGTGCTTGCCGCGCGCACCCGTCCGCGCTATATCGGAGGCAGCCGCGCACATTATGAATGACTGCAAAGCGGTATTTTCTTCGTTTTTGTGATTAAAATGCGATTTTTTCGGTAATAATCCTGAAAAATTAACAGTTAACTATTGACAATCGCGCAAACGGAATGTTATAATAGTATCAATAGAGTTCCGAGTACCGTCGGTTTGGCGGCGGAATCGGCTCCCGGCACAGAGGGAGAAGCTGTGCGCAATTGTTCGATAGTGCGGAAAAAACGAAGGAAGGATAAACGATCAATGGAAATTGCCATCATTGCACATGACTTAAAAAAGGAATTGATGACGCAGTTCTGCATTGCCTACTGCGGCATCCTCAGCAAGCATGATCTGTGTGCGACCAGCATCACAGCGAAATATATCGCGGAGGCTACCGGACTCGAGGTGGAGCGCCTGCTCTCGGGTGTGCAGGGCGGGGAACAGCAAATCGCATCCCGCATTGCATATAACGAGATCGACCTGCTGCTATACTTCAAGGATACCCGTCCGAATCCGGATTCCGACGACGTAGGAAATGAAATCCTGCGTCTGTGCGACCTATACAATATTCCGGTCGCAACCAATATTGCCACCGCCGAGGTGCTCATTATGGCGCTCGACCGCGGAGACCTTGATTGGCGGGAAATCGTCAATCCCCGCTCCAACTATAACCAGAGTCTCAAGAGCAAAAAAGCCTGAGTCCATACCGGATTCAGCCGGGAGAGATATGTTCTGCCGGGCAATCGCATTTCCAGAGAGGGAACCGTGAGAAATCACGCTGCGAGGTTCCGATGCGATCCGGCAGGGTACCGCTTTCCTCCGAAAATGCAATAGCAATGAAGTGAAAGAATCGGGTGGAACCGTGCGGAATCTCCACACCCCGGTCAGTCAATGCTGACCGGGGTGTGCTTTTTTCGTGCGGGCGCCCGCAGACGGTTCTGCGCGTGACGGTCAACCGGGGGTTTCGCCCGGCGGCTGCGGGAGCGGAGCCGTATATCCGTATATTTTTATGAAAGAAAGAAGGATCATTCTCATGAAAATCAATTTGCAGGGTCAGGAGCTGGAGCTTGCGGCTCCGGCAACGGTTTATGATGCGGCAAAGGAGGCAGGGGTGCTCACCCGCGAGGTCATCGGCGCCCAGATGGGCGAACGGACCGTGGCGCTGACGCAGGAGCTGGCAGACGGGGACACGGTCAGGCTGCTGACCTTTGCCGATGAGGCGGGCAAGCACCTGTTCCGGCACACGGCTTCACACATTCTGGCACAGGCGGTCAAGCGGCTCTATCCGCAGTCCAAGCTCGCGATCGGTCCGGCCATTGAGAACGGCTTCTATTATGACATCGACTCGGACACCTCCTTCACGCCCGAGGTGCTCCGGGCGCTCGAAGCCGAAATGAAGAAGATTGTCAAGGAAAACCTCCGGATTGAGCGCTTTGAGCTGCCGCGTCAGGAGGCCATTCGCCTGATGACCGAGCGGGAGGAGCCGTATAAGGTGCAGCTGATTGAGGAGCTGCCCGAGGGGGAGGTCATCAGCTTTTACCGGCAGGGAGAGTTCACCGACCTGTGCGCGGGGCCGCACCTGTTCAGCACCGGTGCGGTTAAGGCCTTCCGGCTCACGCAGTGCACCGGCGCTTATTGGAAGGGCGACCAGAACAACAAGATGCTGCAGCGGATTTACGGTGTGGCCTTCCCGACCAAGGAGGAGCTGAACGCCTATCTGGTTCAGCAGGAGGAGGCGCTCAAGCGCGACCACAATAAGCTGGGGCGGGAGCTTGGCTACTTCACCACGGTGGATTATATCGGTCAGGGGCTTCCGATTCTCATGCCGAAGGGGGCGCGTGTGGTGCAGCTCCTTCAGAGATGGGTAGAGGACGAGGAACAAAAGCGCGGGTGCCTGCTGACCAAAACGCCGCTGCTCGCAAAGCGGGAGCTGTATCAGATTTCCGGCCACTGGGATCATTATCTCGACGGTATGTTCGTGCTGGGCGACCCGCATGACGAAACCAAGGAGTGCTTTGCGCTGCGGCCCATGACTTGCCCGTTCCAGTATCAGGTCTACCTCAGCCGCAACCGCTCCTATCGGGAGCTTCCCATGCGCCTGACAGAGACCTCCACGCTCTTCCGCAACGAGGACAGCGGTGAGATGCACGGTCTGATCCGTGTGCGGCAGTTCACCATTTCCGAGGGCCACTATATCCTGCGCCCCGACCAGCTCGAGGAGGAGTTCAAGGGCTGCCTGGAGCTGGCAAAGTATTGCCTCGGCACGGTCGGCCTTCTGGATCAGTGCACCTTCCGCTTCTCGCAATGGGATCCGGCCAACCCGAACAACAAATACGAGGGTACCCCCGAGCAATGGGAGGTTGCGCAGGCAGCCATGGCGCAGATTCTCGACGATCTCGGAGTGGAATACAGCATCGGTATCGATGAGGCGGCGTTCTATGGGCCCAAGCTGGACATTCAGTATAAAAATGTGTACGGCAAGGAGGACACGCTGGTCACGATTCAGATCGACATGCTGCTGGCCGAGCGCTTCGGCATGTACTATACCGATAAGGACGGCGAGAAAAAGCTGCCGTATATCATTCACCGCACCTCGCTGGGCTGCTATGAGCGGACGCTGGCCTATCTGATTGAAACCTATGCCGGCGCTTTTCCGATGTGGCTGGCTCCTGAGCAGGCCCGTGTGCTGCCCATCGGCGACGAGCATATCGGGTATGCCATGAAGGTGAAGGAACGCCTGTGCGCGGCCGGTCTGCGTGTGGAGGTGGACGATTCCTCCAACACCATCGGCTACAAGATCCGGAACACGCAGATGCAGAAGATCCCGTACATGCTGGTTGTCGGTGCCAAGGAGGTGGAGAGCGACAGCGTTTCGGTGCGCAACCGCGCCGGCGAGACCGTGACCAAAACCGTGGAGCAGTTCTTGGCTGACGCGCTGCTTGAGGTTGCCGAAAAAAGAAGATAAAAAACCGACTGCCTCAAATGCAAATGCGTTTGAGGCAGTCGCCGGACTGTAGACCAAAGTAATGGCTTTCGTCAGTTTAACTAAAGTTTTCGCCAATGCGCAAAGCGCATTTCCTTTTCTCAAAAAGGCGGCGCGGTCGAGGGCGCGGAGCCCTCTCTCGCAAGGCGGCAAGCCGCCGGAAATTTTGCTTCGCAAAAGTTTCCGTCCGCAGACGGCGAAATATCCCTTTCGGCGTCTCTTTTGGGCAAATTCTGCAAAGCAGATTTGCGGCGGAGCAACGCGAAGCCTTTACTTCTTTCTC
>CALXUY010000025.1 GCA_944391805.1 uncultured Clostridia bacterium
GCTGTGTTTCTTCTGCAAATAGGTTGACCTGTTTCATGGTTTTCGCCGCCCTTCTCTTGTTTGTTCCCATTATATCATACTTTGCGACTTTATTCAATATCTTCGGGAATTTTTAGAGGTTCCCTGAAGAAAGTGAAACGTGCGCAGCACGTGGATCAAAACTTTCATCAAACTGACGAAAGCTGTTGCTTTGATCTACAGTCTCGCTGCCGCTGCGGCGGCAGTGATGCCTTGTCAAAACGAAGCCCGACCGAAATCAAGCGGCCGGGCTTTTATATGCGGCGTCCGCCTGAATGCGATCCGGCGGACGTCACCTTTTTCAGCTTTCCTTTTTCAGTTTTTTCTGTTCCCTGCGGGATTCGATGACATGATGCACCGCCATGACCGGATGATAAAACAGCATTCTCGGGCCGGAGAAACGCATAACCGCACGGATTTTTTCCCGCATTGCAGGCCGGTAGCAGTGTACACGGCAATTGGAGCAGAAGGTTTTGGTCTCCATGAACGGACACTTGTCGCTCCGCTGCATGGCATATTGGCGCAGCTCCTCGCAATCCCGGCAGAGCACTTTTCCTCCGGTTGCGTGCTTCTTCCGACAGTACAGCGAAATCATCAGCGATACGGTTTGCTTTTCGCGCTCCCGTTTGGAGGCGATCGGTTGGGTGCGCATGGCACTTCCCTCCTTTATTCCCTTTTCATAAATCAATCGCAAAAGATGAAATGCAGTCTGAGACAGAGCCTCAGGCAGACCGCAGACCGAAGGTGCTTGAAATGTAAAACGACGATTATTTTCTTTCAGAAAAATATCGGTGTGCCAGTTCCTTACCCCCGTGCTCGGCCACACAGCCGTCCCGAATCCACACGGCTCTGTCACAGAGTGCCTCTGCGCAGCGCATATCGTGTGTGACGGTGACCATGGCATTTCCGGTTTTGTCGTGCAGCTCGTTGAGCACCTTTACCAGCCCGCACAGCCCCGCATAATCCTGCCCCACGGTCGGTTCATCCAGCAGCAGAACATCGGGGTTTCCCGCAGCAACCGCCGCAATGGAGACACGGCGCTTCTGTCCCTCGGAAAGTGACTGCGGGTGCCGGGCACGCAGGTGCTCTACCCCGAACAGCCGCATCATCTCCCCGGCATAGTCCCGGGACACCGCGCCAAAGGCGACCTCCTGCTCCACGGTCGGCATAAACAACTGATAGTTGGGGTTCTGATAGACCACCCCCACCCGGCGGAACCATGCCCTGCCCCGTTTTCTGTCGCCGAAGGTCGGATCCAACGTCTGCCTAATCTCCCCTACGGTCGGCCGGCACAGCCTTGCAAGCAGACGCAGCAGTGTGGTTTTGCCGCAGCCGTTCTCTCCAAGCAAAAGCAGCCGCTCCCCACGGTTGACCGTAAAGCTGACGTTCTGGAGAATTTCCCTTCCCTTGACCGCATAGCCTACGCCCATAGGCTCAAGCAGCACATCCCCGCTGTCGTGACACGCGGCATGGTCGGCAATGGCTACGGCTTGGGAGAGCAGGTATTCCCGCTTGTTTTCAATTCTGGTCACGCAGCCCGCGCGGATATTCCAGACACTGTCCACATACGGAAGCACCATGTCCAAACGGTGCTCCACAACCAGTACGGCGTACCCCGCGCGGGAGAGCGCGCGAAGGGTATTCATCAGTAGAGCGGCGCCCTCGGTGTCCAGATTGGCCAGCGGCTCGTCAAGAATCAGAATTTTCTGTCCGGTGGCAAGGGCAGAGGCCGTAATCAGGCGCTGCTTCTGCCCGCCCGAGAGCGATCGGGTCTGCCATGACGGCTCCAGCTTCATGATTCTGCAGACCCGTTCGACCTGCGCGGCGATGGTTTCGGGCGGGAATGCGAAATTTTCGCAGCCGAATGCGATCTCATCCTCCACATACCTCTGAATGATCTGGCTGTCGGCGTTCTGAAGCACGACGCCGACCCTGCGGCAGACCTCGCTGAGCTTTCTGCCGCGGATGCTGCCGCCGTTGATCAGAACCTCGCCCGTCACTCTGCCCGGAATGACATTCGGGATAATGCCGGACACCAGCGAGAGCACCGTGCTCTTCCCCTCGCCCGAAAGCCCGGAGAGCAGCGCGACCTCGCCGTATTCCACGGCCATATTCACATCCCGGAGCACCGGCTCGGCAAATCCCTCGTATGTAAACGAAACATTTCGCAATGCAATCGCGCTCACCATAGCACCACCAAAACCGCACCCGCGGCCAGGCCTGCCGCAAACAGGATGTCCGAGATGCGGATCCACTCCTTTTTATACACGGTATATTTCGCCTTTCCGAGCGTAAAGCCACGGGTTTCGATCGACAGTGCCAGTGTGTCGGAGATGTCCACCAGCCGGGTCACAAGCGGGATCAGAAAAGCGCGGTAAAAAATGCGGGGGCGGAGAGGACTCCCGGCGCCCCGGGTTTTCATGGCCTCGCGCACACGTCCGATCTCGGCCCGCAGAACCGGCAGAAAGGACATTACAATGAGCATCCCCAAAGTCACGGCGCGCGGGGTATGGAGGGCGGAAAGGCTCCTTGTCATGGCAACCGGCTCCACGCTCATCCCCGGCACCAGCGCCAGGAACAGCGCGCCGAAGCGGTTGGCCATTGCAAGCGCGGACGCCGCGTCCCGTCCGGACGAAACGTAGGCAAGGGAGGAGAAAATTCCTCCCACGATCAGAGCCGCGGGAAGCACCCGGAGGCAGGCTCTTCCGCAACCAAACAGGGTAAGCCACACGAGCAGTCCGGCAAGAAAATACGGGAACCCGGGCATTCGGGCGCAGACAATCCCGAAAATCAGAATGAACACGCTTGCCAGAATCGCAACGATCGGATACAGGCGCGGCTTCCATCGGAAAAAGCTCATTGCTTCAGCCTGCCCGCTTTCTTCAGCTCGTTTGTGATCAGCCGACCCAACAGAGCACCGCAGAGGCAGAGGGCAATTACGGTAAGAGAAATCGGAATCGCGGTCAGCGGCCGTGCTCCGACCAATTGAGAAACCGCCTCGTTCGCGCCGTCCGACCAGTCATACAGGAACCGATAGTAAACCGCCAGAAAGGGCAGCGTCAAAGGCATATAGACGGTTCCGGCAAGCACGCAGGCCGCATCCCGGTCATATCCGCGGAAAACGGCAAGCGTCAATGCCTCGGCAAGCACGGCGCAGATCAGCAGGCAGAAAAACATAGGCGGGAACATGAACACCAGCAGCACGCCGCTGAACAGCGACATCAGAACCAGCGCGCCCGGCTTGCGGACCTTCATCATACCGATGACGGGAAAGAGCGAAAACTGCAGCCCAAGCCCCAGCTGAATGATGCCGAACACGGGAATGTGAATCAGCAGCGGCATCACGCTGCCGGTGATCAGTGTCATTGCCGTGATAATGGCAAGGAACACGACGTCCTTGATTTTGTACCTCCGGAAAATTCCGCTTTTTTTCTTTCCGGACGGCTCCACGCTCTCCGGCAAAGGCGTTTCCCGCCGCTGCGCATCCGCTATCAGCTCATCAATTGCCCTTTCCCGCTCGTTCTGCGTGTACCGGTCGCTCATAACCCCTGTACCTCCTCCATTTTTCCGTTTTCCACTTTGTAAACGCGGTCTGCGATCGCCATGGTGGACGCGCGATGGGAAACCAGAATGATGCTCTTTTTGTTCTTCTGCTGCCGCAGTGCCCGGAGAATGATTCCCTCATTGATGCTGTCCACGTTGCTGGTCGGTTCATCCAGAAGGATCAGCTCGCTCCCCCGCAAAAAGGCACGCGCAAGGCCGATTCTCTGCTTTTCTCCGGCCGAGAGACGGTCTCCGAGCGCGCCGACCTGCGTCCGGTACCCATCCGGCAGCGTCAGAATGAAGTCGTGAACCGCAGCCATCCTGCAGGCGGACTCCAGCTCCTGCTGCGTCGCGCCCGGCTTGGCAATGCGGAGATTCTCCTCAATCGTTTCGTCAAAGAGATAGGTACTCTGGCTGACCATCGTCACATTGTCGAGCAGACTGTCGGTGTTGATTCCGTCGATATCGGTGCCGTTATAGGCGATTTCCCCTCCGGTTTTCTGCCAGAAGCGCAGGAGCAGCTTGAGAAAGGTGGATTTGCCGCAGCCGCTCTCCCCGACAATGCCGATGATCTCTCCCTTCGCGGCGTGCATACAAAGCTCGCGGAGCACCGGCGCCTGCCCGTCATAGGAGAAGGATAGATCCCGGACGCGGAGGTTCCGATACGAAATGCTCCGGCCGTTCTCCACCGGACGCACGGCCGGCTGCTCGGTGAGCAGATTCAGCACGCGGTCGCCCGAGGCGAAGGTCTGCGTCAGATTTCCGGGCAGAGCCGATATTGCAATGACCGGACCGAAGGAGCCGAACACGGCCACCACACCAATGATCATTCTGCCCACAGAGAGACTTCCGCCCGATACCTGCGCAATGCCAACGGCCAGCGCGGCGGCAATGAACAGAGATACCGCCAGCTCGGTTGCCGCCGAAGCCCGGGTGATTTCGCGCTTCATCCTCCGGGTCTCTCCCAGCAGAATATCCGACCGTCGGTTGACCTCGGCCTCCCGTGCGACTCCGGCATTGTTCAGGACAATATCCCGGATGCCCTTGATGCTGTCCAGAAAATAGGCGTTAAAGGATGCAAATTCGGCACGGTAGCGAACGCCCGAGTCCTTCAGCCTGCCAGAGGAAACCATAGGCAGAACAATGCCGATGGTCAGGTAGCCCGCCAGTGCCACCAGCGCCAGATACCAGCCCGAAACAAAGCCGACCAACAAAAACACGCAAAGCGACACAAGAACGGCAATACAGATCGGTGAGACGGTATGTGCGTAGAATACCTCCAGCGTTTCAATGTCGGATGTGATCATGGCGATGATGCTTCCCTTCTGCTTGGTCTCGAGCTTGGCCGGACAGAGCAGGCGCAGCGCGCCGAAAATTTTGTCGCGCAGAACTGCCAGAAGGCGGAAAGCGATATAATGGTTGCTGTACTGCTCAAGGTAGCGCAGCACTCCGCGCAGCACTCCGCAGCCGACGGCCAGTGCCGCAATGGCGCCCCAGGAAAGCGCAATCGCCTCCCCCATCAGCTTGGCAATGCCAACGGCGCCGAACAGCGTCACGCCCATCGCGCAGAGGAAGCCCAAAGAGCCGTTGAACACCGCAAGTACCATGATATAGGCAAGGCTGCCCAGCAGCAGAACGAGACTGGCCATGATCTGCGCCCCGGAACGCCGGAGTCTGCTTTTCTGACGGTGCCGTGTTTTCATATACCTGCCTCCTCGTAGCCCTTCTCCAGATTTTTTTGCGTGGTATACAGCCCGGCATACCTACCGCCCGCACGCATCAGCTCGTCGTGCGTGCCCTGTTCCCGAAGCTCCCCGGTCTCCAGATAATAGATCCGGTCGGCCGGCACAATATTGGCCAGCCGGTGCGAAATCACAATCACCGCCCGCCTCCGGGCAAGCTCCCGAATGCTGCGCATGATGATGGCCTCGCTCTCGACGTCGATGTTGCTGGTCGCCTCGTCAAACACATAAATGTCCTTGTCCGCAACCAGATTGACCGCCAGTGCAAGCCGCTGCTTCTGTCCGCCCGAGATGTTGCTGGCGTCCTCGGTGATAACCTTATCCAGCCCGCCGTTCTCCCGGATGAAGTCGGCCAGGTTGACCTGTCCGAGCGCCGCCAGAATTTCCTCGTCGGCCGCGTCCGGCTTGGCGAGCAGAAAATTTTCACGAACCGATTCGTTGAACAGATAGGTGTTGTAGCTGACCACCGCAAGACGCGCGTAATAAGCCTCTCTCGAAAGTGTTTCCAACGGCTTTCCACCCACGGTCACCCTGCCCTTCTGCGGTCGGAATGCGCCTGAAAGCAGCCCCACCACGGTGGATTTTCCGCAGCCCGATTCCCCGACAATGGCGGTCATGCCTGTGCGCGCAAAGCGCATGCTGACCCCTCGCAGCACATCGCGCTTCCCGTCGTAGGAAAAGGTGACGTCCTCCAGACGCAGCTCGGTATCGCTCACGCCCTCTTTTCCCCATACGGGGTCTGGCTGCTCCAGCAGCGAAATGATTTTCTTTCCGGCGCTCACGCCGTTCATCGCGACATGGAAGGCACTCCCGAACGCGCGAAGCGGGAGGAAGAAATCCACGGCGACCAGAATCAGAAACAGAGCGGCAACCGGGGAGAGCCCCCGATTGACCGCATCCAGCACGGCCAACGCAACGCCGACGCCGGCTCCGCCGTATGCGACCAGATCCATAATGGTGGTACTGGCCAGCTGCATGACAAGCACCTTCATGGTGATTTTTCGGAACTCCTCGGCGCTTTCGTTCATCTTTCGGTGCTGCGCGCCGTCCGCACGGAAGATTTTCAGCTCCCGCAGCCCCTGCACGCTGTCCAGAAAGCAATCTCCCATAGAGGTATACTTTCCCCAGTACTTGGCAAATATTTTTTTTGCGTATCGGGAGACCGCCACGATGGAGAGCGGAATCAGCGGCACGCAGGCCAGCAGAACCAACGCTACCCGCCAATCCAGCCATACCGTGACGCAGAACAGCAGAACGGGCGCAAGCATCGCATAGAAAAACTGCGGAAGATAGGAGGAATAGTAGAGATCCAGCTGCTCCACACCCTCCATCGAAACCTGCGTCAGCCCTGCCATGCTCATGCCGTCCGTAGAGCGGACCCCGAGCCGGACGATTTTGTTGTACACCCGCTCCCGTAAATCCTTTTTCGCCCGTCTGCCCAGCCGATCCTTCAGATCACCGGAGATGCGCGATGCAGCATAGCGCACGGCAATGCCAAGTCCCCCGCAGACAACCGGCCCCAGATATGCCGATGCCCCGGCTCCGTCGATCAACAGCAGGATAGCCCAGCAGATGCTGGCCGTGATACCGACATTGGCAAGCAGACCGAGCACCATAAAAGCCACTGCGGCAAAGATATACTTGCGGCTGCCGCCCAGCAGGCGCAGCAAAGCCCGATCGATCATTCAATCCTCTCCTCCACTTCCTATCAGCAGTCAGTCCAATACATGGCAGGCGGCAGCGATCGCTGCCGCACCGGGATGTTCCGGGAACGGACAGCCCGCCTTACGGCTGTCTCCCGGCCGATCGGATGAACGCCACCAGCCCATGGCGGCTCCGGTCGCTCATCGCGCAGGCAGCGCCGATTGCATCCTGCCAGGCAATGTCGCCCGGCACCCCGCAGTGATCCTCCAGATGGCGGCTGAGCCACCGGATCATCAGCATATACTCCGCGAGCTGTTCAGCTCCGTAGCCGGTCATCACCACTCTGTTTTTTTCATTGCGCTGGGTATACCCCCCTTTTTCCAGGCGTTCCGTCGCTCGGAAAACGCTCACCTTGGAAACCCCCATCCGGACAGCGATGGCTGTCAGCTTCACACCGTTGGCGCCGTCATACAGCTCGTTGATCGAGATCAGATACCGCAACTCTGCCGATGTCATATCCTTCCCCCCGTTTTGACGTTAGCATTAGCTAACAAATGCCCCGAAAAAAATCGTTTCAAGAACGACTGCACCGTGGGTTAGCCAAAGCTAACTTTTGAGTTGAAAAACCGGAGCCACTGGACTCCGTTGGATAGTATATCACATTTTTCCCTGATTGTCAAGAGAAAATAACGCAGAGGCTAACAAAAATTTGAGCAGCCGACAAACCGTTTTTGTTGAATTTACGGGTGGCGGCCGGCTCTGGGGATACCACCTGCTCCGTGCGGCCGGCATCCTGCCATTGCATCAAGCGTTTTCGGCTTCAGCGGCAACGGCCCTGCGAACATGGCGCCTTCTGTCACTGAACCCACCACCGATAACGAAAAAGGACGGCGAAGAAAATTCTCTGCCGCCCCAAGGTTGTAAACAAAATGCTGTTGGCAATTACGAACTTTTGATTGAAAAAACAACGCCGCAATCAAGCGCCGGAATGCGCTCCGCATGTCCGCTCATTTGCCGAACAGTGAAAACTTCTTCTTTTCATGCGGCTCGGTCGCCATACTCAACAGACGGTAGCCGGTATCCTGCAAAACCGCCGCGAGCCGGTCCTGCGGAATTTCAGCCTCCGCGAGAATTTCGGTCTGCCCCTTTCCATGTGACGACACCACCTTTTTGACCGGAAATGCGCGCCGGATGGCGTCATTCACATGGGCTTCGCACATGCTGCAAGCCATTCCGTCAATCTTCAGAACCATTCTGACCATTTTGCTTCCCTCCCCTATGACCCTTTTTGATTTTTCCCCAAGAACAGCGGCAATGTCCGTTCAAGGAATTAGCAATTGCTAACTTTCTGAAAGTATACCACGCTTTCATGCAATTGTCAATAGACGAATGCAAATTCAGCAAAAAATTTTTCTTTTCAATCGCTCCCTATCCTAAGACAGCACCAAAAAGCAGAAACCGGGCAATTGCCAAGGGCCGACCCGCTCGGCTTTTCTCCTGCGCGCTGTGTTCACATTTTTATATTGACATCGTGTCAAAAATATGGTATAATGACAAAAGAACGGAGGATCTGTTTGATTTGACAAGGGAGGTTACAAACTGCATGAAAAAACTGGGGTTTGGTCTGATGCGTCTGCCAACGCTGGATCCCAAGGATGCTTCCAACATCGATCTGGAACAGGTGAAGCAGATGGTGGATGCCTTTCTCGCGCGCGGCTTCACCTATTTTGACACCGCATGGATGTACTGCGGGCACAAGAGCGAAATTGTCGCGCGGGAGGCGCTGGTCAAGCGGCATCCGAGAGACTCGTTTACACTGGCAACCAAGCTGCATGCCAACTATCTCAAGGGGAAGGAGGACTGTGACCGCATCTTCAGAGAGCAGCTCGAAAAAACCGGCGCAGGCTACTTTGATTATTACCTGCTGCACGCCATCAACCGGGAGCTGTATGAAAAATACACCGAATACAACTGCTTTGAATGGCTGAAGGAGAAAAAACGGCAGGGGCTGGTGCGCCACATCGGATTTTCCTTCCACGATCACGCGGATTTTCTCGAGCAGGTGCTGACCGAGCATCCGGAATTTGAGTTTGTGCAGCTGCAGATCAACTATCTGGATTGGGAAAGCGACAATGTGCAGTCCCGCAAATGCTATGAAACCGCACGGAGGCACAACCTCCCCATCATTGTGATGGAGCCGGTCAAGGGCGGCACGCTTGCGGCGGTGCCGGGAGCGGTGGAGCGGCTCTTCCGCGCGTCGGCACCCGAGCGCTCGGTTCCCTCCTGGGCGATCCGCTTCGCGGCCGGACTGGAGGGCGTGATGGTGGTGCTCTCGGGTATGAGCAACATGGAACAGCTTTTGGACAACACCGGTTATATGGCGGATTTTCAGCCCCTGAGCGAGCAGGAGCAGCACATTGTGCGGCAGGCTGTGGAGCTGATCCGCTCCGGCATCGCCGTTCCCTGCACCGGCTGCGCCTACTGCGCCGACGGATGTCCGATGAACATCGCCATTCCCAGCTATTTTTCGCTCTACAACGCCGATCTGCAGGAGACCGACGCGGCGCAGAGCGACAAGCCCCGCCGGAGTGAATACATCAATCTGACCCGGGAGTTCGGCAAGGCCGGCGACTGCATTGCATGCGGACAATGCGAGAGCGTATGCCCCCAGCAGCTCCCCATCATCCGGCACCTCAAAGAGGTTGCGGAATATTTTGGGGCATAAGTGCCCCCGCACCAACGGAAAACCATAGAACAATGATCATTCAGGAGGAATCAGAACATGAATCAATCCATCGCCCTTCGTAAGCCCCGCCTCTCTGTGCGGGCACAAACGCTTGCCGCGCTATGCGCGATTGCCGCAGCGGTGGTGCTTCCGCAGCTTGTCCACCTGCTTGGCGCAGCCGCGGGACTGGGCAGCGCACTGGGTGAGGCGCTGCTCCCGATGCACCTGTCCATTCTGCTGGTCGGTCTGCTTGCCGGGCCATATGCCGGAGCGGCCGCCGGGCTGCTCAGCCCCTTGGTGAGCTTTGCCCTGACCGAAATGCCCCGCGCCGCACTGCTCCCCTTCATGGTGCTGGAGCTCGGCGTTTACGGCCTGTGCACCGGCTTGCTCCGCAATGCCAGAATGCCGGTGATTTTCAAGCTGCTGATTGCGCAGCTTGCCGGACGTGCCGTGCGCGCCGGCGCGATTCTCATCGCGGTCTATGGCTTTGGGAGCCAGGCGCTGCCGGTATCGGTCATCTGGACCAGCGTGGCCACCGGTCTTTTGGGGCTGGTGCTGCAATGGGCGCTGCTTCCCCTGATTGTTTACAGAGTGGAGAACGCGGCGAACAGATGAATATTGAACTCATGCTTGCGAAAAGACAACTGACCGAGGACCATCTCACCTGTGCCATCCGCAAGGACGGCGCGGTGTTCACCTCCACCGAGAGCGGGGTAAAGCCTCTGCTTGGCTTTCTGGACGAAGGGCTGAACCTGTTCCGGGCTTATGCGGCCGACCATGTGGTTGGCAACGGTGCGGCTTATCTCTACGTCCTGCTGAAGGTGCGCGCGGTCTATGCCGATGTGATGAGCCGCCCTGCACTGGAAACGCTGAATAAATTCGGGATTGAAGCCGAATACGGCGAGCTGGTAGACCACATCCGGAACCGGAGAGGAGACGGCGTCTGCCCGATTGAGGAGGCTGTCGCCGCGGCAAAAACGCCGACCGACGCGCTGCGCCGCATCCGTATCCGCCTGGCAGAGCTGAACGCCTCATTTTAGACAATCAACCACGTTACAGCAATCAAATTCTGAACGGGAATTGCGATCATTTCATAAACGCTTGTAAAAAACGGTGCGGAGGCATTGCCCCCGCACCGTTTTTTGATCTGTGTCACAGCTCCACCGCATCGGCCACCAGCTCCGAAAGATCGGAGCGGCCAAGCCCCAGTGCCTGTGCGATTTCCCCGCCAAAGGAAATCAGCTCCAGCCCTTTGACCGAGTGTGAATCGGTTCCGAATGTAAAGCGGCAGCCCGCCTCTTTTGCGCGGGTGAAAATACGGATCATCTGATTGTCCGAAAGGTCGGGATTGACCTCCCGCACGGCACTGATGTTGATTTCCATGGCAACCCCCAGTGCGGCGGCACGGGAGAAGCAGTCGGTCAGCACATCGTCCGTGAGCAGCTTCAGGTAGTCGTTCTTTTCGGCGTGCGGAACCCCGCAGGGAGAGAACGGATGAGCCACCGAAACCGGCAGCCGCCCGCAGATTTTGCGGAACGCGGCATTCTCCATCAGGGAAAGAAAGCTGTCGGTCATCGCCTTGACAATATATGCGTGCGCCTCCGTCCGCAGCTCGGGCACCAGCGGAAGCAGGTCCGGCTCCTTCAGGGCTGCCGCCATGGCAGTGACCTGCTTGTCGCTCAGCTCCGGGAAGGCCGCGCGGAGCCGCTCGCGGATGGCACCGCGGGCCTCGATCACCTCCGGGAACTCCCACATGACCTCATTGCGCATATGCAGGTGAGAATGCGGAACCAGCAGATAATCGAAATGCGCGGCTCCTTCCTCCGACATCCCCAGCAGATCCCGGCAGGCATAGTATTCGGTCTCGGCGCCGAACAGCACCCGCAGGCCCGCCGGCGCATGGGCAAAGGCGTTTTTCGCCTCCTCCGCCCGCGCAATGGTCTGCGTGCGGTACCAGTAGGACATCCCCTTCACCCGCTCGTCCCAGATGTGATTGGAAAGCCCAAACAGCCGCATTCCAAGCGCGGCTTCCTTTTGCAGGTAGGCGTCGGTGCTGGCGGTGTAATCGGTGCAGCAGGAGGAAAACAGATTGTGTGTGTGTATATCGTGAAGTATTTTCATAACAGTTCCTTTGTATCCGGCAAGAATTGCCCGGCTTTGAAAGCCGGTGGTGGCTGTAGACAAAAGGTACATCAAATAAAAATTGCACAAAAGCCATAGCCACTTTTTCTCTGCAAGAAGTAGGCGCAGAGAAAAAGTTCGCAAAAAGAGACGCCAGTGAGGAAATTTCGCCGCCTGCGGGCGGAAACTTTTGCGAAGCAAAATTTCTGGCACCTATGGTGCCTTGCGACACAACGCCCCACGGCGTTGGATCCGTGCCGCCTTTTAAAAAAGGCGGGTGAAAACTTTAGCTAAACTGACGAAAGCCGCTGCTTTGATCTACAGTCTCCCCGGCTTTGAAAGCCGGTGGAAGCCGCGGTGCGGTTCTGACGCGAACAGAGCTTCGCAATGCCGCGGCTCTGACGGCGGACAGGCACCCTCCTCCGGGAGAGTGCCTGTCTGCGCGGAAGTCAAGCGATCCAATCGTCGTCCGACCAGTCAACCTCCATACCGGTTCCGTGCTCCTCGCTCTCCAGCATTCCGGAGTCCGGGCCGAAGTCCTCGGTAATCTCGTTGTCCTTGGTCTCGTTCAGGTAGGCAGTGATCTTCCAAGCATAGGCGTTCTGCTCCTCCAGCGTGGGATGACCGCTGGCGGCACGCTCCAGCTCCAGGGTATATACGCCGGCCGCCTCGCCGCCAACCTCCTCGCAGGCCTCGAGTATCGCCTGTGCAAAGGTGTCGTTCATGCTGTTGTAGAGGCAGTAGATCTTGCAGTTCGCCCCGTTTTTGCGGTATACGGTTTTGAGGAAATCCAGATATGCCTCCTTGAAGGCGGCTTCATCGATGCCGTACTGCTCCCGATAGCCGTAATCGTTGGTTCCGATGTTGATGACAACAATATCGGCCTTGCGCTCAAAGCCATACTCGGTTTCACTGTCCCGCAGCGGGCTGCCATAGAGATAGCCTTTCGTCATGCCGGGGTTGCCCATGAGCAGCCCCTGCCCCGAAAGTGCAGTGACCGCATAATCGGCTTCCAGCGCCTCCGCCACCAGATAGGGGTAGGCCTGCGCGCCGTCCTGATCGGTATAAGCGCCCGCATGGTCGCCGATGACGCCCCATCCGCAGCTGATGCTGTCGCCGACGAACTCGATGTACAGCTCGTTGTCCTGCGGCGCCTTGTCGGCCAGAAGGCTGCCGTAAAAGGTCATGCTGTAAAAATGCGCGCGGGCGAGCGTGTAGCCTGTCACCTTGAGCACACGCACGGTATGCTCGCCGACGGGCATATCCGGCACCACAAGATTTTTGGTGCCGTTGATCATATAATAGAGGCTGCCGTCGGTGTTCTCCCACGCCTCGCCGTCCACCCATACGCGGAAATAGCACGGATCGGTGGTACTGGTGCGGAGCGTGAGATTGCCGCCCTTGCAGTCAATCACAAACTCCAGCCCGGAGCAGGTCCAGTCGCAGTTGAGCTGTGTGCTGCTCTCAAGGCTTCTCTCACCGAGAATTTTGATGCCCTCGGTTCCGCTGTTGAGCACCACGGTGTGCTCATATTGCTTCAGGTCATCCGTCGGATCACTGGGATCCGGATCGGTATTGGTATCCGCTTCGGTCGTGGTCGGAGTCGACTCCTCCGGCTGTCCGGCGGAATCGCCTGTTGCGCTGTCTTCCCCATCCTTGGTTCCGCACCCGAACAGGCCGAAAACCATCAGTCCTGCCAATAGCAAAACAATCCATCTTCTCATAAAAAACTCCTTTGCTGCCGGAGCCGTGCGCTGTGGCGGCTCCGGTATGCTGTCAGGTCACAATCTGCTGTACCGTCATCCCGATGAACCGTTCGTTCGACGTCCCCTCGGGAAAAGCAGCGACCATCTTGCCCGCTATGGCAGCGCACGGGTAAATGCCATAGGCCGCGGTCAGCCGAAATCGTCATAATCGACGTCCGGAATGCCCGCTTGGTTATCCACAGACAAAGAGTCGGTCAGCAAATCGACAACCGGAACTGCAATCCGATGCAGTTCGGGGGATTGATATGGTTTCATGCTTCTCACCTCACTCGGCAGCCTGCAGCACGCCGTTGACAAATGTCACAAGGCAGGCAGGCCCGCAATACTGGATTTCCCCATCCATCGAGGTCAGATAGGGGCGCAGAACAAAGGTCACGGTCCGGTCGGCCGGGATGCCCCTCACGGTCACGGCGGACAGATAGGAGCAGCCGAAATCCTCGCTCGCGCTGTATACCTTTTCGGCTCCGGACTCGTCATACCCGGTCAGCGTGGTGTATACCGTATCCGAGGAACGCTCAACCATGCCGGAGAGCGCGCTTCCCTCCTCCAGACGGATCAGCTCAAAGCCGACGGCCGAATATTCCAGACTGTTCAGTCCGGCGATCAGACGGATGTCATAGGTATTGTCGCTCACAGCGGTCTGCTGCAGGCCGACCGCATACACCGGGTGTGCGGTTTGGATGGCGCCCGTATCCGCCTTGCCGCCTGCCTCGGTCACCTCCGCCACAATGTTGGCGGCAAACGTGAGGAAATTTTGGCTTTCCTGCTGCAGGGTCTGTGTATCCGCTCCATACGTCAGGGTGACGGCAAAACCGTTGCCATTGGCCTGATAGCCGCTGTTGAGGGTGGTGCCGAGGGCCTTCATCCCATCGGTGCCGGCCAGATAATAGCTGTTTTCCAAACGAAAGGTCAGATTCTTTCCGCCCGAATGGTTGCCGAGAGCGCCGAGCAGGCCGCAGATGTTGCTGTCCGGTCCGTTTCCCGCATTGCTCGAAACGGTTCCAACCGAAACGCAGTTCAGAATGCCGTATGTACGGGTAGAGGTTGCAGTGGAGCCCATCTCCCCGGCGATACCGCCGGCCATGTACTTGGCGCTGACGGCTCCGCTGTTGAAGCAGTTGCTCACCTCCAGCACGCGGTTGGTTGTGCCGACAATGCCGCCGGCTCTGGAATTGTTGCTGCCCGCCGGAGAAACGGCGGCAACCGCGCCGCTGTTGATGCTGCTCCGGATGACTGCATAGCTGTTGTTGTAGAACTGCCCGATCAAACCGCCGGCATAGGCATTCCCGCTTTTATCGTCGGGCTGCCGGACGGTCACCGAGCCGACGTTGATGCATTGATCCGCCGTCAGATTTCCGCGCACATCGGCGGAGAGACCGCCCGCATAGCACATGGCCGAAACCGCGCCGCCGTTGTAGCAGAGCGTCATGGCAATATCCTTGCCGGCATTGTTGATGACGCCGATCAGGCCGCCCGCTTTGGAGCCGGAACGGACGGCAGAGCCGGTCGGCTCTCCCGAATCGATGACATCTCCGTAATTGGCACAGTTCTGCAGCGTCACAGCGCCAATCGAACTGTTCAGCGAAGCCACCTGACCGATCAGGCCGCCGATGAGCGAGGTGTTGTTGGTGGTGCCGACCAGAATGTCGGCTTGGTTGACGCAGTTTTTCATATTTGCGTCATTGGCCTGGCCGAAGAAGCCGCCGGCAAAAACCGACGTGGTGCCCCCCACTTCAATGCTGCCTTTTGTGACCACATTTTCCACACTGACGCTGCCGGTGGCTCTGCCCGCAAGCAGACCGACCTCGTTGTTGGCGATGACGGCGGTCAGCTTGCCCTCCACCGTCAGGTTTTTCACGGTCGCCCGCTCCAGTTGGACGAACAGCGGTGCGTTCAGCCCCGAAATACCGAAGCCTGCGCCGTCAAGCGTTCCGCGGAAGACAGGGACCGACGTCCATGCATCCACCACAATATTCTGGGTGAGCTGCAGGGTTTTGCCCGAGCAATCATCGGTTTTGAGCTGCTCGATCAGCGCGTTCAGTGTGATATCCGTTCCGTCGAGCTTCGCAACCACTGTGTCTCCCGGCGTAGGAGTGCTTTCCTCTGCCGAGGCGAATGTCAACGGGAGTACGGAAAAGAGCATCGTCAGAGCGAGAGCAAGCGCCAAAGCCTTTCTTTTCATATGAAGCCTCCTTTGATATGGATGGGTTCGGCTCAACCGACCTTACCGTAAATGTTGGCGATTTTTTCTTCCCATGTTGTATGCAGGCTGCCGTAAATGCTGGACCAGCTTCCGTTGGGATCGGAAGTGTCGCTGACGCCGGTGCGGAACGACGAGAACATCGAAAGCTCGTCGGCAAACAGGCGGGCGGTGTCAAACACCACGGAAGCCGAGACAATGTCAAACATTTCCGCGCTGTCCGCGCCATCGTCGGCATTGTATCTCGTCTGGAAGAAGTTATAGTAAATTTCATCCGACAGGGTGCGATAGGCCTCGGAGCCAAGGGCTTCGAGAATCATGCCGGACATTTCCAGATTGTCCGCATCCGACGGGACGCTGTACATCGTGACCCAGAAGCTGGAGCAGGTGTAATAGTTTTCCTGCTCGCTCGAACTCATGGGCATGGGAAGGATTGAGAAATGAACCCCCTCATCGGTAAAGTTCTGTGACTGGGCAATGGTTCCGCTATAAAAAACGGATTGCTTGTCGGCAAACACCGAAGAGGTTGTGATGGCAACGTCCGCATACTCTCCTACGAACAAATCCTTGATTTCATCGAAGTAATCGTTCAGCGTGGTACTGGAGAGATCGTCCGAGAGCAGCAGAACCCCGTCCACATTTTCCACCAGCATAAAGCCGCCGCCGTAGAAGAAGGCGTCCGCCTGCACGTTGTTGTCAAAGGTGATGCCGTACATCCCCTCCCGGTTGCCAACCGTACCGATGCCCATTGTCTGGAGCATTTCCAGCGTCCAATCCATATCTCTGACCACATCATAAATGCTGCGGCCGTCCGCCAGATCGGCAAGTCCCAGAGAGGCGTACAGATCGGTATTGACAAACATGCTGTGCACATTGCGGATCAGTGTGGGCGTGATGTCGCCGGTTGTGAAGTAGAGCTTGTCTCCGATGGTAGCGGTCTGGGAGATCAGCTCCGGCCACCACGGCTTTTCAAGGTCAAAATACGGCACTTCGTTGAGGTCATAATACAGCCCCTGCATGGCGCCGATGCCGGCTGCGGGCGTGTACTGCCCCACCAGATCATAGGTGTGCATGTTGGACTGCACATTGTTGGCCAGCGTCTGAACGAAGGTTGTGCGGTTCTCCCAGTTGCCGTGCACCTTGACCAGCTTGATGGTCACGCCGAAGCGATCCTCCACATTGCGCTGACGCTCCACCAGCTTCTGCATCACGGTTCCCTCCACCTCGCTGTCGGCTTCCACCCATTCCCAGGAGAGCTGCTCATCCCAGGTGTAAATATTGAAGTCGGAGTCGAAGTCATAGGTTTCCGGCAGGGAGTCCTTGAGGTATCCTTTGCTGTCGTAAAGGTCCTCATCGTCGCCTCCCTCTCCGGGACCGGTTGTGCTTTGGGATGGCGGCGTTGTTCCGTTCCCCGACGGAGATTCCTGATCTCCGCAAGCGCTCAGGGCTCCCGCCATCAGCAGAAGCGCCGTGAGCAGGCATACCACTTTGGCAAACAGTGCTTTCATTTGTTCCTCCTTTTCATCTTATTGGAATTGTATATCAGCGAACTGAGGCGCGTGATCCGACAGCCAGATGATCCGGTTCCCCAGTATCGTTTCGTAACGCAGCACATCGTATTCTCCGTATCCGAAGATGTGGTCGATATAGGTTTCGCTGTCCCGCGGATTTCCCACGTTTCCGCAGCCGCCGCAGTAATTGACGCGGGTGCCGGCCTCGGCCGCCTGCATCATGGTTTCCTCCATTCCGGTGTCGGCAAGAAAGCCCAGGACATCCTCCGAATCCTGCCTGCTGTTGAAATCGCCGGTGCAGAAGATCGGAACCCCGTGCTCGGCCTTGAGCTGATTGACCAGCTCGGTTTCCTCCTGTACGCTGCCGGCAATCCATTCGGGCGATTCCCACGCCCAGTGCGTGTTGAGCAGAATGAACTCCTGCGACGGGTCGGCCTTGACACGGAGCTTTGCCCATGCCAGCACGCGCAGATGGTAGGTATAGCTGGCCGCGTTCCAATAGGAATTGTCCTTGCAGTCGGAATCGGTCAGCTCGAGCTTATCCGAACGGTAGAGTATGCTGGTGAGGTTGGGCTTGCCGTCCTCCCAGACCGAAAACAGCCAGGTATATTCGATTCCGTACTCGTTTTTCAGAATATCGAGATAGACCGGGAGCATCTCCACCCATTTGTGGTCGGTTTCCTGCAGGCCGACCGCGTCGGGCGTGTAGTTTGCCAGCACGGCGGCAAAAATCTCCACGCGCTGCTCCACCGGCGGGATGGCGTCGTTGGCGTCCTCACCCCAGCGCCCGGCAAGAATGTTGGCCGTCATCAAGCGCAGGTCGCTTCCGTCCGTCACCTCCGCCGCGGCCGGCGCAAGATTGACCTCGAGCAGGCTTCCGTCGACGTATTCCATGGTTTCCCCTCCGAAAATCGAAAACCGCATCTCGTTGATGCACTCTCTGGCCGAGAACGGGCCGCCGCAAACGATCTGCATCTGATACCCGCGCACCACCAGCTCGTAGGTCATCAGGGTGCGGCCTCCCTCGTACAGCTCGGCGGAAAGCGCACGGTTGGTCTGGCCGATGAGGATTTCGCAATCGGATTCTTCCCGGTCGGTATCGGCGTACACATCCAGCACATATCCGGTCGTTGCCGATATCACCTCCTGAAGCTGCTCCGCAACCTCCTCGTAGCCTTCTATGTCCGCATCATACACAATTACAAAATCCCGGATGAAGCGTCCGTTGATGCTCAGCTCTTCTCCGAGGCTCGCGGAGGGGAAGGTGTATTCCTGCAGATACAGCGTGCAGACGTCTCCCTGCCATACCAGGTTCGGTTCCATCAGGTTGGATGTAAAATAGTTGGAGGCCGCCACCGTATACGAATCGCTGTGCGCGGCAATGACAATTTTGTTTCCCTCCTCGCGAATCGCATACTGGTCGGAGGCCAGCGTGGCCAGAACCGCGTCGGTCTCGCTGTAATTCGTCCTGCCGAACAGAATTTCCCGCGCCTCGGCATCGTGCTCGGCACCCACGCGCAGAAAATCGCTCTTGGTTTCCAGCCGTACCCCGGTCTGATCATAGACATTGTCAATAAACCGGTTCATTGACTGCATCACCGCATAGGATGCATCCTCCGGGTAAACCACCACGTATGCGGCCGACCCGGCGTCAATGATTTTGGTATATCCGGCAAACGGATCTGCCTGTGTTTCCTGCTCGCTGACGGCCGCTGTGGTTTCATCGCCCTGTGTTCCCTTGCCCGTGCAGGATGTGCATAGAATCGCCAAAAGCAGGAACAGAGAAAGCAGGGTAATTTTACGGATGTGAAGCTGCTTCATCATACAAAAAGCCTCCATACTCATGGATTTACACCAAACATTATAACAAATAGTCCCCGCAAAAGCAATGATACTTTCGATTGCAAATATGATGTTTTCGATTATGATTTTTTGAATCTCCATCTTTTTTGACCGAATTGTGACCTGTTTTCTTGAAAATATTCACAAATTAAACAAGATTCAGGCAGCATCTAAACTGTTATCCGTTTGTTAAAATAAGGTTTTTTCGCTAAACCCATTGACATTCCCAAAAAAACATGCTATGATATATAGTAAGAAAAAACAAAAAAATGCACAAATTCCTGTGCATTTTCTCGCTGATTTTTGATTGTGGACGGAGGACTTATCATGGCATATTATCGGTATTCCGCCTCCTATCCGGACAAGGACGGCAATGAGCTGACCGTCCGTTCCATGGTTCCCTTCTCTTTGGAAACAGAAAAAAATCCATACTACTGTCACCGCTACTATACCTCCGAAAAGGACGATTCCCCCTATTATTACGTGGTTTCTCTGGGGCATCAAAAGGGCTGGCCGGGGCATTTTCACGGCCCGCGCACCGTTGACCGGTTCATCATTCACTATGTGATCGGAGGGAAAGGAGAATTTCAGGGAGAGCCGGTGGAGGCCGGGCAGTTTTTCTTTACTCACCCCTACGAAACGCACACCATCCGTGATGACGATCAGGACCCGATGGAATATTATTACATCGGGATTGCCGGCCCCGGAACCGAGGAGCTGATGCGGCGTACCGGCTTTTTTTCGATCCCCAAAATACACAGATTTCAATTTGCCGATCAGCTCCCGTCCGTATTTCACAACGCGCTCTATCAGACGCACCCGAAGAACGATACCGAGCTGTATCTGCTCAGCACGTTTTTATATCTGCTCTCGCTGCACCAGCAGGAAAACGCGGCGTCTGCGTCCGAGCACAGCAAAATGGACGCCTTCCTGTACTACAAGGAGGCGCTGATTTTCATTCAGGACTACCTGCTGGAGGGCATTACGGCCAAGGATGTGGCGCAGCACCTGCACATTTCTCCCTCCTACCTGCGCGTCATATTTTCCAGATACTGCAAGTATTCCCTGCGGGAGCTGATGATCCGGAAACGCATGGAGTGCGCCGCCAGCCGCCTCACGTTTGAAAACGTTTCGGTGATGCAGGCCGCCGCGCTGGTAGGGTACAGCGACTACACGCTGTTCAGCAAAATCTTCAAGAAATATACCGGAATGTCGCCGCTCGCCTATAAAAAGCAGCGGTGCCAGATCCCCATTCTGCCAGAAAACGTCAACCTGTGAAGCGATTGCCCGGGTGCGGGCGCAGCCATTGCCTCCGACCGGCCAAAAAGCTATTCCGTCGTCCGGCAGGAAGGACACTTCCCTTCTCCGCAAAAAATCCGCCCACAAAAAAATGTGCGGGGGAAGCCTGAAAACGGCTTTCCCCGCACGGGTTTATTCGGTTTGCAATCAGACCACTCCGTAAGCCAGCATGGAATTGGCTACCTTGAGGAATCCGGCAATATTGGCACCGGCAACCAGGTTGCCCTCCATACCGTACTCCTTGGCGGCCGCTGCCGCGTTGTGGTAAATGTTGACCATAATGTTCTTGAGCTTTGCGTCCACTTCCTCGAAGGTCCAGCTGTAGCGCATGGAGTTCTGGCTCATTTCGAGCGCAGAGGTTGCCACGCCGCCGGCATTGGAGGCCTTGGCGGGAGCAAAGAGCACATTGGCCTTTTGGAATGCGGCAATCGCCTCCGGAGTGGAAGGCATATTTGCCCCCTCGGCCACGGCAGTGACGCCGTTGGCAATCAGCTTCTTTGCGGAGGCCTCGTCAAGCTCATTCTGCGTGGCGCAAGGCAGCGCAATGTCGCATTTGATGCCCCAGATGCCGCTGCAGCCCTCATGATATTCCGCACTGGCATGGTCGGCCACATATTCCTTAATGCGTCCGCGCCGGACCTCCTTGATCTGCTTGACGGCCGCCAGATCGATTCCGTTCGGGTCATACACATATCCGTTGGAATCCGAGAGAGCAACCACCTTGCCGCCCAGCTCGGTCGCCTTTTCGCAGGCATAAATGGCAACGTTGCCCGAGCCGGAGATCACCACGGTTTTGCCGGCAAAGGAGCTGCCGGCGTCCTTCAGCATGGCATCGGCAAAATAGCACAGGCCATAGCCGGTGGCTTCGGTTCTGGCAAGGCTGCCGCCATAGGTCAGCCCCTTGCCGGTCAGCACGCCGGTGAACTCGTTGCGCACGCGCTTATACATGCCGAACAGGTATCCGATCTCGCGTCCGCCCACGCCGATGTCGCCGGCCGGAACGTCGGTGTCCGCGCCGATGTGCTTGGAAAGCTCCAGCATAAAGCTCTGGCAGAAGCGCATCACCTCCGCATCGGACTTGCCCTTGGGGTCAAAATCCGAGCCTCCCTTGCCGCCGCCGATGGGCAGACCGGTGAGCGAATTTTTGAAGACCTGCTCAAAGCCGAGGAACTTGATAATGCCCTCATACACCGAGGGATGGAAACGCAGCCCGCCCTTGTAGGGGCCGATTGCGCTGTTGAACTGCACACGGAAGCCGCGGTTGACCTGCACCTTGCCGTTGTCGTCCACCCACGGCACACGGAATTTGATGATCCGCTCCGGCTCGACAATCATATCGATGATGCCTTTTTCGATGTAGACCGGATTTTTTTCCACTACAGGCTCAAGAGACTCCAGCACCTCCCTGACAGCCTGATGAAATTCCGGCTCGCCGGGGTTCCGCTTTTCCACGTTCGCCATAACCTGCTTGAGATACGCATTTTGAATGCTCATTGGTTTTCCCTCCTGATATTGACCGAATTTGCAAGAATATTCACAAATGTTTCAAAAAAACACGATTTTTCTTTCCGCAATCTGTTTTTCTCACATATGATATGAAATATTATACTATATAAAATTCATTTTGTCAATCTGTTTTTTCTAAAAAACCGAGAGATCGGAGGATTTTTTTATCTTTCGGCAAGGCCGGGGGTGCCGCACATCGTGCGGCACCCCCGGCCCCAGTCTGTCGAAAAACGCCTATCAAGCGAGAGCCGAAATGGGCGTTTTGGAATATAAGCGAGAAAAAAATGAGAAAAATGCAAAGAAGAGGGAGGGATGGATATCACTCCACTTTCTTTTTGCGAAT
>CALXUY010000026.1 GCA_944391805.1 uncultured Clostridia bacterium
CGGGGGTTCCAACCCCAACATATACATGAATTTTGAGGCAGGAATGCGATTCGCCGCCCTGATTTCATTTTTTCGCTGTTGAATCGCAAAATTTAATACTGGGAACTAATTTTTAGAGGTTCCCATAAGTTTTTATCGGGCAGAGAATCCTCGGATAAATAAGTTTCGGGTGCGTTTCCTTCAAAGCGGACAGCGGTTAATGATTTGCAGTCGTAAAAAACCGATTCGTCAACGGTTTGTACAGTCTGTGGAATGATGACCTCTTTCAGCGCGGTTCCGCTAAAAGCTCCGGGACCAATCGAAAGCAAACCATCGTTCAGTACAATCCGTTCCAGTTGTCCGCAGATGATAAACGCCCATTCTCCGATCTCTTTGACACTGGATGGCAGCACTATCTCCTTGAGGTTGGTCCAGAAAAACGCACGTTTTCCAATCACCTCCAACCCTTCTTCGAATACAACCGTTTCCAATCCGGATTCACAAAATGAAACATCTTCGATTACTTTTAATTGCTTGGGAATCCGGATGGATTTTAGAGCTTTGCATTGAAAAAACACGCCATGACCCATAGACGTCAGGGTATCCGGTAGTTCGATGGAAGAAAGTGAGTGACACTCCGAAAATGCAGAAAAACCAATCGATTGCAGTTTTTTGGAAAGCTGTACAGATTCAAGTGCTGTACACAAATTAAAAACCTGATTGCCAATGTGAATGACCGTATCCGGTAATTTTACGGAAATCAAGGTGCGATTGGCATCCACCTCTGCATATCGACCAAATGCAAAGGTTCCGATCTCCGTTACCGGCTTCTCCTCGATATATGCAGGCACCACGACGTTCGCATCGTTGCCGATGTATTTTGTAATGGTAATGCCGCCGTCGCTGTTGAGTTGGTATTCAAAATCCGAAACCGGGCTTTCGGGCGGGTCGTCCGGCTCGGGGGTCCCGGTGGTTTGAAAGTCGCCGGAGGATGAGGGAGCGGCGGTCGGCTCTCCGCCGTCGGTGGCGGCCGGAGCTTGGGGGGCAGTATTGCAGGCAGTCAGGGCAGAAAGTAGCAAAAATGCTGTCAGAATCATACAGGCCGTTTTTTTCATGAGGTTCCTCCATGCAGAATGTGGTGAAGCGTGGTTGGCGTTGCCTCTATGATAGCATATTTGGATCGGATTGTCAATAGAAATGCGCGATAAACCGATGTCTCCTCGAGCGGCGGGGAAAAGCGCCCGTGGCAGTTCAGTTTTGGAAATGAACTGCCACGGGCGCTTTATTGCAGGCACAGCGGCTGGCCGCGGCCTGAAAAATACAGATATTAACGTGAGTTCGAGGGAGATAAATCCAAGGAAAAATCCTCATGCCGCAGGGCAGCAATGCGATAAATGAATGTATTATTTTGTTTGGAGCAAACAAACTTACAATTTGATCCGGTGCCGGAGTCCGCGGGCGGTAAACCGCCGCGGTATCGGATACCCATTGGCGGGTTGCAAGGCGGGGTGTCCGGAATGAGCACAAACTGCATTTGTATATAAAGACACCCGTATTGAAGGTTTTTTGAGGATTGTTAAGGAACTTTTTTGAAAAAAAGTTCCTTAACCGGAGTTTGAGGCAGCGCCTCAAGATCTTCAAACTTTCGTCGAACTCACGTTATATTATGAAAAAATCGCCGGGCGTTACCGGAGTTCTCCGGCAGAGGGCGTTGGGACTGGCGGCAGTGTGTCGCGCAGAATCCGACAGGACAGGCTTTCGATATACGGCTCACCCTGCGGAATCAGCTCGACACGGGGGAGATTGGGATCCCAGAGGGCGGACACCGTGGCGCAGAGCTTGCCTCCGTCGGCAAACAGCTCCACCGTGGCGCAGTCCACCAGTATGCGCAGCTCCAGCTCATTCTGTGCCTGTTTATGCTGCGGCTGCCCGCTCTGCCCGATTTGCTGTGCTTCCGGCCGGAGCTGCAGCGGCATTCTGACGGTGCCGCAGGTCAGCTCGTTCTGCTCTGGATTCAGCTTCAGCTCACAGCCGAACAGGCGCAGGGTCAGCCGGGCACCGGGACGCACGGGCATTTTCAGTGAGAGATCCAGCGCCTGCAGACCGGTGTTCAGGCTGAGCGGCTGCGACAGGGAAATTTGCGACAGGCTTTCGCAGCCTTCCCACAGCGTTTCAATTTCCCGGATGGGCTGTGCCGCGAGCAGATATTCTCCGTCCTGACGCTCCAGATGCATCTCCACCGGAAATCCCATCTGCTGGGAGAACCGGGGAGACGGAATGTGCAGGCGGTTCCATGCGATGCGCACGATTCTGCCATCGGGGAGGCCAGAGAAGCTCTGTGCCGCATAGGAAACCTCCGAGTGGCAGAGCCGCCGCGGCCCGCTCTCGACGTGAAATCCGTCCGCCTCAAACCGCCCCACCAGATAAATATCCCGCGCGCCGGAGAGCACCCAATGCCGCTTTCCGTCGAGCGTCAGTGGGTAGATGTCCGGGCACTCGTTGTCCCCGGGCAGCGAAAGCTCCTGCAGGGACACCCAGTTGAGCAGATCGCCGGAGGTCAGCAGCCGGTAACGGTCTCCGGCGAGATACAGCGCCATGACGTATCGCTCCAGCTCCTCCACCCATACCACCTTGGGGTCGCGGTTGCCGGCCTCCAGCCATTCCACCACCGGGTTGCCGGAATACTTGTGAAAGCTGGCGCCGCCGTCGGTCGACCAGGCCAAGCCTTGTGTGCGCCGTTTGCCGGCCGAAAGCAGATGCCGCCCGCCTGCCGCCGCCGTGTAATACAGCAGCATCGGGGGGCGGCCGTCGCCCAGCCCGGTGCGGTTTTCGGCGTCCTCAATTGCGCAGCCCGAGTACATGGTGCCGCTCTCGTCCGGGAAGAGCGCGGTATCCAGATGCTCCCAGTGCAGCAGGTCGGTGCTGACCGCATGCCCCCAATGCATATTCCCCCACTCGGTGCCGCAGGGGTTGAACTGATAAAACAGATGGTAGCGGCCGCGGTGAAAAATCAGCCCGTTGGGGTCGTTGTTCCAGCCGGCCGGTACGGTAAAGTGTACCCGGGGGCGGAGCGGCTCCTGCCACAGCCCCAGCAGACTGACCTGCCCGGACAAGCCGACCGGACATTCCATCTCGGGGGCAACGGTCAGCTCCACGGTTCTGCCCAACCACTGCGAAACATCAATGTAGGCCGTGAAGGTGGGGGAGATGGCATCCAGCTTCAGATCATAGTCGGCCAGCAGGCGGCCGTCCTCATACAGACAGAGCTTTTTGGTCACTGCCCTGTCGCTTACAGGCAGGGTGATGTATTTTGCGGATAACAGCAGCTTCATCATGATCTCTCCTTTTGACACATTGGCGGAAAGTTATTCCGGCGCGGGGAAGATCGGGGCGGGCGGCAGTGTCCGGACCATGCGGCGGTGCGGCATTCGACCTGTGCGCTCCCCCAAAAGAGGGCATCCCGGTATTTTTACCGTTGGATGGAGCTTTCGGTTCACTTGTCCGCTTCCGCAAGGACTTATTTTCCCGGCGCAAAATTCTTCCTAAAATATATAGAAAGGCGTTCGTCTGGGACGGTTCCGCGGGACGGGCTTTTTGGTCAAACCCGTTTGAGAAAATCGGCCTGTGCGAGAAAGGGGGCCTGAATATCATACCCCTTGTGCTGCAGCATACGCAGCTTAAAGTCCAGCAGCTCCACCGGTTGGCACAGGCTTCCGGCCGCCTCGTACAGCGTTTGCCCGAAGGAGGTCAGCAGGTCGAGCAGCTCCCGGTCAGGGATCAGCAGCTCGGCCGCAAACAGATTGGCCTCGTTCTCGGTCCGGTCGGTGCTGTTGAACAGCGTTTTCTCGGGAATGCAGCGCATGTTGATGAGAATCTGATTGTGCAAAATCGCATGCCCCAGCTCATGCGCGCAAAGCATCGGGTGGAGCTGCTCGTCGGTCCCGGTATCCAGAAAAATGGTTTTCATGCGGGATTGGTAGAAGAAAAATGCCTTGAGCTGTGAGCAGAGCGGCTTACACCGGACATTGATCTGCAGACGCTCACAGATGACAAACGGATCCCGCGTGCCATGCCGACGTACCAGAAAATCTACCTTACGGATAATAAAATCGAGTGTTGCCAAAACTGTATTCTCCCACCGTTAGTTGTCGGAGTTCGCCCTGCCTCCCTTGGGGCTTTTTGTGCGGGCGACTCTGCTTTTGGGGGAAAATTTGGCACGTGCCGCCTCCTTGGATTCCCAGTATGCCTCCATCAGCGACTGAAAGAAGATCTCCTTGGCCTCCTCGTCCAGCTCTCCGCCTGCAAACAGCGCGGCGGCGCGGTTGAGCACGTCGGAGGCCTCCTTTGCTCCCTTCAGGCCGAAGCGGTTGCGGACGTTGGCAAGAAAAAGCTCCTCGTTCATCTCGCCCGCGGTGGCCTGATCGTCTCCGAGCAGGTAGTTGGTTGACACGTTGAGCGCCTGTGCCAGCCGGACAATGTTGCCGGTTCTGGGAATGACTCCGTTTTGCTCGTAGGTGTAAAGGGAGCGCTCGGATATCCCCGAACGCGCGGCGAGCTCGGTTTGTGATAGGTTCAAGGCAAGCCGGGTGCGCTTCAATCTTTCACCGAACGTCATGATGGAAACCTCCCCCCAAAAAAAATCGCATAAACTTCCGATTGACTATTGACAAACTTCCGGTGATGTGATACAATATACATCGGAAGATAACTTCCGACTACAATTATAACACGGAAGATGGCTTCTGTCAATAGAAAACAGAAAAAAATAACGGAATGGGAGGATTACGTACATGGAACAGAAGAAAACCGAAATTCGTACCCCGAACCAGCAGCTTCTGCTTGGCGTGGCACAGGTCACCGACGGCAAGCTGATGCTGGAGGTGCATCACCGCGGCAAAAGCGACGCTGTGGAAGTGCAATCGCTCATTCGCTTGCTTTCCACTCTCTAAAAACGCAATACATACGAGTTCTTCCGGCAGGCTTGCCTGCACGAGTGGGACCGGAATGAAGTATGGCGGCTGCCATGCATTCGTTTCGGTCCTCATTTTTTTGGAAAGGAGGGGAATATGGATGCTTCGGAGCGCCGACGGGAGATTATGCAATTGCTCTCGGACCGGCGGCATGTCAAAATTGAAGATCTTGCCCGGCGCTTCGGGGTATCCGCCAGAACCATCAGCCGCGATCTGGTGCGCATTTCACAGGTCATGCCGATTTACGACCGCCCGGGCCGCAGCGGCGGAATTTATGTTTCGGGAAACTTCCGGTTGACGCAGGTGCAGCTCCGGCGTGAGGAAGCCGACGCACTGCGGCGGCTGCTGGCCTTGGGCGAGGCCGCCGGCGCCTTGCCGGACGACCTCGCCGCGGTGCGGGGACTGCTGGCGAGAAGCGTTGTCCCGTAAGGTGCGTCCGCGCGGGGAATTGTCGCCGCAGGGAGGGATGCGGCAAAAAATTTTTGAATTCCTGACGGGCTATGACAGGGTTTTGCTGTATCATAGGAGCCAGAGAGGATTGCCGCACGCAGGCTGCGGCAGTGGGGGCGGCAAATCAAAAATGTATGGTTTGCCCTCCGTGCTGGAGAGTGTTTGCGGAGCGATCTCTGCGCAGCCGTCCCGGGGGTGTACGCGGTATTTGCCGCCTGAAGCCGCTGGAAGAAAGAAAACGCGCAAAGCACGAAAATGCGTTGTCGGGCGCAGAAGCAGGCACTTCACGTTGACCAAACCATTATCAAACCCACGAAAGAACGTTTCTGAAACGAATGTTGGTCTATCCTCTGCGCTTCGCCTGCGGTGTGTGTTTCTGCAATCGGAACCTTTCCCCAAAGACCGCAGCCGGAGCAGAGCGGCGCTTCCTCTCAATCTGCAACAGAAAGGAAAAATGGAATACAGAATGCATACCATCAAAAAATCCGATCGCCGCGCGTCCGCACGGACGCTGCGGCAACGCTGTCTCCCGCCCGCAACGGGAACAAGGCTTGTCCGGATGCCTGCGCCGCAGACATCCACGGCTGCACGGTTCACCGATCTGCCCAACTGCCGGGAAAATCCGGGCTCCTGTGCAGAGTCTGCCGCCGAATTCATCGATGCACAAAGCGAGGCTACTGCCGGCGGTTGGCAGTGCTTTGGCGCTGCGCGGGAGCCTTACCGCAGCAGCGGGCAATACGCCGCATACATCATTCATCGCGTGATTTCTGAATACAAAAAAGGCGCGGCCTTGACGCCGCTTTCACTGTCGGGCAGAGGCTTTGCCCCCGCCGCCGTGAGCGGCGAAGCCGGCTACGGGGGGAGGTGAACCGAATGGATACACTTGTTTCCATGCTGGTCTCCTCGGCGCTGACGGTTTGCAGCGGCGTGATCCTGTTTCTGCTCAAACGGCTCCTGACCCGCCAGCAGGAAAAGGAGGAGCGCAGAGAGCGTGAGGTGCAGGCCGAAACCGCACTGGTGCTCCGGTCGCTCAATGCCCTTGGCAAGCTCACCGTTGCCAACAGCATTGCTCTGCGGGACGGAAAAACCAACGGAGAGATGAGCTCCGCGCTTCAGGAATACGAGGCGGTGGAGAAGGAGATGTACGATTATCTGATCAGCCGGCACAGCTCCCGGCAGTAACCGGGAACAGCACCCGGGCGGCAGATGACAACGGGCGCGGACTGACTGTCCGCGCCCCGGCGCAAGGGCGGCAGGCAGGGCACGTTCGGCTGGCGGCGGTGTAGCTGCCTTGCCTGCTTCCTATCTTTATGTGCCCGGGTCATCGTCGGAACCGCATCTATGCGATTCATTTCCCGCAACCGGTGCCGCGCTTTATGGTATCGGCAATTTCGGTCAGTGCTCTTCCACCGCGGGTGTGCCATGCCGTTTGCAGCCGAAATAACCGCACAGGGGGATCACGGGCGGTCGGAAGCGGTAGCCTTGTATCAGCTCCGCCCTGTACGCCGCACTGTCAAATATCCGGTCGGCTTCGCGGCAGAAGGCCTGCGCGGCCTTTTTCGTCTCGGGTGCAGCATCCTCCTGCCAAGCCTGTTTCAGCGTCAGGGCCTTTTCGGATTGCCCGGATCTGATCAGGCAGTCCGCCAGCATGGCGATGTCAACATGCCGCAAAGTATATTTTTCATAGATGCGGCCGCAAAGCCCGGCTCCTTTTTCATATTCACCGCAGATGCAGTACAATGACATCAGGCATAGCTCATCAAGTTTATCCCGATATTGTGCAAGCCGTTCCAGACATTCGTGAAGCCGCGCATGAATGCACAGGACATTGAGCAGAAATTCGATGCAATCCGGCTCGTCAAACTGCCCGGACAGCTTTTCGAGCCCGGACAAGACCTCGGTGCTCCTGCTGTCGCACAGGTAAAGAAACCGCAATCGGTTATACTCGGCCTCATTGGAATATTTCAATTGAAGCGCCTTTTCGGTATATTCATAGGCGGCGCGACATAAGTCTCTGTTTTCAACGCCTGTCTGACAATATGCAAGATTGCGTTGGATTTCCATCACGTATGCAATGTTGTTCAGATTCACGGAGGTATGTCGGATGCTCTCCGCCTTTTGCAGATAGTACGTACCCAGCTTTTCCGCATTTCTCACCTTGCCGTTTTTGCACTCCAGCCCTTCGGTGAACAAATACCAGCCCAGATTATTATAGGTTTCATGTGACGGAGCCATTCTGACGTTTTCAAAAAACAGTTGCTGCGCCTGAAGGAATTTTCCTTTTGAAAGAATATCCAGCGCTTTTTCATTTCGCTCAAAAGCATTCATTGCCGATCCTCCTCCAATGCTGCGTTTTTGATGTGGGGTGACAAAAAAGCAAGAGCAAAGGTCAATTTGGGCGGGCGGGTAACGCTTTGCCGGGCTTGGTGCATGATCAGATCTCCGACACACGGCCCGGCGCGGGACGGTTGCATGCGTGGGAGGGGGTGTTCGCTGTTTGATGCCGGTAAACCGTCGCGGGACGCGCAGCCAGAGTTCAGAACAGGGGATGTTTGCTATACAGTGTTTGGTATTGCGTTCAGTTGTTCAGCCGACGCTTTATTGAAGGCATTGAAAAGAATGCAGAAAAACTTTTGCAAAAGTTTGTCCCGGAAATCGTGTTTCCAGAAGGGTGCTCCGATAAGTGCCGCACATCGGAATTGTTCGCCACTGTCCGGATCGATTGCATTACTGCACAGCTTATCAAGTTATATTGCGGCGTAGGGGTTTACACTTGTTCTGCGGTGTCGGGCGATACGCTTCGTTCGGCTTTTTACCTCAACCCTTGCTTAAGGCAACACCGCATAATTCACGGATCAAGCCAATTGACCGCACAACTTTTTGCATCTTTTCTGCCAAACTGCACAAATCTCCTACAAGCGTAGCTTGTTGCAATAAGATTCACTATTGCCTGCTGTCAAAAAATTCTTTCAGAATTGGTTTGTTTGACGAAAAATCTGACGTGCAGAGAGCCGCAGGCG
>CALXUY010000027.1 GCA_944391805.1 uncultured Clostridia bacterium
TCAGGGCAGGAGAAACCGCCAAACATATGGTTTTCTGCGTGCGCGAGCTGTCCGCAACCACGAGATTGGCCGTCATCGGATCCAGGCCGCGCTCGTTGCATTCCACGGAAGCATAAAAGGATTTCAGATCGATTGCGATATAGGTTTTGTTCTCGCTCATCTTTTTTCCTCCCACGCATATGCTCCGCTCCCAGTGCAAATATATCATATCACAATATATCATACCACAAAACTGGAATTTTTTCAATGTGTGAGAAGGTTTTTTTCAACTATTTACTGTTTGATTTGCTTTTGAATAGGATTTCCGAATGAGCCCGATACTACTCACCGAGGTGAGTGCATGAGAAGAATTTTTGTGGGGACGGTAGTCAGATTTGATTCTGCGGGAGCGGTTACCCCTTTGCAAATCCTATGGACGAACGGGGAAACCTATGGGATTGACAAAATATTGAAAACAGAAGAGACCCCTGCCCTGCGGTCCAATACAGGGTTCCGGTATCTGGTGCGCATACGCGGGCAGGAGCGCGAGCTGGGTTACGACGGGCGGCGATGGTTCATTATGGCTTACGACTGATAAGCAAGGCGCCGGTGTCTATCCCCGGCACCTTGTTTCGTTCATCGGACGAATACGAAATACGTACTGTCAATCCATCTCACGTAACAGCTCCGCAATCTCAAGCCAGATATCCAGCGTCTTTGATGGAGAGGACCAGAGACGCAGAGAAAGAATATGGACTGCCTGGTCCCGACAGCGGTAATAATGCCTTGAGGACAGGTTCAATCGATAAAGGAGTTCCTGATGATTCAGCTTTTCCGGTGCGATGTAAGTCAGATAGATCAGGTCATACAGCCGCTGCCCATCCTCCGGTTTCTTTTTCAAGACTGTCAAGGCTTCGTTCACACGGTCCAATATCAATCTTGATTTTTCTATGCCTGCCAAACGATTTTCCAGCTTCCGGTTTCCCATCGCCAGTTCCATATCCAGCCGGTCAATCAGCTCGTCCAATGCCTCATACGGCTGATCCAGCTCCTCTGCTATGGTATCCGGAAAGCACTCCATCAGCCATGAAAGCGTTCGGTAATGTTTCAACAATAACAGCGTATTGTGATAGGCATCGCTCATCCTCTGCGCTTTGGCATCCTGCAGCTTTTCTGTGCTGATTTTCTTCTCCTCTAAAATTCCTCTCTTTGTCAGATAGCGGATGACTGCTTCGGCAGATCTCTCACTGTCCACGTGAGGTTTTGATGTTTTCTCTTGTTTCATATTTTTTGCTCCTTTTTTCTTTGTCGTTGTAGCGGACCTCTTCCGGGCCCCGGCACGGTCCGCGAATGGTTTGCGCAGCTATGGCTCTGGAATATATCATTCTCCGGCAGTCATAACTACAATTCTTACAATTCCTACACAGAGAAAGATACGCGCGTATTATAGGTACCGAAAGTGCAACGCGATTTTTGACGTCACACTTCGGCCTCGCATGTTCCGTCTGCTTCATGATGCGTCGACTGTACCGGTCCACAGTACGATGAAAATCCCTTTGTGTTCCGGTCTTCCTCTTTGATTTTGACGGTTTGGAAAGACGGCGCCATTCCGCCCATACCGCTTCTACCTGTTTCTGTGTTGGACTCACCCCTGCTGTTCCGATAGGATACAGTATATTGAACAGGACACAGCCATAGTTTCCGGGAAGACGGTGCAGAGAGAAAACATCTCCATGCTTTTTGAAAAACCTCCACACCTTGGTCTTCTCCCAACCCCAGCGTGTCCCAAGGGTTTCTAATGTGATGGATGCACCGCGGTACTGAATCGCCGGTGCGAGGCAGGAGAAAGCATTGCGCGGATCTCTTGCCACTGTATGACACCAGAGATCCAGCCATGCATCCGCCTCCTCAAAAACATGTCCGTGCACGACTAAGCGCTCGGTCAGATTTCTCGGAAGGCACAAGAACCCGTAGCCGTCGATGGCGTAAACCGATCCTTCCGTACATGCCCTTCCGGAGCACCGAACTACCCAATCGAGAATTCGATAAGTGAAT
Organism: uncultured Clostridia bacterium; assembly: GCA_944391805.1. Lineage (GTDB taxonomy): Bacteria > Bacillota > Clostridia > Oscillospirales > CAG-272 > UMGS1865. Next base: position 2,035 of record CALXUY010000027.1, read on the forward strand.
TTTTTTGTTTTCGCCTCAAGCGTATAGGAGAGGTATCCGTACTCTGACAACCGGTTCATGATGTCCAGTGCAGTCTGGCGATTTTTGACGCCAAGGATTTTCTTTAGGCCAACGATACCGCCCGACCACATTCCCGGCATGACTTCATTCGAATACCCACAGTACAATGCCTGTCCTTTCCGGAAGGCAGCATGGGAAGCCAACCTTGCCCAACTCCCCATGATTCCCCGGCCTTCCGGCAGGCGGGATCGGGGCAGCTTTACCCATTCATATTTTCTCAAACACTGTACCATGATTTCCTCCAAAACAAAAAAGGAACATAGCCTCTTATCGAAGTATGTTCCTTTTGCTTCATTCATGTATTTTGTTGTTTTCTTTGCTTTCGGTAATAAGCCTCCAAAGCCGCAAGGATAATCTCCTCAATTTCCTTTGGAGTGGTGTCTCTGCCGAAATATTTTTTCAGCTTTTGGACAGGTATCTTTATTTTCTCAATCTGATTCGGCTTCGGAACCGTAAGAATTTTGGTAATGGTGTCAAAATCCAAGCGATGATCTTCACTCAGCCTTCTCATCTGGATTGCCTGCGCCAGAGACGGCGTTGCTTCGCCCATGTCGATGGTGTATGACACATCCTTTTGTTCATCAACCGTCAGGTAAGACAATTCCACAGCCGGACGGAATGCGATTTTGCCAAGATCTACATCTTCCAATAGCTCAGGAATCAAATTTGTCAGTCGAATATACCGCCGCACCTGCTCTCTGCTGTCTTTGCTCTTTAATCCGACCGCTTCATTCGTCCTTAACTTCGACACCACTGGTGTCGAAGTTAAATCCGTTCGTCTGCCCTGTCGTTTCAAAGCCTCCAATTTCATTTTGTATGCAAACGCTTTTTCACTTGGCAAAATTCTTTCGCGCTGGAGGTTTGCGTCTACCATCAGAACCACCGCTTCCTCCTTTGACAGATTGCGCAGCACCACGGGGATCCTATCGATTCCCAGTCGAGCACAAGCTCTCTTACGTCTGTGCCCAGAAATCATTTCATATCGCTCATCCGTTTTTTTCCGAACAATACAGGGCGTAATTACCCCATATAGGGAAATGCTTTCCATCAATGCTTCCATCTCCGGATCATCCCGCACACAAAACGGATGCTCCGGAGCATCATCAATTACATGAAGTGGAATTACTCTGACTTTTTCCTTCTTTACAACTTCTAAATCTGTGTTTGAACACGTCAAACCGACATCCTTGTTTTCCATAGAAAAGCCCTCCGCAAATTTTTTTCGACTCAAGTACATGTACCCGAAAAACACACAGCATAACGTACTTCCGGCGTATAACTGTAAACCTAATCAGCAGTATGGCCTTTCCAAATTCTTTTGATTTTTTTGTCCTTAACAGCGGTTTACCATCGTTTTTAGACTGATGCCGCCTGCAGATCATTTGTTTTTTGGTTTTTGCCTGTTTTTTTAGGATTTAGATACAAATATACCCCGAAAACACACAGTTTCCGGGGCTATTATTGGCTCCCCGAACAGGACTCGAACCTGTAACCCTCCGGTTAACAGCCGGATGCTCTACCATTGAGCTATCGAGGATTATTGCAAAGCTGCACAAATTGTGCGCTCTGCTTTTGTGAATTTTTCCTTAACTCCTATAGGTATCGAGCGTCATGTTCGCTCTCCGAAATGCTCTGTATAGCCCTTGGTAAAGGCCTCCAGCCGTTCCTCCGGCACACCGCAGGTTTCCAGCAGGTCCTTGACCTCATATTTGGATACCGAAAGCGGCTCCTGCTCATGGTTGGTCTTGTGCTCCTCCATCCGGCGGCAGATCTCGTCATGCACCGTCCGGACAACGCGAAAGCTGCAGGTATCCTCCAGTGCGTCCGCCAGCACGGTGCGGAAGGTTTCGTTCTGGGTGGAAGCCGTCATACGGATGGACTGCCGGAACACCGCCTCGGTAAAGCTCTCATATGCCTGCGAGATATCCCGGGTATAAAAGAGGGCGTTGTAGATGTTGGTCTGGCGGTTGTCGAAGGCCGGGAACAGAAAGCCCAGCTCGGGCGGACAAACCGCGCTGCTGCCGTTGCTGTGGTGAAAGCTCTTGTCCTCTGCCTGATAGGTCAGGGCCGACTTGGTCATTTTCACCGGGCAGACACTGCAAACCAGATAGGAATACATCTCGCCGGATGCGTCCTCCACCCGTGCCCCGTCAGACGCCCGATACGGCACGTCGTATTGATTGAAGGTCAAAAGCACAAGGTAATTCTCCTCCATGGAGAGCGCGCCGGTCACCGCCGAGAAAAAGCGGTCAAGCGCGGCGGAATCCTTCAGCTCGGATTTTTTAAGGGTGTTCAGCAGTGCGTACTCCTCGCCGCTCAGCACCTGATCGTTGGAAAAGGCAATGTCCAGCAGATTACGGTCCGGCGCTCCTGACAGCGTCTTGCGGAAGATAGCCAGATATTTTTCGACTTCCTCCTCCTGCATCAGCCCCAGTGTCTCGGAAAAACGCGCGATGATTTCCCCGGTTGCGGAGGCATAGCATCCGCAAATGGTGGTAACGGCATGGTGCTCCGGCCGGAGCGAACGCCTGACCTCGGCAATTTCTTTTTCATTCATATTATTTTTTACCTCTTTCTTTCTCATCATCCATCCCGCAGCCGGGCGTGGGCATGGCAGGCTGCGCCGCGCCGCATCGCGCGGCACGCCGGCCGAGCGGATGACAGCACGCGCCGGACAGCATATAAAAAACGGCACCGGCTCCCGTGCAAATCAATCAGCCGCCCGCCGCAAAAGCCTTGCAAGCGATGTCAAGGATGTGCCGGCCGTGCAACAGGGTACCCCGACCTGCAAACGGCGCGACTGCGTATATTATACCACACCCGTCCGGATTTGTAAATCCCCCATTGTGCCCGGATTGCAGCAAATACCGGAACAAATCCGCCAAATTTGTCCATTCTATCTCTCTCAAACGGCTTGCAAAACCGCCGTAAATATGGTATACTATTTTCATCAAGCAACCGGAGGGACATCATGAAAGCACCCACTTTTGAAGCCGACCTTCCCATGCACTACCAAAAGGTGTTTTACCTGAATGCCAAGCGTCCGAAAACCGCGATCTGGCTCACGCTGATTTCGCTGATTCCGTTGATCCCCGCGATCATCCTTGCCGTAAGGCCTCCGAATGCGGTCATCCGCGTCGGCTCTGTCTGGCTCCTGCCACTCATTCCGCTGGCATGGATGGCGGCGTATGTGCTCCTCCTTGTGGCACATGAGCTGCTGCACGGGCTGGCCTACCGCCTGCTCACCGGGCAGAAGCTGACCTTCGGCCTGAGTTGGAGCTGCGCATACTGCGGCGTGCCCGGCATATACGTTTACCGCAGAACCGCATTGATCGCCCTGATTCTCCCGTTTGCGGTCATCACCCCCGTACTGCTGCTTTGCCTTTGGTTCTTCCGCTCCCATCCGATTCTGTTTGACAGCACCCTGCTGCTGCTCGGCGGGCACACCGGCGGATGCGTGGGCGACCTGTATCTGTTTGTTCTGTTTCTGTTCCGTTATCGGAAGCGCGAAGCTCTGATTCAGGACACGGGGCCGGAACAAACCATCTATTTGCCGGCAGAGACCCCTGCCTCGGAGCCCCCACAGGAAACCGTCTCCTGAATCCGGTGCCGGGAAAGGCTCCCCGCCCTCGTACCACGAAAGCGTAAAAGCCCCGGCCGTCCGCATGGACGGCCGGGGCTTTGCTTGGGTTTCCCGATAACGGAGAATTCCGTGAATCCGGACCTTATCGTTTGCGCAGACGGCCGACCACCCTTCCTTTGCACTGAACGTCCGCAAAATCCCTGAGCAGAATCGGGCTGTATTTTGGATTGAGCGAGAGCAGCCGGCTCCCATCGTACACCTTGAAGAAGCCGCACCCATCCAGCAGAAAAATGCCAAGCTCGCCGACCTCCACACTGTCTGTGATCTGTACCAGAATCACATCGCCGTTGTGGTATTTCGGTTCCATGCTGTCCCCGCTGATGCGCAGAGCATAATCGGCGTCGGCCGTCGCCTCCCCCTGCGGAATGCGGATGGTTTCCGCCCGGGAATCGTCCAGGTAAACACCCGCGCCAGCCGAAACCGGCAGCTCATAGAGCGAAATGCTCCGCTTGCCCCCCGTGAGCCGTTCTCCCACATACCGCCCGGTTCGCGGCGGGGTACGGAGAAGCTGCGAAGGCTTCCGCACCGACGGCATGGGCAGCGCGCCGGACTGCTCCCTCATTGCGTCCGTGCGCTCGGCCTCCTTGGCAAGCACGGCCTCCACCAAGCCCTGCCCCCAGCGGTCCAGCCTGCGGTAGGACTCCACGATGGAGATCTCGTCGGCTGTCAGCGTATAATTGTTGGTATTGTCCGGCGTTCCGGTCACGATATACTCCACCGAGCAATCCAGCACATTGCAAATGGCAACAATGTTGGAGAGCTTGGGGGACTCGCTCATCCCGGCGAGCAGCTTGCTCAACGTGCCCAAAGGAATGCCGGAACGTTCGGCAAGCTGCTCGTTTGTCAGCTTCCTCTGGTTTTTGAGTTGTTTGATGCGATCGATATAGCTTTCCATCCGCGCGCCTCCGATTTTCCGATTGTGGCAACATTATACCACATTTCATGGTATTTGTAAAGAGGAAATCAAAAAAATTTTCTGTTTTTGGAAAAAAGATATTGACAAACGACGAGATATCTGCTATAATATCGGCAGAAAGATTCCAAATCCGATATAAAAGAGGCAGACTATGAACCGTATGGATACAAAAAAAGGGCGTATGGATTCCGATTTCGGAATTGAAACTGTATATTACCCAGAGCTTCGGACCTCCTGCGGCCGTTTCAGGAGGAGGGCAGACGCCCTGCTGCTCCGCCTGCTGGCGCTTTGGCAGATTCTGACCGGTGCTACGGCGCGACGTCTGGCAAAAGCAGGCTGCGTAGCCCTCTCTCTGATCGGAATGATCGGAGTGGCAGGCGCGATGGAACGCGGCACGGTTTCGCTCTCGGCCGGACTTGCCGTTTGCGCGGTGCTGCTGGCAGTGGAGCTTTTGTGCCTTCGCACCGGAAAAACCAAATAAGATCAGGCCCCCGGAACCGAACCGCGGGGCCTGATTGGTATTCAGCGATTGGTAATCAGTGCGGCCAGCTCCCTGCCCGCCAGCTCAACTGCGCGGATGGCCTCATCTACCGTATTTGCGCCGGAACCGATTTCCAGCAGCAGAGCGCTGGGCGCCAGCTCCTGATTATAGGAAGCGTTGCGAAGCGAAACCGGGCGGCAGATGGTTTCATTCTCCCGATTGAGCGCATCCCGCAGAGCGAGCGCCAACGAAAGGTTACTCTCCCAATCCGGGTGCTCGGTGCCGTTTCCATCACTCCCGACCACGGCCATGATCTGCGCCGTCGGCTGCTCTGTGCCGGATGCCAGCGTGCGGACATATTCCCCGTCGGAGGTCAGAATCCCGTCGCGGTGCAGGTCGATCACATAGCGGATGGAGGGGTAGCGTTCGCGATAGGTCTCGATACATTCGGCCGCATAACGATAGGAGTTGCGCAGGCTTCCGTTCTCTCCATGCAGCTCGGTACAGTGAATGGCCGGTACGCCGTTTTGGTTGAGAATGCTGCACAGCACCTCCCCGACCGCCACAACCGTGCGGGAGGGATCCTCCGAATAGGCATAATCCCCAACGGCTCCCTCGATGTATCCGGTTCCCGCCGGGAGATATGCCTCCGAAGCATGCGTATGCAGAATCAGCACAACGGGACCATCCTCGGGGTCAAAGCTCTGCGCCTCCCCACCGGTGGACGCACGGAGTGCCGGAATATCCGGCAGATAAACCGTTTCGTTCTGGATGTAGTTCTCCCCGTATGCGGCACAGGAGAGATCCATAGAGATCACCGGGACTGCGCCCTCCGGGACGTCCACCGGCTCCGGGGACGGATCGGTCTCCTCTCCGGATGCGGGAGGGTCGGTTGTCTGAGGGTCTGCTGACGGGTCGTCGTCATTCCCCTTCCAGAAGCTCCCCCAATCATTCGGATCCAATCCGCTCCGATGAAGCCAGACGCTGCTGACGGCAAAAGCCGCCACCAGCACGGCGCTGCAGATCAGAAATGCGAGAAAGCGCCGGGAGCCGTTCCCCAGCAGCTTTCCCAACCGCACGCGCTCACGGGGAGAGCTGAGCTGTCGTTGTTCATTCATCCTTTATCACCGCCTTTCCGATTTTCTCCCGGTTGTATCGGAAGTTTCCGCTTCATTTTATGAAACCGCCTGCCGGATTATGACCGGCTCAGAGCTGAAAATCTCCGACAAAAGCCATGCTGATGGCACGGGCAAGCAGATCGGACACCTGCTCGGTGATCACATCGCTCTCTTTCGGTGACACAAAGAAGCTGCGCCCGTTCTCCAGAACCTCCCGCAAAGAATCGCTGATGTCATCGATGTGTGCCTCCTGCAGTGCGTCATAGACCAATGTGGAGGAGTCCACCACCATTGGAACCCCAAGCGCAATGACCGGCACCCCGAGAGTGTCGGCAGTGATGGCCGTGCGGTGATTCCCCACCCCGGAGCCGGGCACAATGCCCGCGTCCGAGAGCTGCACCGTGGAGGCAAGCCGCTTGCAGCTCCGCGCTGCCAGCGCATCCACCGCCACCACCAGATCCGGCTTGACCGAGCGCACGGCACCGCGCAGCAGCTCAAGCGTTTCAATACCGGTCTGCCCCAGCACGCCGGGAGCAAAGGCCGAAAGCGCCGAGCAGCCGATTTCCCGATAGAGCGGCAGTTCATGCTCCCGCAGATGGCGGGTTGCGGTCAGCTTTGACACCGTATCCGGCCCCAGCGCGTCGGCGGTCAGCTCGGCATTGCCAAGTCCTGTCACAAACACGCTGAAATCCGGGTCGGGCTTTCTTCCGGTCAGTACCTCGGTCATCCCGCGCAGCTCTCCTGAGAGAATGTGAGCGAGCAGCTCGCTTCTCTCGCGGTTCAGATGATGAATTTTCCCGCATTCCACAGTCACATAGGAGCCAATCGGCTTGCCCAGAACCGAAGCTGCATCCGCCGTACGGATCCGCAGACGATGAATGCGGCAGTTCCCACTGCGGTGCATGCTCTGCTCGGCGCCCTCCACCCGTTTTCCGGCGTCACCAAAGCTCTCAAAGGCCAAATCTGTCCTCGTATAGGATTCCATCGGCTCTAAAACCTCCTTTTTCGGTCGCTTCAAACTTAATCTGCCAAGAATTTTAACAAAATATACATTAAAAAATTCGCCAATCTATTGAAATAAAACAGGAAATCGTGTATAATATAGATGTGTATATGGTGCTTTTCGCCCATCGCGATTTTTCAAAACATGAGGAGGTATTTCCACACTATGACAAAGCGTATTTTAGCCACACTACTGTGCGTTGTTTTGCTATGCGGAACCCTGTTCGGCTGCGCAAAAAGCGACGACGAGGATTCGGGTGCATACATCACAATGTATCTGACCGACGACATCTACGACTTTGACCCCGCAAACGCATATTACAACTCCGACGCCATCAATGTGTTGAGCATGATGTACGACACGCTGTTCCGTCTGGACGAAAACGGCAAGGTCAAGAAATCACTCGTCGACAGCTACAAGATTGTGGAAAACGTGGAAAACGATGAATATTACATCGAATTCACACTCAAGGAAGCCTACTGGAGCGTGAAGGACCAGCTCACGGCAAACGACGTTGTGTTCGCTTGGAAGCGCCTGGTGAACTTCAACAACGACTACGATGCAGCTTCCCTGCTCTACGACGTCAAAAACGCGAGAGCCATTAAAGAGGGCGATGTATCCATCGACGATCTCGGTGTGGAGGCGGTGGAGGATCAGGTGGTCAGAGTCAGCTTTGAATCCCCCATCGACTACGATCAGTTCTTCCTCAATCTGACCAGCGTGGCAACCGCTCCGCTGCTGGAGCGCTATGTCTCCTCCAATCCGGACTGGGCGAAAAAATCCAGCACCATCGCCACGAGCGGCCCCTTCAAGCTGGGGAGAACCTACTATGAGGAGACCGGCGAAACCGTGGAGGACGACAACGCGATCAACAACGCCGGCGAGGTTACCACCGTGCGCAGCAACAATGTGAAGAAGCTCTCCTACTTCTATCTGGAGCGCAATCTTTACTATGACCGCGACACCGAGCGCGACTCGCTGGACAAATCGGTCAAGCCGTACCGCCTGCTGGTGGATTGCTCCAAGACTCCCGAGGAGCTGCTGGAGGACTTCCGGAACAACCGGCTGTTTTATATCGGAAGCATTCCGCTTTCCCTGCGCACCGGAGACAATGCGGCATATATCTTAGAGGAAGCGAAGGTGAGCGACGCACTCTCCACCTTTGTTTGCTATCTCAATGAAAACGCACTGATTGATGACGGCGCAAGCGGCTCTTACCTCTTTGCCAACACCAAGGTGCGTCAGGCGCTCTCGATGGCCATCGACCGCAACGCCATCGCGCAGGCCGTGGTGTTCGCGGAGGCGGCAACCGCGCTGGTTCCTCCCGGCGTGTTTGACCGCAATACCAAGGGTGAATTCCGCACAAGCGATCTGGCCAAGGATCTCGTGGCAGCATCCGCCGATATGGATGCGGCAAGAGCACTGCTGAGCGAAGCCGGAATCACCCCCTCTGATTACAGCTTTTCCATTAAAGTCGCCTCCTATGATGACGTTCACGTGGCCATTGTGGAAATGGTTAAGAACGCATGGGTTGAGCTGGGCTTCAACGTGACGGTGGAGCAGGTTTCCCCGATTGAAAACAATGACTACTTCGATCAGACCGACTCCACGCCGCCTGACGTCTGCGACGACCTGTTTGTCGAGGCACTGCAAAGAGGCAAATTTGAGGTGATCGCGCTGGATGAAACCGCGTATTCCGCCGATGCATATTCGGTGCTCTCCAAATACGCTTATGCGTTCTGCGGCTCGATGTACGCCGATCCCGAAAATGAGGTGTACGAGTACAGCACCCATATCACCGGCTACGACAGTGTGAGCTACAATATTCTGATGGAAGCAATTTACTACCTGCCCTACTTCACCTCGCTGGAGAACGACGGCTCCACCTACGGGCTTAATTCCATTTACAGCACACAGCCTTATGTCGAGTCCGCCAATTCTGCTGTGAGAAAGCTCACAGAGGCGCTCGACACGCTCAAAGCGGCGGCAAACAGCCTGAACACAGGGCTGAATCCGGGTGAGGGCGGCACCGCGATGAACCTGACACAGTTGAAGGACGCAGTTGCTACCCTCCAGACGGCAACCTCCGCAATGGAGCTGGCCGGTAAGCAGGCAGTGAAAAACATTGTTGCAGCGCAGGTTTCGTCGGATCTGACCTCGGCAGCGCAAACCGCCGCGGAAGCAGCTTCCACCGCGGCAAGAAATGCGATGAGCGCGGTAGAGGCAGCGGTTGACGCAGCAGACGCCGCAACAACCGACGATATGACCGCCGCGCTGGAAAGCGCACAGGCGGCCGTGTCAGCCATGGAGGCAGTCACCTCGGCGGGTGATGCCGCCGTGACCGCGATGCAGGCCGCAGCCAATGCCGCCAGCACCCAGAATCTCTATGATGCGGTCAAGGCCGTGTATGATGAGAACGGAATCGTTCCCACAGCGAAGGAATCCGAGTGGGCGGAGCAGCGCTCCATTCTCCTGCACAAGGCGGAAGAGCTGCTGATGACCGATCTTCCGGTCATTCCGATCATCTACAATCAGGACGCGGTTCTGATCGGCGACGATCTCTCCAAGGTCAGCGCCACCTACTATGCACCCGCGAACTTCCAGAAAACCAAGCTGAAGAATTATAAGGATTACTATTATTATAATGAGGAATCCGGTAAGACGGAATCCATCTTCAAGAATTTCCCGGAGATCGAATGGGACAAAAAGGCGCAATAATTGCTCCGTGCCCGGGATCGGCAAATGCCGATCCCGGGTATTTTTGTGTGTGAACGGCTCCTGTCCCGCGGGCAGGAAAGCAAACGCAAGCATTCTGTTCGCCGCACGTGCGGCGTTCCGGGCCTCGATTTTCCTGCATTATCAAAAAAATTTTTGAAAAACGCTTGCAAAATCCGGAAAAGCGTGGTATAATATCTTATCAATGCGATGATGAAGTCGGCAAATCTGTAAAACGGTATTTCAGAGAGCGCCTCCACGGCTGAAAGAGGTACATACCCGGCAGAGCTTGCATTTCCCTTCGGAGCAGACCGGATCAACGCCATCGGCCATTAGTTCGGTACGGCAGGCGCCGTTATCGCCGTCAAAGTGTTGGCTTTGAGCCGAAAACCGGGTGGTACCGCGGGGTGCATTGCGTCTCGTCCTGATATTGGACGGGGCTTTTTTGTTTGTTTGGAATACGGAGGAAGAATCAACATGAGAGAAACACTGGAAAAAATCCGGGAAAGCGCACTGGAGCAGATTCAATCCGTTGGCGCAAGCCTGGAGCAGATCAGAATCAGGTATCTCGGGAAAAAGGGTGAGCTGACAGCCGTGCTGCGCGGAATGGGCGCGCTCTCTGCCGAGGAGCGTCCAAAAATCGGAGAGCTGGCAAATCAGGTCCGCGCCGATATTGAGGAGGCCATTGCCGCCAAGCAGCGGCAAAAGGAAGCGTTGGCGCTGGAAAAACGGCTCAAGGAGGAAAAGCTGGATGTGACCATGCCGGGCACGCCGGTTGCCGCGGGTCATCTCCATCCGCTCACGCAGGTGCAGAGACAGCTCGAGGATATTTTTATCGGCATGGGCTTTTCGATTGAGGAGGGGCCGGAGGTGGAGCTGGATTATTACAACTTCCAGGCCCTCAACATCCCCAAAAATCATCCGGCGCGTGACACACAGGACACCTTTTATATCACTGACAGCATCCTGCTGCGCTCCCAGACCTCTCCGGTACAGGTGCGTGCCATGGAGCACCGCAAGCCCCCCATCCGCATCATATCTCCCGGCAGGGTTTACCGCTCGGACGCGCTGGACGCCACCCATTCCCCGCTCTTCCATCAGCTCGAGGGATTGGTGGTAGACCGGGGGATCACAATGGGCGACCTCAAGGGAACGCTCGAAATCTTCGCCAAAAAAATGTTCGGCGAGAATACCCGCATCCGCTTCCGCCCGCACCACTTCCCGTTCACGGAGCCTTCGGCCGAGGTGGACGTTTCGTGCTATGTGTGCGGCGGTAAGGGCTGCCGTATCTGCAAGGGAGAGGGCTGGATTGAAATTCTCGGCGCGGGTATGGTGCACCCGTTTGTGCTCTCCAACTGCGGCATCGACCCCGAAGTGTATTCCGGCTTTGCCTTCGGCATGGGCATTGAACGGGTTGCCATGAAGGCCTACAGCATCGATGACATTCGTCTGTTCTACGAGAACGACGAACGCTTTTTGGAACAATTCTGATCGGAGGGTGAGATATGAATCTTTCAAGAAACTGGCTGTCCGATTTCGTCAATACCGACGGAATCGACAATCAAACCTTTTGCGACCGTATGACCGCCACCGGCTCCAAGGTGGAGGGCTATGAGGAGCTTGGCTCGGATATCGAAAATGTGGTGGTAGCCAAGGTCACGCATATGGAGCGGCATCCGAATTCCGATCATCTGTGGATCTGCCGGGTAGACGCCGGCGCGCGCGGCCATGACATTCAGATTGTAACCGGCGCCCAGAACCTGTTTGAGGGCGCTCTGGTTCCGGCGGCACTGCCGGTGGCCAAGCTCCCGGGAGGGGTGGTCATCCGTGCGGGCAAGCTGCGCGGGGTGGAGTCAAACGGGATGCTCTGCTCGATGGGCGAGCTGAAGCTGACCTCCCACGACATGCCCGGAAAGGCCGAGGACGGCATTCTGATTCTGGACAACGACTGCGAAAACCGGCTCGGCGAGGACATCCGCGACGTTCTGATGCTGCGCGACACCGTGGTGGAGTTTGAAATCACCTCCAACCGCCCGGACTGCCTCTCGGTCATCGGTCTGGCGCGCGAGGCCGCGGTCTCTTTTGAGAAGGAGCTGCACGTCAGGCAGCCCAAGGTTCAGGGCTGCCGCGGCAGCGACCGTGTGGAAAACTATCTGAACGTGCGCATCGACGCCCCCGATCTCTGCCATCGGTATGCCGCAAGAGTCGTAAAAAATGTCAGAATTGCGCCGTCACCGCTCTGGATGCGGATGCGCCTGCGCGCATCCGGGGTGCGCCCGATCAACAACATCGTGGACATCACCAACTATGTGATGCTGGAATACGGCCAGCCCATGCACGCATTTGACTACCGGTGTCTCGACGGCTCCGCGATTGTGGTGCGCCGCGCAGGCAAAGACGAGGCCTTCCGTTCGCTTGACAGCACCGATCATGTGCTGGACGACAGCATGCTGGTGATTGCCGACCGGAAAAAGGCGGTGGCTCTGGCCGGCGTGATGGGAGGTGAGAACTCGGAGATCACCGACGCAACCGCCACAGTGGTGTTCGAGTCTGCCTGCTTCAACGGCGCCTCGGTGCGCGTCACCGCAAAGAAAAACGGGATGCGGACCGAGTCCTCCACCCGTTTTGAGAAGGGACTGGACCCCGAAAACTGCCTGCCGAGCCTGGAGCGCGCCTGCGAGCTGGTGGAGCTGCTGGGCGCCGGCGAGGTGGTGGACGGTGTGCTGGATGTGTACCCGAAGCCGCGGCCCCTGACCGTGCTGCCCTTCACGCCCGACCGCTACAATCAATTTCTCGGCACCCACATTCCCACCGGGCATATGATTCACACCCTGGAGGGGCTGGGCTGCCGCATGGAAAACGACCGCATTGTGGTCCCCTCCTTCCGTGCCGACCTCGCCTGCATGAACGACATCGCCGAGGAGGTGGTGCGGATTTACGGGTACGATCAGATCGAATCCTCCAATATGCACGCCGAAACCACACTGGGCGGCAGAACTGCCAAGCAGCAGTTCCAGCTCGAAACCGAAAATTTACTCGTCGGCATGGGGCTTTCGCAGATTCACACCTTCTCCTTCATCAGCCCGAAGGACTATGACAAAATCCGCATGCCGGCGGACAGCCCTGCCCGCCGGTCGGTGGTCATCTCCAACCCGCTCGGGGAGGACACCAGCGTGATGCGCACAACCGCACTGCCCTCGATGATGACCGTGCTGGAGCGCAATCACAATTTCAGCAACGAAACCGTGCGGCTCTTCGAGCTTGCAACCGTTTATCTGCCGCACGATGCGGCCGACGAGCTGCCGGATGAGCGCCGGGTTGTGACCATCGGGCTGTACGGAAAGACCGATTTTTACGCGCTCAAGGGAATTTGCGAGGGAATCCTGAAGGCCTCCGGCATTGCAGCAACCTTTGCTGCCTGCACGGAAAACCCATCGTATCACCCGGGCAGATGCGCAAGCATTCTGGCCGCGGACCGAAGCGTTCTGGGCGTTTTGGGCCAGGCGGATCCGCGTATGGCATCCAATTACGGCTTTGATGCGCCGGTGCTGATCGCCGAGCTGGATTTTGAAGCTCTGTTTGCACACGCCAACACGCAAAAGGTCTACCGTCCTCTGCCCAAGTACCCGGCAACCACACGCGATTTCTCTTTTGTCTGCGCGGAGGAAACAGAGGTCGGCGCCATTGAGGGTATCATGGCAAAGGCCGGCGGAAAGCTGGTGGAAAAGGTGGAGCTGTTTGACATTTACCGCGGCCCGCAGGTGGGAGAGGGCAAAAAGTCGGTTTCCATGCGGGTTACACTGCGTGCGAACGACCGCACCCTGACTGTTGATGAGGCCGATCAGGTCAGCAGAAAGATTCTGAACGATCTGGAGCTCAAAATGGGGCTGACCCTGAGAAGCTGACAACAGGCAATCCCAGGCAGCGCCGGCTCCGGTCGCTCCTTCAAAACCATCAAACAAGTGGGCGCCCTCAAATGCAAATGCATTTGAGGGCGCCCACTTGTTTGCTTGCCGACGTGTACAACCGCCGGCACAGGTATTTCACTCCAGCGCGATGGTCACTTCCCCGTCCTTGGCCACATACATCTGTTGGATCACGCCTTTTTCCTGCAGCTCCAGAATGGTTTTGGAGGTGGCATACTGAATCACGGTATTCCAGCGGGACTGCTCCACCGGCCAAAAAGCGATCTCTGGCAGCACGGCATTGTAAATCTCCACCGAGCCGCCGTTCCAGCCATGGTGCGCCACCTGCAGAATGTCGCTTTTCAGCTCGCTGCCGTACAGCCCGTAAATGACCTTCACCGCGCTGTCCTTCTGCGCAACGGTGCTGACGTCTGCCAGAAACAGGATGCGCTTTCCGGCAATATTGACGCGGAACACCGTGGAGGTGTCGTTCATATCGGTCAGCACATAGGGATGGAGCGTTTCATGGGTATACAGGATTTCGACCTCGGCGTTGCGGATCCATATGCGCTGCCCGGCATGTACCTTGTGCACCTTCAGGCCGGGATATTTCCCTACACTGCCAATCAAATCGTTGTAATAGGATCCGATCTCATCAAACTCACAGGGATCGGCAAAATTCCAGTAGACCGCCTCCAGCGTGACCGAGGAGGCATACTTGGCGGTAAAATCCAGAAAATTGGTGACATGGTCGTAGTGCTCGTGCGTGAACAGCCAGCCGGCGATGACAATTCTGCCGTCGGTCCGCTTGTTGTGCGCCTGCAGATAATTGTACAGTACCGTCTCGTCCTCCCCGGCTCTGCCGCCTCCGTCAATGAGGAAAAAGCTGCCGTCCTCCAGCGTAAAAATATACCCCATACCGAAGTTTCCGGCCTCATCGTCGAGGCTGAGCTGCCCCAGTGTGCTGACGGTAATTTTTTCACTTTCGACATAGCTGCCGGAGGGCAGGCTGTACGCGGTCTCGGAGGTCACCCGCAGGCTGCCGTCCCACGGGAAATAGCTGACGTAAACCGCGCGGTTGCCCTGCTTATAAATAGCGAACAAGTTGTTTCCGATGCGGTTGGTCTGATATTCGGAGTAGCCGGCGGCCTTCAGTTGCGTGAGATATGCGTCAAAATCCGAAGCGACAGCGCCCGTGTATACACTCGACAGGGTGTCGTCAAGCCCCCGATAGGACGAGGACAACGTCGGCGCTTCCGGCTCCGGAAGCTCTGCAAAATCCGCTCGGATGCTCCCCTGCTTCGGCTCGAAGGAGGGGACGCTGAGCACGCCGTCGGAATAGCTCTGCTCGAGAATCGCCAGAAATTCGGTCACTGCCTGCCCGATGCCCTTGAGCGACCAGGCATTGAGGATCACCTTGTTTCCGGAATACGCCACCACATAGCCGTCAGCCGGGACCCCCTCCAGCGCCTGCGCCGACTCCGGGCGATTGGTATGCCCCAACAGAATTTCAAAGGCCTCCGGATCGGGGTCCTCGGTGTAGATGTCCATCTCCATATCGGGCGCAGCGCCGGTTTGCTTACGGATCGCCTCCCGCAGCTGCATCCCAAGCTCTGCCGTATAATCGGCCGAATTGGCCTGCCGGATGATGGTGTAATCGGTCTTGCCGTCGGCTGCCAGAATCAGCACACGGTATGGATCGCTGAAAACCGGCACTCCGAGCTGCACCGAAGGCGCGGCGCTCCCCTTCAGGATACTTTCCACAAAATAAGCGACCGCATCCGTGAGAAAGCTGTCCCTTGTGGCCGCAATCACCACCTTGTGCTCGGTAAAGCTGATGGCATAGCCCTCTCCCTGAATCTGCGACAAAAGCTGCCCGCTCTCCTCGCGATTGGTGCCGCCGACCAGAATTTCCTTGGCGGCTGGGTCGTAATCCCCCTCGAGGTACCAATCGTCTCTGACATCAAGGGCCGCTCCCAGATCTGCCATCGCGCTGCGCAGCGCGGCAACCGCATCAAGGCAATCCTGCGAGGTGCGCTCTGGGCGAACGATGGCATAGCCCGAAAGATCAACCGTCACCGCCGGGGGAGCGGTCTCTGTGGCGTCCTCTCCCTCCCCGCCGTTCCTACAGGAAATCAACAGGCAGGCGGAAAGCACCAGCACAGCCAGCATCGGCAGACCGGCGGCAGAACGAATCTGTTTGTGTTTCAATTGCAACCTCCTGTAACGATGTACCCGCGGGCGCTGCCGCCCGCAGGTATCCGAGAACCATTTTCATCGGGTGCCACCGGCTCGGTCTTTGCACCGGCCGGAAAGCCGCCCACGCCAGCCGGCAAACCCAGCCACTTCCTCAGGCGGGGCTTGCCTGTGCGATTTCATCAAATTGAGTCAGCAAATCCTCCAGCTTTTTCTCTATTGTTGAGCCGTATACCCGGTAGATGCTGCCAAGATTGGCGGACGAGGTCTGATTATAGCCGGACAGCAGATTGCGGATTTTGTGCAGCGGATTTTCGATGGACGCACCGTAGAGAGAGCCGAAATCATAGGCGATGGTATCGACGATCAGATCAAACAACTGACCGGTGGTATCCGAGCTGGCATAGCGCACCTTGTAGGCCAGCTCATGGTAGGTCGGGCGCACATCGGTATAGGAGCATTCGGACATGACCTCAAGCGTTGCGGTGGCCAGCCCCAGCCTCGAGCCGATGTTATACGGAAGCGACACAATGCTGTAGGCATCCTGCGGAGTGGTGGCATAGCTGTCCTGCTGTGCATTCAGCTTGGGCAGAGGAAGAATGCCATAGTGCAGGGTGGAGTCGGTGGCAAAAACCTTTGCCGACTCGAGCAGCCCAAACTCCAGCATGGTGCGTCCGTTGTAAAAGACCTCATCCGAGAAATAGTTGGTAGAGGTTCCGTAGTACTCGTTGTTGGCCGGGGTTCCCCGGTACAGTCCGTCGCTCTCATAGATAAAGTCGAACAGACTCTGGAAGGCATTGACGCTCGCGGTCTGCTGAAAAACAATTTCAACATTTCCGTCATCGGTGGTTTCGGTGATCGGAATTCCCACAGCCATCAGCATGGCGTCCACACACATCGAACCGTTGTTGAATACCATACCGTACAGGTCCCCTCCGCTCTGCTTGCCGTCACGGTCTATGTCGTCATACACGTCCTTGATCAGCTCCTGCACGTATTCCAGCGTCCAGCCGCCGTCCAGAACCAGATCATACAGGTCGAGAATGCCATTGGCATAATCCGGGTGATAGTCGGTGAACAGATCCTCGTTGAAGAAGGTGACAACCGCACGGTCGGTAGCCGTCAGGGTGACGTCTCCCACGATGAAATACAGCAGATCGCTGTAGCTGCACTCCCGTACGAAGGATTGATTGTACCATGGGAGATCGGTGGAGATATAGTTTTCGGGATCGGCAATATTCAGGTTGTAATAGAGGCTTTCGGCCGCCAGCGCTGAGCCATAGTAGGCGTAAGCGGTGATGATGTCGTAATACGGGCCGCCCATGATGGAGGTGCGGACAGTGCCGAGGTACTCGGTAGTGGAAGCACCGTTTGTGACAAAATCCAGTGTAATTCCCAAGCGCTCCGCCACCTTCTCGTTGCGCAGGAACACCTCATTGTCGATCAGCGCGCCGGTGTACTCCGGATCAAATTCATCCTTGTAGTTCTCCCGGAGCAGAACGCTGACCTTCTCGCCCGGGAACATGAGATCATCCGGCACCTTGGATTCGGGAATCGGTTCGGAGCCCGTACTGCCTCCGGCGGTGCTCTGTTGGGGTGGGGTGGTGCCGGACGGATTGTCGGCGCCATCGCCGGCCTTTACCGAGAGCACAATGCCGACGGTGCATCCGGCCAGAATCGCCGTGGCCAGCACGCCCGCCACAATGCGGATGACCAGCTTTTTGAATCTGACAATCACCACAACGGCGGCGGCAGCCGCCCCGATCATTCCAATCGCCAGCACAACAATCAGCACGGTATTGGGCTTTTGCGGCTCTGTCGGAGCGTTTCCGTCCCCCGTTCCGGCGGGTTCGGTGGGAGCGGTTGTCTGCTCTCCGGCCGGCTCCCCGGTGGGAACGGGCTCCTCACCGGTGTCAGTCCCGGTCACATCTCCGGTATCCTCACCCGAGGGGTCTCCGCCCGGGTCATCGGGCTGGACGGTCGAGGGAATGCTCATGTCGTATTCCGGCACGTTTCCGTCCGCATCGGCCAGCGCCAGCACCGGGTAGCCGCCGAAATCGGCATTGGTCAGCCCGAAGCTCTTGTATGCGTCGGTGTAGCTGTAAAAATACATCTTGCCGTTTTCCAGATAGTTCCCGATGGAAATGCGCAGGCTCATCTGGTAACCGGCCTCGGCCTTGAAAACCGGGAATCGCTCCTCAAAGCAGCTCCACGGTATGGCAATTTCCATCTGCCAGCCGTCTTCGGTCAGGGATGCGGCGCACCGCACGTTCTCCGGCAGATCGACATAATTCTTTGCGGACAGCGATGGGTAGGTCATGCGAAGCTGAATCGCGCCGTTGGGCGCGGCCTCGCCGTCGGCCAGTGTGGTGTAAAACTGCCAGATGTCGCCGTCCGCCTCGGTCGGACAGAGTGACTCGAGCGGCTGGATGGCAAAAATTGCCCCCTCCGCTTTTGCCCAAGGCAGCGCCTGCGAGGAACCGCCGGCAGTGGCCGGTGCTTCGTAATAAACATAATCATCCACACGGCTGTCCAGGATGTAAAGCGCCTCATCATCCCACAGGAAGCGCAGCGTTGCCTTGTTGCCCTCCGGCCATGCCTTGGTATCGTCGGTACACAGCCCGCCGTGCTGGGTCAGAAGGGCCTGCAGTGTCTCATCGTTCGGGTCATAGGTCAGTGTATAGGCGTTCTGCCATTCTGCTTCGTCTGCGCTGCCATCGATGCTCGGCCCGGCTTCGGTATACACGGCCTTGATCTGCACATCGGTCAGCCAGTAGTCCTCAATGGTTTTGGCTGCTTCCGGTTCCTCGGCCGAAGCCGGGAAAAGCACCCCTGCCGACACTACCAGCGTCAGCATCAACAGAACCAAACGGCATTGCGGTCTTCTTTTCATCATTCATCCTTTCCCAGGCGAGGCCTGTTTTCATTCATAGTTCGATTGAAATGTTGTCATCCCACGCGATGTAAAAGCGGCGCCGTTGTTCCTCCATTTCCTTCACCATCACCTGCGTGGCTGGAAAGCACTGGATGCGCTCCCAGTCCCGTTTCCGCAGCGGCCAGAGCACCTCCGGCGCGTCGACAAGCGAATAAAATGCGAGCGCCCCGGTATCCCAGCCATGGTGCGCCGCCTGATAGTAGTCGCTTTTGAGATAACCGCCATAGCGGTCGGCCACAATGCGGCAGGCCTTTTCGCACCCGACGTCAGCCGGGAAAAAGAGCTTTTTGCCGTGAACGGTCACCATTGTGACCAGAGAGGCATCGTTGTTGGTGAGCTGCCCGTGCGGATAGAGATCCTCATGTGTGTACAGCACCTCCACCTGTGCATCCCCCGCGGCAAAGCGCTGCCCCGTGTGCGGTTTGTATACAGCGGCATCGGGAAACAGCTCTTGCAGCTCCCGGAGCCACAGACCGCGTGTGATTGCAAGACTGCCAAGCTCCTTGTAGAAATACGATGCGGTCAGGGACGGAACATTGAAAAGCAGGTTCCGCACCTCCACCATATCCCCGTATTTTTTCGCAAATTTGACCGGCCCCGCCAAATGATCCCAGTGCGGATGGGTGAGAATCCACGCATCCACCACAGGACGGCCACCGGGGGCAAGCCCCTCACAAAGGCACTGATAGAGCTTATCGTGGTCGTTCCCGGCGTCTCCGTTCCCGTCGTAAACCAGATAATGTCCCTCCCCGAGCGCAAATAAATAGCACATGCCGAAGTTCCCGGCGGAATCATCCGGGCAGACCTGCGTCAACCGGACACTGCCGACGTGTTGCGGTGCGTCGCCCAACCGGTCTGGCATGGCGGCCCCGGTCGGGTTTACCGCCACCCGCAGCTCCTGCGCACCGGGCAGGTATGCCAGGCTGACATACCCTTGTGTATCGTCGGCTCCTGCCGACATACCGCAAAAGCGGTTGCCTGCAATCGTATTGTCCCAAAGCAGAGCGCCGCCTTTCATCCGCTCCCGGCGCAGCTCCTCAAAATCAGACGGGCCGGCGCCGGTCATCACGGTTTCATACACACCGTCGCCGCAGTCATATACCGGGCGCTTTTGCAGCCGGGCAAGCTGCTTCATCGTATCCGACAATTGGCGGTATGCATCGATTCCATTGCGTATCATAAAAAAGCCTTTCGCATTCATAGCGTAATTGTTCTCCCGGCGCCCCACGCGCCGGGATTTTATCCGTCAGTGAAAAGTCTGCTGATCGAGATCAAATTCCAGCCCCGCCCCCTCGGACAGGCTCAGGGTCAGCAAATCCGTCTCCAATCCAATCTCCACTGTCAGCGTGGGAATCCTGTATATCTGTTTCATTGCTGCCTCCTTATGAATGTACCAGCCTGCCGTCGGTCACGGTCAGGCAATAGCCGCGATCCAGCGTGACTTTTCCATCGGCATCCGTGACAAACGCGCGCACTTCAATGCGATAAGTCCCCTCCGTCGGAATGTTTTTCACCGTAAGCGCACAGAGATAATCGGCATTCAGCTCCTGCGCGGTCACGGTGCCCAGCGTACCGTCGGAGTCCGCCAGAATCGAGGTGTAAACACTGCTTCCTGCAACCGTTCCGGACACGGCGGTTCCGTCCTCCCGCACCACACGGATGCGGAAGCCGGTTTCGGCAAAATCCGCCAATTCATCCCCGGAAAGCGCAATTGCGCTGATGATGCGCAGATGTGTGCGGTCGCCGGTCACCGCGGTCGGCTCCTGAACAAACACGGTCTTTGCGGGAATGCGGCAGAGCATTTCGGCCACCTCGGCGGGCATGACCATTCCGCCAGCCTCGGTCCAACCGAGAAACGCCGGAAGTCCGATCAGCTCCTGCGTATCGGTCAGAGAACGGATATACGACGAGTGGTTGGTGGTCGCCGCTGTATTTTCGTCCGCGTCCACCGAGCCGGTCTGCACCCCGTCATACCGAACCGACAGCGCATACCAGTTGTGCCATGCAATCAGCGCGTTGGCATGACTGCCCGCCAGATAATAGGTGTCACTGACAGAAACATTCGCCTTGGCGATATTGCACTCAAGATAAACCAAAGAGGCCGAGAACTGATCGGAGCTGGGAATTGCGCTGGCGTTATAGCAGCGGTTGAGCGTGAGGTTGCCGCGGCTGGTTCCCACAATGCCGCCGTTGTGGTTGGCCGTGGCCTGAATTTCCCCGTAGTTCGCGCAGTCCGACAGGGACAGGGAGGATTCCGCACTGTTGACCGTACCGACAATTCCTCCCACGCTGGCGGAGCCGGAAACCGATCCGTTGAACACCACATTCTGCATTTCGGCCGTACCGTTGTAGCAGCCGCCCAGAATGCCGCCGACAATATCGACTGCGGCTCCGTCGGGCTTCTTCCCCTCCACAATGGCCTCACTGTACAGGTTGCGGAAAACCGAGGGTGTGTCGGCCGTAACCGAGCTGGCGAAGCTGCCGATATAGTTTTTAGAGGTGGACAGGATATAGGAATTGAGCAGACGGAGATTCTGGATGGTTGCCCCGATCGCCTTGACGATCAGCCCCGACCCGGTTGTGTCCTGATTGACATAAACCCCCGAGATGCTGTGACCCCCTCCGTCCAGCGTTCCCCGGAACTCGGCAATCGGCACCCACACGCGCGCCGGCACGGTTTTGGTCGCCGCGTCCCAGCCCGGGTTGAGATCAATGTCGTTATCCAGCTTGGCGGTCAGTCCGGCATAGTAACCATAAGCCCTGGCATAGGCAGCCAGCTCAAACAAATCGTCCGCGGTTTGCAGATGAATGGCTTGCTCCCCGTCCGTCTCCAGCGGGAGTTCCAGACCTGCCAGGCCCGGCTTGCCGGCCAGCTCGAGAACCGATGCCACCGGAAGGATCAACGCTTTGGCGTTATCCCATGTCGTGGTCTTGTCGGCAGAGATTAGACCTGTGGAATTCCCTCCGGTATAGGAAACGGTGACGTCAAAATAGGTGCGTGAGCCGTGCAGACCGACGCCATGCGCAGGCGTTTCCCCCTCCAGCACATAGCAGTCGACCATGCGCACATCGGCAACCGTTGTGGGTCTGTCGGTATCGGACAGATTTTTGGTAACGGTAAGCCGATCCAGATAGGCAAGCCCACCGTTATACTGGTTATTTCCGGTCTGCAGCGTGCCGAGATTGGCGCAGGCAATCAGCTCGGCCTCCGCGGAGATGCGGCCGATCAGCCCTCCGGCCTCGGTTCCGGTACCTGTTCCGCGCAGCGTTCCGACCGTTCCGTAGTTGACGCAGTTTTCCATGGTCACGCTGTACTCGTTGCTCGTTCCAAGGATACCGCCGACCATCTGACCGCTGATTACGGAGCCGGTAAAGCTGCAATCCGTGAATTCGGCTTCCGCGCTGTACATCACACCGCAGATACCGCCGGCAGTTCGACAATACTGGTCGCTTGCTGTGGTTCCGGTTTCCAGAATCACACCGCTGTGCACATTCTCAAACACGCATTTGTTGCTGCTGACCGATGCCACCACGCCGCCGTTGTAATCGTTGGTGGACCAGATGTAGCTGTTTTCGATGCGCAGGTTGCGGATGGTGCAGCCATTCCCACGCCAGATGAAGCCCTGATTGCCGGCTCCGCTGATGTAAAGGCCGGAAATCGTGTACCCCTGCCCGTCAAGGATCCCCTTGAAAATGCTGATGGGCGTCCACATCCTTCCGCCCTCGGGCGCGGTTTTTGAGGCGGCCAGCCACCCGGGATTGACGTTCACATCACACATCAGCCGCACGGTCTGTCCATTGAAGTAGTCCAGCCCGCTCTCATTGTTGGCGCAGGCTTGGGCAAACGCAAACAGATCGTCAACCGAGTCGATCTCCCACACGCCATCGCCGTTGGGATCTCCCCACTCCTCGGCTACCGCCGCAGTGTCCGGAAGCGAGGAGATAGGAAGCGCACCCAAGCTCCCCATGAGCAACGCAGCGATCAGAAACGCCGCAGGCAGCCGAAGTGAATTTGCATTCTGTTTCATTCTTCCAAAATCCTTTCTATAAAATAGTGACTGAATTCGGCCAAAACTCCTCTGGAAGAGAATGGAAGCCGAGACATCAATGGTATTATAATACACTTCCGGGCAAAAGTAAATTCCCTTATGACATCTATATGCACGATTATGTAAACATTTATAGTTCACATTTTTTCAATTTGCATAAATAAGGCCTGATTTTATTGTGTATATTGAACATTTTCAAGTAGACAAGCTATTTTATTTTTACCGAAATATAAAATACAGAAAAATAACAAAAACGGATAATAAACGAAAATGAAAAACGTGCGAGAAATCTGTCGTCTAACAAAGCCATAAAGCGATGAGACAGTCATAACCACCGGCCGTGCCGGTGGCTTGCACAAGCCCCCGTGGGGCATGTCAATAGGCTGAGCCTTAAGGCTCGTCGAAAAAGTCTGCCAACCGCACGACTTTCACAGGCATGCCCCTAAAGGG
>CALXUY010000028.1 GCA_944391805.1 uncultured Clostridia bacterium
TCCTTTGATGTTTTTATTGTTTTGGTTGGCAGACCAACTTTATTATACATCAAAGGAGGTACTTTTTTTCTCATAGCTAAAGCTTTTTGGAACCACCAGCACTGCTGGTGGTTTTCGTTTTTCAAAATCAAAAAACCCGCTGTTCTTTGCTGAACAGCAGGTTCAGGATTGAGTTGAAATGGCGCCGCATAAGCCTTGACACCAGAAGAAAAACATAGTATAATGGAGTCAAACACCGATACCTTCAGGAGATGAATATGGTTACGCATCAAGCACAGAATTCCGTCAAGGGTGAAAGCTACAATATCTATCAGTATCAAGAGCAATCATATCTTCCTCATTTTCACAAAAACTTTGAACTGGCCTATCTTGTTTGCGGCACCGCCGACTTTACAGTCAGAAACCGGACTTATGCAATCGATACCGGAGCGTTTATTCTGGTGCTTCCCTATGAGCTGCACTCCTTTCAGGTCTACAAAGGCGGAAAACTTCTGATCATTGTATTTTCCGAAAACTATATCAAAACCTTTTCCGGCATGCTGCATGACAAGCAGGGCGAAGTCTCTGTTTTTCAATGCGCGCAGCCAATCCGTGCTTTGTTTGAAGAGGTTATGGTGAAACCCTATGTCAAGCCAACCGAAAGCATTGAGAGCGACCCGGATTTGTTGTTAAACAAAGCCTGTTTATACGCGGTATGCTCGGAATTCCTGCGCTCGGTGCCGCTTCATGCCAAAGACCAGAATACCGATTTGCTGATCCATATTCTGAATTATATCGAGCAAAACTTCCGGGAGGACATTTCTGTCAGGAGCGCCGCAAAGGAGCTGGGGTATCATCACCAGTACATCTCCAGAATTTTCAATCAAACCATGCACATCAACTTCAAGTCGCTTGTCAATCAATACCGTTTTGAATATGCCAGACGTCTTTTGACGGATGGGAGCATCAGCATATCGGAGGCTGCCTTTGAAAGCGGATTTCAAAGCATCCGAACCTTCAATCGCATATACCGTGAGCTGTCCGGTCATTCACCCCGGCAGAGAACGCCGCTTTCTTAAGGCAACACCGCACAATTCTGACTGCGCGCCGCTTGCGGCTCTCTGCACGCAGATTTTTCGTGGGGCAAACCAATTCTGAAAGAATTTTTTGACAGCAGGCAATCGTGGATCTGATTGCAACAAGCTACGCTTGTAGGAGATTTGTGCAGTTTGGCGGAAAAGATGCAAAAAGTTGTGCGGTCAATGGCGAAAGGCTTTCCTGCGGAAAGCCGCCGTGAATTGCGCGGTGTTGCCTTAATTCATTATCGTATCATTCACGGCTGAATCCTTCAGCCCTGCACGCATCACCACCACGCCTGACGGTGGAATGACCACATGGTGCGATGGGGAAACACGCAGCTCCTTTGTCACCACCTGTTCGGGCGCCTCAAATGTGTTATGTGCATTCATACACTCCCCCGCCAGTACAGATGCCGTCGCCTCACCGCTCCACTCCGCGCCGAAAAGCTCCGGTTCAGCTTCAACCGCCTCCTCGCAGGAATAGTTTGCAAGCGTCAGAGTCAAAATGCCATCCTTTACCGATGCGGACGCGGAAATCCGGCGATCGAGCGGGTCATTGTCCTCAACGATCGTGCGAATCGCGGTTGCTCCCTGATGGTGACGGAACATCGCATACACGTAATAATTCGGCGTGGCAATGCAGTTTTCGCGCTGTGTCAGGAAAAGCGAATGCAGATTGTTGCAGAGCTGCGCCACATTTGCCATTTGAACCTTGTCGCAATGATTGTTAAAGATATTCAAAGTGATGGCGGCAACCACAGCATCCCGCATTGTGGATTGCTGCTCATAAAGATTTCTCCCTCCGCTGGGGCCGGAGCCCTCCGGGTGCCAGCACCCCCACTCGTCTACCACCAGCCGGAGCCTTTCTTCCATAGAATGCCCCTTGACAATTGCATAATGCCGCTCGATCAGCTCTTCCATTCTTTCGGCTTTTTGCAAAAGCTCATACCACTCTGACTTTGAAAAATCAACTGCGTGCCCCGCCTTTCCGCAGTAATAATGAAAGCTCATTCCATTGACCGGCGCGCGGGATTGCTTCAGACCGGAAACCAACTGCTCAGTCCACGCATAATCGGAGCCGTTCGCACCGCCGCACACCCAAAAGCCATTGCTCTCTCCCAGTACATTCTGCAAAACGGTGGAAAACCTGCGATACTCCAGTGTATAGAATTCCGGGGTCATATTTCCGCCGCCGCCCCAGTTTTCATTGCCGACGCCCCAATACGGGATGGAAAAGGGCTCGGGACTTCCGTTTTTTTCTCTCTCCCGTGCAAGCGTTGTGCTCCCGCGCGGGGCAGCACAATACTCTGCCCATTCCCTGACCTCCATTGGAGAAACAGAGGTCACATTCATCGCAAGGTATGGTTTTGCTCCCAGCATATTGCAAAAGTCCATAAACTCATGCGTTCCCACCTCATTGGTCTCATACCTTCCGTCGTAGGAGGTCCACCAGCCCGCGCGCACGGGACGGTTTTCTCCAATTCCATCCCGCCAGCGGTATGTCTCCGCAAAGCATCCCCCCGGCCATCTTACAACCGGCGGGCAGATCCTTTTCAGCTTTTCAACAAGCGCTTTGCGAAAGCCGTGGATATTCGGGATTTTTGAATCCCTTCCAACCCATATGCCGTCCTGTATCACACCGCCAATGTGCTCTGCAAAATGGCCGTAGATTTCTGGGGAGATGACCCCGATTTTTTCAGGATATACAAGATAAATCCTTTTCATACAGATCTCCTTTTCCTGTGATCAGGCTGTTTGGATACATTATACCAATTTCAAAGCAAAAAATCTCGCCAAAAGCGTGCAAAAAACGGCCATTTATCTGCTTCGTCAGTCTGTGCCGCCCGTTTGCTCCCGCAATGCAACAGGGGAAATGCTTTTGCAATGGGATGGAACGGCACACAAAAATCCCCCCGTGATCGGATCGCTCACGCAACCATATCAGGGGGATTGATTGTAGAAGCCATATTGTAGAAGCCATAAAAACGGGGGATGAAGCCAATCGCACTCGGCTCCATCCCCCGCAACTGACATCCGGACGAACCGGAAACACATCAGGTGCTGCTGGGCAGCATGATCTGGTTCAGCAGATCGCTTGCATACTGCATGATATTGGTCATTTCACTGGCCAGCACGTAGAAGCCCCCCTGCCCTTTGGTCGGATCCGGCGTTGCGTCCGGTCCGTCCAGCACTTCAATGGTCAGCAGCATTTTCCGCTCGGTATACTGATACAGGCGGATCACCACATCGCGCGTGTTGTTCTGCTCATAATGCTCGGGATTCAGAATTGCGGCCATATCCTCCAGCGAATACCGGATCTCGGCTGTGGCAGTATGATTTTTGATATACTCCTCCAGCTCCGAGCCAAGCTCGTTTTCGTTTACGTCGCCCTCAATCGAATACCAAAGCAGCCGCGAATACAACCGCCGGAAATTATCCATCGCCGTGATGGTTTCGGTCTCAGTCTCTCCACGGTCGTTGACAAAGGTGTTCTCAATCACATAGTCCAACAGGCCGCTGCTTCCGTCGTGTTCATAATAAACCTGCATATTGTTGGAGGAGCGCGTCACCTCCACGAGAATCCCGCTCTCGGAGCGATACATGATTTTGCTGGTTTCCTCATCGCGATAGGTTCTGCCCGCCGTGAAATCCATGAAATACACGGTGTGCTCCTGCCCGGTTCTGGTAACGGTATAGATATAGGTGCCGTCGGCCTGCTGACGAACCGTCCCCTTGGAGAGATCAATCATGGTACCGGTGCCGTCACCGTTGTCATAAAAGGCATAGGAGAAACGATTGTCCAGCGTGAACTTGTAGGTTTCACCGTTCATCGTGAAGGTCAGATCCTGCATATACGAAATGTCATTCTGGAAGAAATACTGGTTGTACCATTTGTTCTGCGGCCACTCGAGGAAGGAGAGATAATACTGATCCACCTCAACAATCATGTCGTACAGCAGGGAGTAGACATAATAAGTGCCGTTCTCGGTCTTCTGGCTGATCACCAGCATGTTTTCCACCCACTCGTCCTCGGGTGAGCCGCCATCGGCCACCATCGGATCGTACTTGAAGGTGAGCATAAACACATCTTCCGAGAGGTTGTACTCCACAAAGTGGTTGGTTTCCCCCTTTGTCAC
The DNA here is from genome assembly GCA_944391805.1 of uncultured Clostridia bacterium. Classification (GTDB taxonomy): domain Bacteria; phylum Bacillota; class Clostridia; order Oscillospirales; family CAG-272; genus UMGS1865. The sequence continues at coordinate 4,196 of CALXUY010000028.1, forward strand.
ATCCCCCGCCTCGGGTCCCAGCACCCGGCAGGCAACGAACTCCATTTGATAAAGGTTGCCAAGCACGGTAGACACGCTGTCGTTATTGAACTGATAACCGTTCATCATGCTGATGTCCTCGGTCAGCCAATACGGGACTGATGAAAAAATGCTGTTTTCCCGTTGCGCAAGGTCAATAAAATCAAAAGCCGCAATCAGCTCAACATCCTCGGTCAGATCCTCATCCGAGTCGCCGTCGCCGGATCCTTCATCCGTGCTGCCGTTATCTCCGGTTCCGTCTTCGCCCTCCTCATCCTCGCTCCAGTCAATCGTGCCGATCGAACCCAAGCGGAAATCGTACACCATCACATATGTGCTGATGGTCATCGGGAAAATGGTGGCCGGCGTAACCAACGCTTCCACCGGCTGGAGCACAGTGTTTTCAATATCCGAGTTAACGATATACACCGCGTCTCTCCCCTCCAGCATCACATAGTAGCCGGCTCCTGAGAGAATGGCATCCCCTACCTTGACGGTATAGGAGGTATCCGACGGGGAGCACGAGCCGTCCGCGGCGAAATTCGCCTTGACAATCGTGTAAACCGCCGGGGTGTATGTCAGATTGCCCTCCTCATCATACTGATCCTCCAGGCCGTAGGCAGCGTAATTGATGCTGCCGTCCGCCTTGCGGGGCGCTTCGGGATCCGAAAGATTCAGCTTCTGCATCGTGAGCGTATAGCCGGTGCTCACACAAAGGCTGGCAAAGAGCGTGGGGTCATAGGTTGTCAGCGTATCCTCTGTCCCCCGGATATGGACCTGTGTGGTGTATTTGCCCGGCTCATCGGGGTCCTCCACATTCTCACGGTAAAACTCATAGGTGCCATGCTCGTTTGTCACCTTGATGGAATAGGTGTTGTCCTGCCCGATTCTGGGGAAGATCATCACACGCTTGTTGACCACGGTGCCCCCGAGCGACTCGCCGATATTGGCGTCGTAATCGACAATCGCATAGGTTTCATACTCTCCGGTGGAGGTATTGATCAAGTACTGGTTGCCGCTGGTTTCCGCCACGTAGACCTCATAGCGGATGCCGTCCGAGGAGGAGGTATACCCGTTCTCGGTCGTCTCCATCAGCTTTCCGTCCCGGTTAAAGAGCTTATACACGCCGTCCTCGCGCTTAATGGTATAGCGCTCGCGCTGTTCTACGTTGTTCTCATCGTAGTATACATCGGTCAGGTGGTAAATTGCCACCAGACGGTTGGCAACCGCCAATGCCACCGAAAGGAACACAATGGCAACCATCAGTGTACCGGCCATCACCTTTTGCCGCCACATGACCTTGTTTTTTCTGCCGTCGGCTTTCTTTTTCACCCAGCGCGCGGTCAGGCGCACATCTTCATTGGCATTCAGAATGCTTTGCGCGGTGATCAGCTCATCACCGAGGTACCACCCCTCAAAGCTATAGCCAGGACGCGAGGGGCGGGGCAGCTCCCCATACGGGCTGCCGCTGACTCCCTCCCGGCTGGACACCGGCGTGGTGCCCTTTCCGGCGTCAAAAATGATATTTACTACGGTTTCTTCGATTCTCATCCGAACTTTCCACCCATCCTTTCTGCGGATTCGACATCAGGAATTGAACTTACGCCTGACCAGAACAACCGTACCGGCAATGGTGAAGCCAAGCGCAGGGAGCAGTACCATTACAACCGTCCACACGACATTTCCTGTAGTCGTATAATAGACCTCTCCGGTGGAGCTGGACGATGCGGTCATTTCCGGTTCATAGAGCGGCTTGAAATCCAACCCCACCGGAATCACCTCGCGCCCGATGGCGCGCAGCGTTGAGAGCAGAACATCGGTATTGCCGTAGGAATTGCTCCCGAGAATCTCGTTGCTGACAAAGTCGGTCGAGCCGATGGCGCAGACATAGGACGCATCATTCACATTGGTATATCCCTGCCCCTCTCCGATGGTGCGGCTTTCGCGCGTCAGGGTCATGAGCTTGTAGTTGCCGCGGGTATCCACGACCAGCGGCTCTCCGTTTTCATCGGTGAGCAGCACCCCGTTATTGACCGCGTATGCCTGCGACTGCTCCCCCGAGCGGAACACATCATAGATGCTGCGGTTGCGGTTGTTGCGGTAGTAGTAGCCATAGCTGTATGCGCCGGTACCATTCTCCTCATCGGCCAGAACAAAGCTCTCCTGATAGGTTTTGGAATAGGAAATGGACATGGCGTTGCCAAACACCACGTTGGGGCTCCCTCCCATCTCCCGCATATTCTCGGTGATCGAGCCGCCCAGTGCCTCCGGCTCATAATCGCCGATGACCGACAGTCCCGCGGAATCCAGCGCGACCTCCGAGACGATCTGATAGTTGCCGAGAATGCTGTTTGCGTCCTCCGGGTCGGTATAGCGGTCAAACGCAATGCCCCATTCCTCCAAGAACTCCTCGAGGTGCGGGAGCACCGGGGTGTCCGCGTCCACAAACACCATAAACGAATAGGCCTGTTCGAGAAAGGCGTCCAGTTTGGCAATTTCGGATACGCCGCCCTCATTTCCGAACGCGGTGGCAAAGTCGGTTTGCGGATCGAAGGTGAGAATCAGGCGGCAATCCTCCGGAATCTCATCCTTTTCCAGATCCAGATACACCACATCGTAGCCCGCATTGTTCAGCACGCCAAGGAAGGTCTCATACTGCGCCCGCCCCTCCTCGGTGGCAAACGGCTCGCCGTGATTGACGGTGATGCCGCAGACAGGAGCCTCGGCACGGGTAACCGCAATGATGGACTGCACAAACTTTTTCTCACCGTTGTAAGCCCACGGCTCGGTGTCCTGATCGCTGTTGTAGGTATAGTAGGTGCGGATATCGGTGATCCGGAACTCCGAGCCGCTGGCAACAATCACATTGGTCTGATAAATCGAGGAATAGGAGTTTGTCCGGTAGGCGTCCACCGACGACGGGTTGGACCAGACGTTGGTGGTCCTGACCTCCACCGTATTGGGGAAGGTATCCTGCAGATCCAGCGCGGTGTAATAAATATAGCGCATCAGCTCGTTTGCCCTGAGCATATCCGGGTCGGCGCAGAAGATGATTTCCACCTTCACATCCTCCTCCCCGGCCTGCCGGCGTGCCGCATTCACCTCGTCAAAGGAGCTTTGCAGCATACTTGTGGTTTCCGGCGTGAGGCTGTACATCCCCTCGCTGGTCATATCAAGAAACCACAGCTTGCCGGAGAACAGTGCGGTGACTGCCGCATTCAGCAGGATCACACCCGCAAGCACCAGCACAATGATGGCAGCCGACGCCGAGCCGTGGCGGAGCTTTTGTCTGTTTCCAAAATTCATTTCAGGCAATTCTTCCTTTCTCCGGGATTCAGGCGCGGCGGCGTCTGACCAGCACCACAATCGCCACCAATGTGACAACCACCGCCGGCACAATTGCCAGCGTCAGTGTCCAGCGCAGCATCTGCGCGGTGGTGATGGTGCTGATATCGGTGGATTCAAACGGCTGGATCGTCAGCCCCTCCGGCGTATATTCCTTTCCAAGCTGACCGAACAGATGGAGCAGCGTATCGGTGTTGCCGTGTACAGCGGATTGCAGAAATTCCTCGGTCGCAAAATCGGCAGAGGAACAAACCGCCACATAGGAGGAACCGCCGTCCGTGTTCTTCTGCTCGGTCAGAGTGAACAGCGCGGCGGTGGCATCGTCAACCGGATTGCCGTTCGCCCAGGACACGGCGCGCGGTCCGGACTCGAACAGCGTGTACATGGTCCGGCTGCCGTTGGTATAGCTTCCGTCGCCGTTGTTGGTATAACCGTTGGCATAGCGGAGCGCGGTAGCGTTCTTGAAAACGGTTCCACGGTTCAGTCCGCTGACCAGCTCAGCCGCCCGGCCCTGTGTTGCGGCCTGACCGTAAATGGTATAGCCGTCCGAGGTCAGCGACTGTGAACTGTCCTGCACCATATAGCGGTAGGACACGCCGTTGCTTCCGGTATAATAGCAGGTTTCCACTCCCCAGTCAGCCAAGAATGCCTCCAGGTTGGTCATCTGGGGCGTGCCGTCCTCTATGAACACCAGGAACGAATTGCCGGACTGTGCGAGAAACGCTTCGAGAATATCGGCTTCGGAGGTTGCCGACACTCCATCGTTCACGGTGATATCCTGATTCGGATTGAAGCTGATGATCAGATCGCAGTTCTCGGGAATCGGATCCTTCAGCAGATCGATATACCGGATGGTGTAGCCCGCATCGTCGAGCAGATACAGCAGCTCGTAATCGTAAAACGTCTCGCCGTGGTTATTGGTCAGGCAGACCACCGGCTGATCCGGCTCCACGGCGTGCAGAATTCCGGCCGCCAGCTTCTTCTCGCCGTTGTAGGCCCAGAGCTGGCTGGTATCCCCGTCCTCAAACACATAAAATTCGGTCAGATCATACACGCGGTAATAGTCGCCGCTGACGATGATGACGCTGGTGGATTTGAGGCTGGTTTCCACCATCTCCCCCGTTGCGGGGTTGAGCGTGGTGGTATACTGCCGCACACTGTCGGGATTGAGCCAGATGTTGTGGCACTCAATACTGATCTGCTCCGGAAAGCGCCCGACGATGGCGGTGGCGGTGTCATATACGTAGCGGGAGGTCACTTCCTCCTGCAGATTGGGCTGCGTATCGCAGAAAATGATTTTCACGTCGTCGTTCCCCTCGAGCACCGAGCCGAGCAGCGTGTAGCATTTCTCGGTTACCTCGAAGCTGACCTCGCTCCTCATATCCGCATACCAGGAATAGCGCTCCGCAAGGGTGGTGAACAGCACGTTAAACAGCACAACGGTGGCAATCAGCAGCACGGTCAGCAGCACCGTCATTCCGCCGTAACGCGCCTTTTTGGTCCGGATGAAACCTTTTTTCATATCAAAAAACAGAAATCCTTTCTGATTGTTTTTTGGAGAGGCGATCCCGGCAATTCCGCACGGATGTACCCGCCGCAGCGTTCGCAGCGTTCCCTGGCTCCACAGCCAAGGGTGTGGCCTTCTTCACCAAAAGCCGCAAGCCTGACAGTCGGGTTGGCTCCGGTGCCCAAGGCCGGTATCGTCAGAGACGGAATACAAGCCGGCAATTCGTCTCAACCCCAGCGGCGCTTTTCGTAGACCCGGACCGTGAGGAACAAAAAGATGAAAGCGAGCGACACATAGTAGATCAACGCCGCAAAATCAAAGATTCCCTGACTGAAGGCCGAGAACCGGCTGATGACCGACACCCAATCCAGCACAAAGCGCACGACATAGCTGCTGATCAGGGGCTGGCCGTCACTGTCGGTCAGCAAATTGAACACATTCAGCAGAACCATTGCCGCGATCACACCGATGGTGATCACTGCGGCCGAGAGCTGGTTTTCGGTCAGCGCTGAAATCAGCGTTCCCACAGCAATCAGCGCCGCGCCCAGCAAAATCAGCGCAAACACGCTGCCCAAAATCTCCCCGGTCACAGGTCCGATGTGCGTCAGCGCAACACTGTCGGTGGTTTCCCCCGTGCGCTCCGCCGCGCCGATGATATAGAGCGGGATAAAATTGATGCAGGAGATCAGAATGCCGCCGACATACATGGTCAATGCCGCCAGATACTTACCCAGCACCATACCGGTGATCGTCACCGGAGCCGTGAGCAGAAGCTGCTCCGTGCGCAGCTTGCGTTCCTCGGCAAACAGGCGCATGGTGAGAATCGGAATCAGGATGACAAAAGTAAAAATGAGATAAGTGAAATACGCGGAGGTATCATAGGTGGCGGCAATCAGCGTGGTGTAGCAGCACAGCAGCGCCGAAAAGACCAGAAACACTCCGAGATAAATATACCCGATGGGGTTGATGAAATACGAGCGCATCTCTTTGCGGTAGATGGCAAACATAGTGATCTTCCTTTCTCCATTTGCAAATATACGACCGGGCGGTGATCAAGGGTCTGCCCCCTGATTTCGGCGGCGGGAACGGCAATTCCCCGTCCGTGTCCGGCAAACCACAGCGGCATACCTCCCGCCCACACGGGGTAAGGCCTCCGGACGCGCTTATTCGTCGTCCTCGGTCTGATGCAGCGCCGCCTCGGCTCTCTGCTTTTTGGCGTCCTCCAGCAGGCTGGCGCCAACCTCCCGTTCCAGTGCATTTTTCTCCTGGCCCCGGTTGCGGCGCACCGTACGGGCGGCAGCGGAGGTTTTGGAGGGACGCTCCTCGGACTGATCCACCACCGTGATAAAGATGTCCTCCAAGCTCATCCCCAGTGCCTCCAGACCGATCAGCGCCCAGCCGCGTGCTGCCAGATCGAAAAACAGCTTTTTGCGGATATCCACGCCGTATTCGCTTTCCACCATATACGTGTAAGCGTCCCCGTCGCGCTCGGCAAGCGCCTCGGCATAAGAGATGCCCTGCATTCCGCGCAGCATGGAGAGCACCTCCTTCTGCGGCCCGCAGATCTTGGCGTTGAAGCGGCGGCTGCGCTCCACCGCACTGGAAATGTTTTCGGTTTTTTCGTTTGCAACAATCTTGCCCTTGTTGATGATGACAATCCGGTCGCAAACCGCCTGCACCTCCTGCAGGATATGGGTGGACAGAATCACCGTGTGCGCCTTTCCCAGTCCCCGGATCAGGTTGCGGATCTCAATGATCTGCTTTGGGTCCAGGCCCACGGTCGGCTCGTCGAATATAATGACCCGCGGATTGCCGATGAGCGCCTGCGCAATTCCCACCCGCTGGCGGTAGCCTTTGGAGAGCGTCCGGATGACCTTGCGGTACACGTCCTTGATTTTCACGGTCTCGCAGATCTCTCCGAGATGCCGGGCGCGCTCCAGGCGGCAGCCCTTCAGCTCATAATTGAAATGAAGGTATTCCTCAACCGTCATATCCAGATAGAGCGGCGGCTGCTCCGGAAGATAGCCGATCAGCTTTTTTGCGCCGATCGGATCGGTCAGAATATCGATGCCGGCAATGGTAACCTTGCCGGAGGTAGAGGACAGATAACCGGTGAGAATGTTCATGGTTGTGCTCTTTCCCGCGCCGTTCGGGCCAAGAAAACCGACAATCTCCCCTTCCCCCACTTCAAAGCTGATGTCATCCACCGCACAGTTGGATCCGTAATTTTTTACGAGATGTTCGATCTTGATCATAGAAACAGAAATTCCTTTCTATATCCGGCTTCACTCCTGCTGGAAATAATATCATTATTGTATCACGGAAATATGAACACGTCATGAATGGCAATTAAAATATCACAAATAGAATTCAGCTAATTGTAAAAATCCTGCTTTTTTGACCGAACAGTATGAAAACCGCAGCACGATATGGTTGTTTTGAAAAACATTTCCTCCGTGGCAAACTTTTTTTGGTTTTGCTGTATAATCAAGCCGCAAAAGGCAAAAATAAAGTCAGCAAGATACGCGGCGGCCAACGGCCTGCCGGAAGCCTTCCGCGTTCGCAATTCAGCAAAACAAAGGAGTATTCACGTTATGTGGAAAAAATGGAAAGAATCAAAACTCTACTACAAGCTCAAGCAGGTACGGGTCAATCGTGCAGTGTACTTGTCCTCCATTGTGATTCTGTTGGCGCTTGCCGTGGTACTGGCAATTACCGCCGCGACCAACCGCGCCAGAAAGAATGAGACCGAAAACACGACCGATATCACCCATCCCACACAGCCTCCCGTGTCGGATGAAACGCCGACCGGCGGTGAGCCTGAAGTGCCCACCGACGCCACTCCGGAGCTGAAGCTGCCGGTGGAGGGAAAGCTGGCAAAGGCCCACAGCGCCGATGTGCAGGTGTTCTCGCAGACCATGCAGGATTTCCGCGTCCACCTCGGAATTGACATTGCCACGGCAGCCGCCGCTGAGGTTTTCGCCGCAGCCGACGGCACTGTGCAGAAGATCTGGGAAGATCCGATGATGGGCTGGTGCGTAGCACTCAGCCACAGCGGCGACTGTGTGACCGTGTATAAAAACCTCGCCAAGGATCTGGCCGAAGGCCTGACCGAAGGCGCGGTGGTTCGTCAAGGACAGCTTCTCGGCACGGTGGGCGACACCGCCATGCTGGAAATTGCCGACGAGCCTCATCTGCACATGGAAATGACAGTCAAGGGGCTGCAGGTCAACCCGCTGGATTATTTCAGCGCGGCTGTCATTGCAAGCCTCTCGGAGGATACCGCGTTTGAAACGCCGACGTCCTCCGGCAAATAAGTCCTACCCCTGGCTGCCGCAGCCCTGCGGCAGCCGCTTTTTCTGCGCTCTGCCCCGCGCCGGCCCCCCTTGCCCGCAATCCATTGCCGCAGGCATTCCCCAGCCAGACAAGCCCAGCATGGGCCGCGCGCGGAAATTTTTTACCCGTTCTCACAAAAAAGACTTGCTTTTTTGGGAAAACCGGATTACAATATTCATATCCTGTCAACGGCAGGTGTCAAATTCATATACACAGCAGAAAGAGAGGTTGCCCTATGAACCATTTTCAAACCGTTCGCCCGCAGGATTTTGACCCGATATTTGATCGGATCGGGAAAGAATGGATGCTGATTTCGGCCTCCGACGGCAGCAGGACCAACACCATGACGGCAAGCTGGGGAGGCTGCGGCATTCTCTGGAACAAGCCGGTGGCCGTCTGCCTCATCCGACCCCAGCGCTTCACCTTCGGAATTGTGGAAGCCGCAGAGCGGCTCACGCTCTCCTTTCTCCCCGAACAATACCGTCCGGCGCTCTCCTGGTGCGGCTCCCACAGCGGACGGGACGGCGACAAATTCGCGGGAGCCGGGCTGACCTGTCTGTACGACACGGGTGTGCCGTATCCGGCCGAGGCCTCGCTGGTTCTGGTCTGCCGCAAGCTCTACGCCGACGACATCAGGCAGACCTCCTTTCTGGACCCCTCCCTGCTCTCAAACTATACGAACGGGGACTATCACCGCTTCTATATCTGCGAAATCGAGCGGGTCCTGCGGGCAGAGGCATAGGCATTCCCGTCTCCATCGAACCGAGCATCTGCGGCACAATCGGTGAAAAAACTCCTATGATAGAAATTCTGATCTACCATAGGAGTTTTTGTGTTGTCTGTATTCACCGGGGCGGCCCGGACCGGCCGCTCCGGTGCTTATCTCCTTATTCACATCAGAGAGCGATACAGGCCAATGATATCCTCCAGTGTGGGATCCTTCGGATTGCCGGGACGGCAGGCGTCCGCCATCGCGGATTCCGCGAGGAACCGTACATCCTCCTCCTTGACAATCGCCTTGAGATCCTGCGGAATGCCGACATCCAGCGAGAGCTGGCGGACGGCACCGACAGCAGCCTTCCGGTACTCCGCCTGCGTCATGTTCTCGGTGCCCTTCACGCCCATTGCCTTGGCAATGTCGCGGTACTTCTCACCTGTGGCCGGCGCATTGTATTCCATCACCGTGGGCAGCAGAATGGCATTCGCCACACCGTGCGGGGTATCGTAAACCGCGCCCAGCGCATGTGCCATCGAGTGCACAATGCCAAGCCCTACATTGGAGAAGCCCATGCCCGCGATATACTGGCCGAGCGCCATGCCCTCTCTGCCCTCTTTGGTGTTTGCCACGGCGCCGCGCAGACTCTTCGAAATCAGCTCAATGGCCTTGAGGTGGAACATATCGGTCATTTCCCATGCACCTTTTGTGATGTAGCCCTCAATCGCATGTGTCAGCGCGTCCATACCGGTGGCCGCGGTCAGCCCCTTGGGCATGGTGCTCATCATCTCCGGATCGATGATGGCAACCACGGGAATATCGTGCACGTCCACACAGACAAATTTTCTCTTCTTTTCAACATCGGTGATGACATAGTTGATGGTCACCTCTGCCGCGGTGCCGGCGGTTGTCGGAATCGCAATAATCGGCACCGACGGATGCTTGGTGGGAGCCACGCCCTCCAGGCTTCTCACATCGGCAAACTCAGGATTGGCAATGATAATGCCGATGGCCTTGCAGGTATCCATGGAGGAGCCGCCCCCGATGGCGACAAGGTAGTCGGCCCCGCTCTTTTTGAAGGCGGCCACACCGGACTGCACGTTTTCAATGGTGGGGTTGGGCTTGATATCCGAATACAGCTCGTATGCCAGCCCTGCGCCTTCCAGAATATCCAGAACCTTTTTGGTGACACCGAATTTCACCAAATCGGGATCAGAGCAGACCAGCGCCTTGCCCAGGCCTCTGCCCTTGACCTCGCCCACAATTTCGTGAATAGAACCGGCGCCATGATAGGATGTTTCATTCAAAACGATTCTTGCCATTTCTTTCAGTCTCCTTTTCTCAATCTGCAGTATTTCAACCGATCAGTTGATTTGCGAAAGTCCTCAATCCCGCGTCCGCAGGCATTGCGGAACGCACCCCAAGGCTTGTCTTTCTGGGTATATTATAGCACAGATCAAAGATAAAAACAACCAAAAAATCGGTTGTTTTTACCTATTTCTGTAAATTTATTATGAATTCGGGCGCGCGTCAGCCGTGAGGTCTCCGTTCCCGTCAAGGCTGATCGGATCGCCCAGAACCTCCGGCTCCGGCTGCACCAATCCGAAATAGACATCCTTGCAGCGCGCCAGCACCTCCCGCAGCCCCCGCGTAACCGACCCGGAATAGCTCTGGCGGTCCGCCGCCACGCCAACCGCCTCCAGCCCCAGCTTTTCTGCCAGATAGAGAGCGCGGTAGAGATGGTAGCGCTGCGTGACGATCACCACGCGCCGGGCGCCGAACACCTGCTTCAGGCGCGCGATGCTCTCGTAGGTGGAATACCCATCGTGATCCTGAAACACCCGCTCGGAGGGAATGCCAAGCTCCACGGCATACCGCTTCATCGCATCTACCTCGTTATATGCGTCGGTCCGATGGTCGCCGCTGACCAGCAAGGTGTCGCTCACGCCGGCCTGCACCAGCTCCGCACCTGTGGAAACCCGGTCCGCCAGCATCGGGCTCAGCCGCCCGTCCTCATATACCGCGCAGCCCAGCACCAGCACACAGTCATACGGCTCACCCGCGTCGGCAAGCGCCTGCGGTGTAGTGATGCGCGCCCGAACCTTTGCGCACAGAGCGGCGCTGATGCATAAGGCCATTGCACCGGCAACCGTCACAAACGCCAGAAAAACACAAAGTCCCTTTACAATTGCACGCCCGGCTGTGCTGCGCAGCCCGCGGCGAACGGTCTGGCCCATGCGGGAAAACGCATCCCTGAGCCTTTCCCATGCCGGACCATGCCCCGCCTTTCGCAAGCGGTCCTCCCCCATCGGTTCTCATCTCCTTCCGTCCTTTTTGTTCAGTATAGCAGAAGCGATGAAAAATGTCAAGACGACTGCGGCAAAATTCAGAAAGGCAACATCGGACATTCAGAAATCAGCTCAATTCTCCCCGCAGAAAGGTGAGAATCTTTTTTTCCTCGCGGGAGACCTTGACCTGTGTCAGCCCGAGCTGGAGCGCCACCTGCTGCTGGGTCATGTTCCGGTAGTAGCGGAGCAGCACGATTCTGCGCCAGAGCGGAGGCATCCGGCTGATGCTTTGCGCCAGCGCCACCCGGTCGCAGATGCGTTCGCTCTCCCGCTCGCTCTCCTCATCGGAGAGCACGCCCTCAAAGGTTACGGTATCCTCTCCGTATACGAAGTCCGAAAGAGAGGTCACCGGGGAGAGCGCATCCAGCGAAATGGCCGCATCCTCCACGCTCACGCCGCACCGCTCGGCCAGCTCGGCGATCCCCGGCTCCCTGCCCTCCTGCGAGAGGATGCGGTTTTTTTCATGCAGCAGAGACAGCCCCTGCCGCTTGTAAATGCGGCTGACCTTAAGCGGCCCGTCGTCACGCAGATGCCGCCGGATTTCCCCCACAATCAACGGTACGGCATAGGTGGAAAAGGCGGTCCCACGATCCAGCGAAAAGGAACGGATGGCCTTGAGCATGCCGATCGTGCCGATCTGCACCAGATCCTCATACTCGGTGCCGCGGTCGAGGAACCGCCTCGCCACACTGCGCACCAGCCCCATGTTCTCCTCAATCAGCTCCCCCTCCGCCGAGCTGTCCCCGGCCTGAAGCCGCTCCAGCAGCGCGGTATTCCGCTCATGTACGGTTGTTTGCTCCATCAGTGATACAAACTCCTTTCCCATCCGGAATGGTCAGCCAACGGCTCACCTATGTAACCGCTTGAACAGAATGACTGTGGTGCCTTTCCCCACCCGGCTCTGCACGCGGACCGAATCGCAGAAGCTCTCCATCACGGTAAAGCCCATACCGCTCCGCTCATTCTCGGCGTCGGTGGTAAACAGCGGCTGTCGGGCCTGCTTGACGTCGGCAATGCCGCACCCCCGGTCCTTGACCTCCACCTGCACCATTCTCCCCTCGCAGAGCTTGACGACAATGCGGATCTCCCCCACGGTATCCCTGTAGGCGTGCACAATGCAGTTGGTCACCGCCTCGGAAACCGCGCATTTGAGGTCGGCCAGCTCCACTGCCGTGGGATTGAGCTGTGCGCAGAAGGCGGCCACCGCCGAGCGTGCAATTCCCTCGTTGACCGAAAGCGAAGGCAGAGTCATGCAAAGCTCGTTTTCCACCTCGGCGCTGAAATCTACTGTGTTTCTCATGTTTTTTCTCCGTTCCGCCGCCTCACGCGGCTTGATTTTGAGGCAGATGCCTCTGCCATGACGTCGTTATCCCTTTTTTCTGCTTGTCCGGATCGGGATCATGCGCTCCATGCCGGCCAGATTCATCATTTTGACCACTGCTGGGCTGGGATTGAGCACCGCCATTTTGCCGCCGTACCGTTTCACCAACGCATACCGTCCCATAATCAGACCAAGCCCCGAGCTGTCCATAAAGGACACCCCCGAAAGCTCCAGGAAAACCCGGGGCGGGCGCTGGGCGGCCAGAACGTCGTCGATTCCCGTTCGCACCGAAACCGCGCCGTGGTGGTCAATTTCCCCGCCGATCCGAACCACCAGCGCATCGCCGTGCTCCTCATAGGATACCTGACTGTCGCTTTTGATCATATGAACGACCGTGTTTTTGCTGAATCAAAAACTTCCTTTCTTCGGGATCATAGCTCCCTCATTTTTCCATATTTTATCATATTCCTGATAGAAAAAATGTCGCACTCTGTCTGTCCGGCACCGATATTTTGAAAAATCGTTCCCCTGAAAAGCACAGGCTTTGTCAAAATTCAGCCTCCGCTTCAAAAATCGGACAAAAAAGCGCCGGAAACGGCATTCCGACGCAAAATTTGAAAGGAAGCACACCGCCCGATGCGGTCAAGCCGAGACGGCCCGTCCGCTCCGGGAGTATATGAGACCGGCAAAGGAAATCTTCGGCCGTAGCCTGTACCCGGGCAGGCTTCCCCTGCAGAAATCGCAATAAAAAATCCTCCGGCAACAGCCGTACATCTGACTGTTCCCGGAGGATTTATGCATTTGCAGGATGGGAAAAGACGGCGTTCAGAAAAACCGCGCCTTTTTGAAAAAAATAATTTCCGCCACCACGATCAGTGCAGATACCGCAATCACAACCGGATAACCGTATGCCCACTGCAGCTCCGGCATGCGTGCAAAATTCATGCCGTACCAGCCCGTGAGCAGTGTCAGCGGAAGGAAGAGTGTGGTCACAATGGTCAGCATCCCCATGATCTTGTTCTGCCGTTCCCCCTGAAGCGATTGATACAGCTCCCGCAGCTGCAGCACGTTCTCCCGCAGCAGATGCACATAACCCTGCAGCTGCTCGCATCGCTTGGTGTAATTCTCCCACAGAGCCGCATTCTGAATCAAAGGACAGCAGGACGGGAGCTGCATCAGCTCTCCGATCGCAGTCAATTGCTCGTAATATGCATTCAGTTCCGAGAGCTTCTGCCGGTGCCGGGTGAGCCGCAAAAAGAAATCCTTCGGCGCGCCTCCGGTCAATGTATCCTCCATTGCTTCAAACGCCTTCTCCAAATGTGAAAGATACAGGATATCGTCCTCGATCATTCTCCCCATGAGCTGCAAAAGCAGTTGATCCGGCGTATGCAGATCGTGGAGCATATCCCTCTGCTTTTCCAACCACAACTTCAGCTTGCCGGTGTCCTCAATCAAATACAGCGTTTGCCCGGTCAGGTAAAAGCCAAAGGAGAGGAGCTGCGTGCGCTGCTCACTTTTCTGCGGCACGCGAATGGCGCCCAGAATGCAGCCTTTGCCCTGCTCCGCCTTACAATAGCGGATCGATCCGAGACTGTGCAGCAGCTCCCGACGGTAGAAAAGATCGCTCATATCGTCCCGGAATTCGGCTGTGTTGAGAATGATTAAGAATGGGCTGGACGACGCCCCCTGCGCTGCGGGACAAATCCCGCCGTTATTGTGATCGATGCAATATCCGGTCATAGTGCTCCTTTCCGAACCGTTCTCCGGAGGGCAGTTCTGCCGTTTCCGCGATCCGGTTGTTCTTCATATGGATGATGTCTTATTATACCACACTCGGGCGTGTATTGCAACCGATTTTCAAATTCTGCGTATGGGCGGCGTATGATTTTTCAGAAATCCGAAAAGCGGCGCAAATGGCATACCGCACCATTTGCGCCGCTCCTTTTTGAAAAGGCGTTCAAATCACGTTGGACGTGAGAATTGTGAGCACCAGAACCAACACCACAAATACGATCGAAAAGATCAGGGTGAGGCGGGACATCAGCCGGTCCTTGGTCAGGGTTTTGGTTTTGCCGAAGAAGTTGTCCCCACCCGAGCTGCCCGCAATGGCACTCGAAAGCCCATCCTCCTTTGTGGACTGTCTGGCAACCAGATAGGAAATTCCACCCGCCAAAACAATGACAAAGGCGCCCAAAACATAAACCCATACGGCTCCTGCGCTGACAAGCATATTCATCAATTGATTCATGATAACTTAACCTCCGATATTTTCATGCTCCGCCCCGCCACCGGAGCAGATACAGCCAAATCATACCTGTATATTTTACCATATCCCAGCGGAAAAAGCAAGGGCTTTTCACAAATTTCTGAAAAGTTTCTGCCTTTTTTTATTTTTCGGCTTCAGAATCCCGCTTTCCACGCCATTTTGCAAGCCATCGTCCGAGCAGCCAGAGCGGCAGCGCGCCCAGAATCAGAAACATCAGCGCATAACACAGCATGGACGCCGGCCAGCCGAAGTGCTGCTGCACATCCGAGATGATAAAGAAATAGGTGGGATGATACGGACTCATATAAAACAGATTCAGCACCCCTGGGGAATGCACGGTCAATGGCTCCAGCGCCACATTGAGCAGGGTCGCCAGGCCCAGCATACAGAAAAAAATAACGGCAGGCGGCAGGTAATCCCGCCGGAAGCTCTCGCGCCACGTGCCGGCGCGCCAATTCCCCGCTACCAGCAGAAACGCGCCGAGCGCGATCATCAGGCTGTGCCAAAGCATGGTATGCAGGCAAAGCGAGAGGCGGTCCGGGAAGCTCGGATATCCGATGACCAGATACCCGCCCACTGTCCCGAACAACGCGAGAAAGGCGAGGCAGGCCGATTTGAGCCGTCCCGCAGGCAGCAGCGGGACAAGCAGGCAAAAATAGATCGGTAGTGAGCAGAACTGAAACGGGAAAATGGAATAATCGTAAAATCCGTTCCCGATCACAAAAAAGCAATACAACTGCTTATAAAGCTCCAGCAGCGCAAAGGTCACGCCGCAGGCAAACACCGTGCGGTCGGTAGCCTCCGCGCAGCGGGCGGAAGGTATTCGCCACGCCAGCAAAACCGCTCCCGCCGTCAACAGCAGGCAAACGCCGACCGAGGCCAGATGAAACCAGCCAAACGCACGGGGCTTTGGAGACAGCGGAAAATCGGTCAGAGCGAGCAGCTCTTTCAGCCAGTCTGCCGCACCCGCACGCAGCAGCAGAACCGCGGTGACGGTCAGCAGCAGCAAGCCCAGTACAACGCCCGCCCGCGTCCATCGCCGGCAACTGTTCACAGATCGCTTCATCTTCTCAACCTCCGTTTGCCCCTTTCCCTCACCCCGGGCGGCAGACCTGAGCATCCGGGCATCCGCGCGGATGCTTTCAGCTCTGCAAGGTTACGCCGCCCGGCCTGCCGCCGATCATTTCAGCTCCACAACGGTCACGCCGCCGTCTCCTTCTCCATACTGGCCAAGCCGATAAGAGGCGACGCGCCGATCCTTTTTGAGATGCTGCCAGATGGCGTTTTTGAGCGCGCCGGTTCCCTTGCCGTGAATCAGGCGAACCTTGGTAAATCCGGCGACAATGGCCTCGTCCAGATATTTGTCCACCTCCTGCCAGCCCTCGTCGCCCAGCAGGCCGCGCAGATCGATCTCATCCCGAAAATCCCGGTTGACCTGAAGCCGATAGCCCGAGGCGGGGGCGGCGCTGCCATCCCGGATGACCTGCGCCTCCTGCTCGATCAGCTGCAGATTCTGCAGCTTGGTGCGGGTTTTGAGGATGCCCGCCTGCACCAGAACCGTACCGCTCCTGTCGGGCGGCTCCAGCACAACCCCCTCCTTGTCGATATTGACAAGGTAAACCCGGTCTCCCTTCTGCAGTGGCCGCGGCAGAACATAGCGGGCGTTTTTGCGCTCCTCTACCGGATTGACCTCATCCGCGTTGCGGCGCAGCTCGGCGCGCACCGCGCGGCGGGCCTCCTCCAGCCCCTCCCGCACGCGCCCGGCCTCCTCGGCCTTTTTCGCCTTTTCAAGCTGTGCAAAGATGAACTCGCTCGAGGCGCGGGCACTGTCCAGCATCTGCTGCGCCCGGCGGCGGTTCTGCTCGATCTCCCGCTCGGCCTCGCTCCTGCGACGGGCGATTTCTTCCTCCGCCTCCTTGGCCCTTTTCTCATACTCAACCCGCAGCCGCTCGGCCTCGGCCCGGTTGCGGTCGGCCTCCAGTCTGGTGGCCTCAAGCTGCTCGATCACCTGCTCGAACTGCCGGTGATCGGTGTTCACATGCTGCCGTGCCAGCGCAATGACCGACTCCGGCAGCCCCAAACGCGCCGAAATGGCAAAGGCATTGGATTTGCCCGGCGTGCCGATGATCAGCCGATAGGTCGGCTTGAGGGTGGCCACATCAAACTCGCAGGAGGCGTTGAGCACACCCGGCGTATTGAGCGCAAAGGTTTTCAGCTCGGTATAATGCGTGGTAGCCGCGCACATGGCGCCGGCCGCCCGCACCGACTCGATGATGGCAACCGCCAGCGCCGCGCCCTCAACCGGATCGGTTCCGGCCCCCAGCTCGTCGAACAGGCAGAGCGCGCTGCCGTCCACCTCCCGCATGATCGACACAATGTTGACCATGTGTGAGGAAAACGTGGAGAGCGACTGCTCAATGCTCTGCTCGTCCCCGAGATCCACCAGAATTTTGCCAAATACCCGCACCGACGACTCTGGGTCGGCCGGGATGTGCAGCCCTGCCTGTGCCATCAGCGCAAACAGACCGAGCGTTTTCAGGGTGACGGTCTTGCCTCCGGTATTGGGGCCGGTGATGATGAGGGTATCGCAGCCATCCCCCATACGGATGTTTGTTGGCACCACCTGTGCTTTGTCGATCAGCGGATGCCGCGCGCGGCGCAGATCGATCACGCCGTTCTCCGAAAGGGCCGGCGCGCAGCCGTTCATGCGGGAGGAAAGCTCCCCGCACGCAAATGCGAAGGCCAGCTCGGTCAGATTGTAGTAGTTGAGCCGCAGCGACTCGGAAACCGCGCTCACATCGGCCGACAGCGCAAACAGAATGCGCTCGATTTCATGCTCCTCCTTGGAGTGCAGCATGCGCAGCTCGTTGTTGGCCTCCACCACGGCCATCGGCTCGATGAACAGCGTGGCGCCCGAGGAGGAGGTGTCATGCACCAGCCCCTTGACCTCGTTTTTGCATTCGGCGCGTACCGGAAGCACATACCGGCCGTTGCGGGTGGTGATCAGATTGTCCTGCAGCACCTTGGAATAGGAGCCGTTGATATAATGCTGCAGGGTCTCCTTGATGCGGTTGTTGGTATCCCGGATTTTGCGGCGGATGTCGGCCAGCTCCCGGCTGGCCTCGTCGGCAATCATATCCTCCGAGAGAATGGCACGGGTGATCTTCTCCTCCAGCGTGCGGTTGGGGAGCAGACGCTCAAAAATTTCGTCCAGCGAGGTGGGAAACGTCCGGTTGACCCGGTTATAGTCGTTCAACTGCCGCGCCGAGCGCAGTACGCCGGCAATCTCCAGCAGCTCGCGCGTGGTGAGCATCGCCCCCTTTTCGGCCCGCTCGCAGGCCGCGCTCACCTCCCGCACGCTGCCGAAGGGAGGCATTCCCTTGGCTTCGGCCAGCCGGCGGGCGTCGGTGGTGCGGGCCAGCCGACGGGCGATCTCCACCCGGTCGGACGAGGGGATCAGGCAGAGCGCCAGCCCCTTTGCCCCCTCGGTCGGCGCGCACTCGGCCAGCATGGACAGAACCTTATCAAACTCCAGTGTGGTCAGTGTTTTGTTGGAAAAGCTCATGTTGATTTCCTTTGTCGGCGGATGCCTGCGGCGCCCGCATGTTGTGATAGAATTGCAGCGAATCGAAGCCGTGACCGATGTGGGAGAGCAGATACAGCTCACACAGGCGGGAAAACTGCTCCCGATCGGCCCGGTCGTGCAGATCAAATGAAAGCAGCCGCTCCAGCGGTGCGACTGCACAGTAGCGGAAGGCCGCGAGCACCGCCGGCGTCATCAGCCCGACGATTTCGGCCTCCCGCAGCTCCTCGTCGGACGACGGCCGGCCGACCGCCGCGTTCCTCTGCGCGCGACACTCCCGGCAGATCAGCGCGCCGTTCATCACGTCCAGACAAAAAAGCTCGGACTCCGCCCGGCCGCATCCGGCACAGCCCGAGAGATCCGGCGCGTAGCCCGAAAGCACTGCGGCGCGCAGCTCAAACGCCCCCTTGACCAGCTCCTGCGGGCGCAGCTCCCGGCTGACCGCGTGCAGCGAATTGAGCAGCAGCCGGAGCATGTCTCCGGCCTCCTCCCCCTCGTCGGTCAGCTCCACGGTCAGGTCGCAGAGGTAGGCGGCAAGATTGAGCCGGTCGATGTCGGCGCTCAAGGAGTAAAAGGGCTGTATCACGCTGCCGCCCTTGAGAATGTTCATGCTCCCCTTCCGGTAATATTCGTAATTGCCGTAGGTATACATCTGGCTGACGGCCGCCTGCGTGCTGTGCATGGAATGGCTGCCCTTGGCCAGCAGCGGAATGCGTCCCCGCTCGGCCGTGAGCAGCGAGAGATAGCGGTCGCAGTTCCCCATATCCCGCACCCGCACCACAATGCCGTCAATCGCCTCATGCATGGGCATCGCGCACACACTCCTCTCCCGCCGTTTCAGATTTCGCCGTAGCCAAAGCTCCGCAGATCCTTCAGGCTCTCCCGCCAGTTCTCCTTGACCTTGACCCAGAGATTGAGATACACCTGTGTGCCGAGCAGCCGCTCCAGATCATCCCGCGCATACGAGCCGATGCGCTTGAGCGTCTCCCCGTTTTTGCCGACCAGTATCCCCTTGTGGGATTCCTTTTCGCAGAAGATTTCGGCGCGGATCGAGGTGAGCTGCGGCTCCTCGTCAAAGGCCTCAATCACCACGGCAATGCCGTGCGGCACCTCGCGGTTGACGGTGCGGAGAATCTTCTCCCGGATGATCTCGGCCGCCATCTGACGCGCCGACTGGTCTGTCATCATATCCTCTTCAAAAATCCAGTCCCCCTCGTGCAGGAGCTGACCGCATTCCTCCAGCAGCTCATCCACGCCCTTGCCGCTCTTGGCGCAGACAGGGACCACGGCGGCAAAGGAATGAAGTGCGGCATAGGCGGCGATGGTCTGCGCCAGCCGCTCCCGCCGGATCCGGTCGATTTTGTTGAGCGCCAGTACGGCGGGAATGCCGGCCTTGCGGAAGGCCCCGATCAGGCCGCGCTCAATATCCCCCGGGTCAAAGCCCGCATCGGCCACCAGAATCGCTCCGTCGCAGTCGTTCACGGCACTGCGGGCAGTGCGCACCATGTACTGCCCCAGCGGGTTTTGCCCCGCAAAAATCCCCGGCGTATCGATAAATACGTATTGATCTTCCCCCTCTGTGCGGATGCCCAGAATGCGCCCGCGCGTGGTTTGCGGCTTGGGGGAGACAATGGCCACCTTCTGTCCGACCATGCGGTTGACCAGCGTGGATTTGCCGACGTTCGGGCGCCCCATCACCGCAAGAAAGCCTGTACGTTTCATAGCTGTCAGCATTCCTTTCTTTCATTCCGAATGCGCTTCAAAAAACGCGCGCACGTCTCCGGTCATCAGATCCACCTGCTCCTCGGTATCGATATGGGTCAGGGTACAAACGTCAATCTGCTCGTCTCCCGCCGGCGCCATGGCCATCAGCACATAGTCGTCAAAGAGAACGGTGTAAATCGTGACGCTGTCACTCTCGTTGAGCGTGCCCTCAAACTGCCGCAGGTCCTCCAGACGCAGGTTTTTCCCCAGAGAGGAAAGGCGGATGGCGTCGGCCTCGGTCATCACCGCGCCGTTCACCTCGCCGGCCTGCTTTTGCTTTTGCAGCCAGAAGATATTGACCGGACCGAACAGAATCAGGAAAATGGCAAGGCAGACCACAAACGTGATGACCTTGACGTTCCGTGAGGCAAAGCCCTCGGGCGTTTCCTCGCGGATTGCTGCCTGATTCTGCTCATTCAGCCTTTTTTCTGCCTCGGCCTCCCGCTCGGCGCGGGGACGGTATTTCCAATCTGCCATGGTTCACCTCCTTATTCACGGTCGGGAGAGGCCGCAAGCCCCAGTCTCTCCAGAATTTCGGACTGCCGGCGCCGCATGTCCAGCTCGTCCGCCTCACCGGTTTCATGATCATAGCCGAGCAGGTGCAGCATGGCATGCACGCACAGGAAGGCTGCCTCCCGCTCAAAGCTGTGGCCGTACTCCTGGGCCTGAAGCTGTGCCTGTTCCAGTGAAATGACAATATCGCCCAGCATTCCCACCAGCTCGTCCACAGGCGGCTCGCCCTGCTCGCCGCTGTAATCAAACAGCGGAAAGGAGAGCACGTCGGTAGCCCGGTCGATCTGCCGGAAGCGGCGGTTCAGCTCACGGATCTGTCGGTTATCGGTCAGCGTGACCGATACCTCCACCGGATTGCGGTATTGCTCATAGTCCAGCGTCGCCTCGATGGCATGCCGGATCAGCATTTTCAGCCGGTAGGTCACCGGAACGCCCTCCTGCTGATTCTCAAAGTCAATTTTGAGCCTGCACCTCTGTCTCATGCTTCCTGTCTCCTCTCAATTTTGTCCCCCTGGCCTGCCTGTGCGGCGCTCGGCGCGAAAATGCTGTGCCGTTTTCTTTTCGCCCTCCCGCCGCGCCTGCTCTCGGTCGTATTTTTCATATGCCTGGATGATCTTCTGCACCAGCCTGTGGCGCACTACATCCCGCTCGTTGAAATAGTGAATGCCGATGTCCTCAATACCGGCAAGAATTTTGACGGCCGCCGAAAGCCCGCTCTTCTGACCGCGCGGCAGGTCGGTTTGCGTCAGGTCGCCGGTGACCACCGCCTTGGAGTGAAAGCCGAGGCGGGTCAGAAACATTTTCATCTGCTCGGGCGTGGCGTTCTGCGCCTCGTCGAGGATGATGAAGGAATCATCCAGCGTGCGCCCGCGCATATAAGCAAGCGGGGCAATTTCGATGGTTCCCTTTTCCACCAGCTTCTGGTAGTTCTCGGCCCCCATCATCTCATAGAGCGCGTCATAGAGCGGCCGGAGATAGGGATCGATTTTGCTCTGCAGGTCGCCGGGCAGGAAGCCCAGCTTTTCCCCCGCCTCGATTGCCGGGCGGGTGAGAATGATGCGGCTGACCTGCTTTTCGCGCAGGGCACGCACCGCCATCGCCACCGCAAGGAAGGTCTTTCCGGTTCCCGCAGGCCCTACGCCGAGCACAACCGTGTTGCGGCGGATGGAATCCACATACTGCTTCTGCCCCACGGTTTTGGCCTTGATGGGCTTGCCCTTGGTGGTCACGCAGATGCACTCGTCTCCCAGCGACTGCAGCTCCTCTCCCTGCCCGGAGGAGATCATATCGATGGCATACTGCACGGTCTGCTCGGAGAGCTGGTCTGTTTTGCCCGACAGCTCGTGCAGATAGGAAACGCACTGTGCGGCTGCCGCCACCTGTGCGGCGTTCTCCCCCTCGATGACAATCGAATCCCCCGCCTCGCCCGCACGGTTCCGCACCGTGACGCCGAAATGCGATTCGATCATCGCGGCATTGCTGTCATAGCTCCCGAAAATTTTTGCGGTAGCTCCGGTATGCTCCATTGGAATGATTTTACGGTTCATGTTGTTCCTTTCGCTGCCGGGGCTTACGGTCTCTCCACAATTTCAAACTCCGACTGTACGGCAATGTTCTCAATACAAAGCACGGTACAGTCCAGAATCAGGGCGCTCTCGGTCAGCGTGGTGCTGATGTCCTTGCGCAGGAGCTGCGTGTCGGCAGAGAGCGCGCCAAGCTCCCGTGCGAGCTGCTCATAAGCCAGCTCCAGAGCCGCCTCGGGCGTGCGCTGTGCCGGAACCTCCTCATAATAGCGGAGAGTCTGGCTGGTGATGGAAAACGGGAGATTGTGCAGGCCGAAGCCCGTAAAACTGTTTACTGTTTCTATTATATCACATGGACCCCTGTCATTTCCAGTACTTTTGTAAATTTTCAGAGAATTTTGAAAAAAATTCAACCAAACGTCTCCCTGAACCGTCTCGGTATAGCGCTTTTCGATGTAGGAAAGCGGAATTTCGATGTGATAGCTGTGCTCGGTACGCGCCAGAATTCTGCCTGCGGCGCGGGTATAGCGAAAGCCCACGGTCTGGCTGTCGTAGATTCCGCTGACCAGCAGCTCCCCGGCGCGCACCGCCTGGCCCACCTTGACCACGCAGTCCCCGCGGAACAGCTCGATCGATTCGATCTGTCCGTCCTGCGCCGCAACGAGATTGGCGGGCTTTTTTTCCTCCTCCTCGGGCCGGGCAATGCGCTCCACCACCTGTACCTCGGCCACGGTGCCGTCGATATTGACCGAAATCCACGCCAACCGTTCGGACTGCAGCAACACCCGGTTCTCCAGCTCCCCGGCGCGGAACCCCGGCAGATAGCTTCCGATCCCAAAGCCGCAGGCGGCAAGCTCCTGCCGCACCTCGGCGGCGGTCATCACCTGATTCCCGGTGACTCTGACATCCCAGACGAAGCGCCCCGAGAGCAGAATCAGAACCAGCGCGCAGAGGGAGCCGAGCATCAGTCCGGCACGGCGGCGGCGCGCCCACAGCTGCATCGGCAGCCCACCGCAGCGCAGAACGGTGAGCGGAATGCCCCTCTGCTGACCCATGCGGCAGAGCTTGCGGGAGGTATAGAGGGTACAGGAAAAGCGGATGCCTCCGTCCGGAAGGCTGGAAAAGCCGGAGTAACTGACGCTCTGCTCCATGCACAGATTGAGCAGCTCCGCGGCATGGGCGGCGTCGGTCTCCAGCGTCCGGTATCCAAGCAGCCATAAAATGGGGTTCATCGATGCGGTTCCTCCTGTTCCGAGGCCTCATATTCCACCGACCGGATGCGCCCCTGCAGGGTGGTACAGCCTCCCGAAAACGCGCTGCACCCAAGCTCCTCTCCGGTGATGCGGATTTGCCGCTTTTTGAGCTGCAAACGGATCTCTGTGGGGGAATACGCGAGAATTTTGCGGCAGCCCTGCACGGTCATACGGCGTTCGCCGTACAGTACCACCAGCTCGCTGTTGGGCAGCAGATCGGAAAGAGGAGGCCTGCGGTTCTGCCAGCTTCTTCGTTGTTTCATCATGTGCTCCTTTCCGGCATCATGAAAGGATGCCGACGGCTTCCCGGAAAAACGGCGGCTCTCCGGCATAAAACACAGCCTCGGTGAGTAAATTGTTGATAGCTCCCCACACGGACGAATGCTCTGCCGGGTCCGCATGAGGCTGTGTTCCATATTTATGCAAGATAGGAGGGCGGAATGACTACCCAACCGCGCACTTTTCGCCGCAAGCAAAAAATTCCCGAGCTGACGCCCGGGCAGTTCTGTTTTGGTCTGTTCAGCATCTTCTGCCTGTTTCTGATTCTACGCAATTCCGACACGGCCATTGAGTATATGAACCGCGGACTGCGGCTCTGTGCCAAAACCGTGATCCCCTCCCTGTTCCCGTTTATGGTGATTTCGGAGCTGATTGTATCGGGCGGGATCGGAAGTACCCTCATCCGCCCGCTCGCGCCGCTGTTCCGCCGGCTGTTCCGCATTCCCGCGGCCGGCTGCTGTGCGGTGCTGCTCGGAATGCTCTGCGGATTTCCGGTCGGAGCCAAAAGCGCCATGACCGCGCTGGATCAGGGACAGCTCACGCGGGAGGAGGCCGAACGGGTGCTCACCTTTTCCAACAACCCCTCATCGGCATTTCTCATCAACGCGGTCGGGGTCTCTCTTTGGGGCAACCGGAAATTCGGCGTGGCGCTTTACATCGTGGTTCTGGTCAGTCAGGTGCTCACCGGCATCCTGTTTGCCCATCTGCCGCGGCGTGCGGAAGCAGCGCCGGAGCCGCTCCGCCGATCTCCCACCGTCTCCCGCTCGGGAGCCGCTTTTTTCACCGACGCGGTTCGCTCCGCCTGCTTCAGCATGCTGCTGGTGTGCGCATATGTCATTTTTTTCTCGGCGCTGGTGGGCACCCTGAATCTGCTGCTCGATGCTCTCAACCTGCCCGCGTTGGCGAAAGCATCGGTATTCTGCATTTTTGAGCTTTCGGGAGGCATGAGCGCAGCCTCCGCCCTCTCGGTTCCCGGAGCCGCCGCTCTGCTCTGCGCATTTGCCGCCGGGTGGTCGGGACTGTCGGTGCACTGCCAGATTCTCTCGGTCTGCGACGGCAGAGGCCTGCGCTTCCGCTTTTATTTTCTCGCCAAGCTGCTGCAAAGCGGGCTCTGTATACTGCTGTTCGGCGCGGTACTGGCCCTGTTCCCTTCCCTGACCGTCCCGGCGCAGCAAACCGCTGCCGTGGCACTGCCGGACCTCCTGCCGCTGCCCATCATGACTGTCATTTTTCTGGCAGCGCTCGTCTTTGTCTTTCTCCGGAAATCCAAAAAAACGCAGAAATGCCGATAAGCAGAACCCGGAACAGACATATCCTGCCGCACAAAAATACCGCGGGGGCGAGAGCCGATGCTCTCTCCTCCGCGGCGTGTTTTATGCAAAATCGATGACGGCGCAGATCGGAAAATGATCGGAAAGATAGATACCGTCCGGATGCGGGTCCTCCACCGCATAGGCGGAGACCGGGTGCCCATCCGTGTAGATATAATCAATCTTACAACCATGGATTGTACCGTACCCGTGAAAGGTTTCGGCCAGCTCCGCAGTCGGCTCGCAGACCGGTCGGCCGTGCAGCTGCAGCGGCATGGAGGCTACGGCAGTCTCCGGCTCGGCGTTGAAATCGCCGGTCAGCACGAACGCGCCGCCGCATACGGAAACTTCCTGCAGAAGCTGCGCCAGCTCAACCTCTCTCGCAATTTCTCCCCTGTGATCAAGATGCGTATTGAAAAAGTGAATCGGACCTGCCGCTCCCTCGCAGGAAAGCGCGGCGTGCACAAACATGCGGGGGCAGGCGCTCTGGTCGCTCCACGCATGGCGGCTGCCCGGCCGCTGCGGCTCGAGCGAAAAGAACCGCGTATCAAACGAGATCAGCTCGAACATCCGCCGCCGGAAGCCGATGCACACGCTCTCTCCCCGGTAATTTGCGTTCCGTCCGCATCCCAATACAAAGTATTCGTCCCCGAGGCTGTCCCTCAGCCAGCTTCTGATGAAATCAGTAGCCTCCTGAAAGCCGATCAAATCCGGGGACTCCCGCCGGAGCATTTCGAGAATGCTCCGGCATCGGTTCGGGAAATTGTTGATCCCGTCCTTCTGCGTTTCGGTCCGCAAATTGAAGGACATCACCTTCCATTCCATGCCGCCCTCCCTCAGATGGCGTGCACCCCGAGCGCCGCGTCGGCATGCTCGGCATCCAGACCGTATTTTTTCGCCTTCCGGTATTCAAAGAACTTTTTGGAGACCTCTGGGAAGAGCGCGTAGGAAAGCACATCCTCGTCCTGCTCGAGATAGGGGGCAATCTCACTCCGCAGCTGCTCCAGCTCGGGCTTCAGCGCATCCGCCGGACGGTACGTGATCGGCTTTTCGTCCCCGATGATCTTTTTGACAAAGGCCGGGTCGATCGGCACCGGAGTCTTGCCGTACTCCCCGCGCACAATGCCCTTGAACTCCTTGGTCACGGTTTTATACCGCTCGCCCATAATGACGTTGAACACCGCCTGTGTCCCCACAATCTGGGAGGACGGCGTGACCAGCGGCGGGTAGCCCACATCGGCGCGCACGCGGGGAACCTCCTCGAGCACGGCGGTGAGCTGGTCGGACTTGCCGGCCTGTGCCAACTGGCTCATCAGGTTGGAGAGCATTCCGCCCGGCACCTGATAGATCAGCGCGTTGACGTCCACCTTGAGCGCCTTGGGATTGAGCAAACCGCTGGCGAGGTATTTCTCGCGCAGAGGGGTAAAATACCGGGTGATGGCGTCCAGCTCCGAGAGGCGGATGCCGGTGTCGTATTCGGTTCCCTGCAGCGCCGCGACCATCGATTCGGTGGGGGGCTGGGAGGTTCCCATCGCCATCGGGGAGATGGCGGTGTCGATCACATCCACCCCCGCCTCCACGGCCTTGAGCAGCGTCATCGAGGCCAGGCCCGAGGTGTAGTGCGTGTGCAGCTGAATCGGAATGTTGACGGTCTCCTTGATCGCCTTGACCAGATCATATGCATCATAAGGCTTGAGCAGGCCGGCCATATCCTTGATGCAGATCGAATCCGCCCCCATCTCCTCAAGCTGCTTGGCGTACTCCGAAAAGTACTCCAGCGTGTAAACCGGCCCGGTGGTATAGGAAACGGCAGCCTGCACATGCCCGCCTTCCTTTTTGGTGGCGTCAATCGCGGTTTTCAGGTTGCGCGGGTCGTTCAGCGCGTCAAAAATACGGATGATGTCAATTCCGTTTGCAACCGATTTCTGCACAAAATACTGCACCACGTCATCCGAATAATGCCGGTAGCCGAGAATGTTCTGGCCGCGGAACAGCATTTGCAGCTTGGTCTTTTTGACCTTGTCGCGGATCTTGCGCAGCCGCTCCCACGGATCCTCGTTCAGAAACCGCATACAAGCGTCGAAGGTCGCGCCGCCCCACGCCTCCAGAGAATGATAGCCGATACCGTCCATGGCCTCGAGAATCGGCAGCATCTCCTCGGTGGTCATTCTCGTCGCAATCAGGGACTGATGCGAGTCCCGAAGAACGGTTTCGGTGATTTTTACTTTTGCCATATTGTTATGTTCAATCCTTTCTCAAAAATCCCATCCGACTCAATAGAATGCAAGCAGCACGCCCGCCGCCACGGCCGAGCCGATCACGCCCGCCACATTCGGTCCCATCGCATGCATCAGGAGGAAATTGCCCGGATCCTCCTGCTGCCCGAGCTTCTGCGAAACGCGGGCGGCCATCGGAACCGCCGAAACGCCGGCAGAGCCGATGAGGGGATTGATTTTACCGCCGGTCAGCTTGCACATCACCTTAGCGGTAAGCAGTCCGCCCACGGTGGAAATGCAGAATGCAACCAGTCCCAGCGCAATGATCAGCAGGGTTTCCCCCCGCAAAAAGTTCTCCGCACTGGCCGTGGCTCCCACGCTGATACCGAGAAACACCGTCACCGCATTCATCAAACCGTTCTGCACGGTTTTGGAAAGCCGGTCGGTCACCCCGCAAACGTTGAGCAGATTGCCGAACATCAGGCAGCCGATCAGGGCCAGCGCATCCGGCACAATCAGACCGACCACCGCGGTCACCACAAGCGGAAATACGATTTTTTCCACAAAGGAAACCTTGCGCAGCTCGGTCATGCGGATGCTGCGCTCCTTTTTTGTGGTCAACAGCTTCATGAGCGGCGGCTGGATCAGCGGTATGAGCGCCATATAGGAATACGCGGCAATCGCAATGGCTCCCAGCAGATCGGGCGCCAGCGTTTTGGTCACCAGAATGGCGGTGGGGCCGTCTGCGCCCCCGATGATACCGATGGAGGCCGCCTCGGCTCCTGTGAACTGCCCCGACATGAGCGCCCCCGAGAAAGCCACAAACACGCCGAGCTGTGCGCCCGCGCCGATGAGCAGGCTCTTGGGGTTGGAAATCAGCGGTGTGAAATCGGTCATCGCACCGATGCCGATAAAGATCAGGCAGGGGTATATCCCCAGCTTCACACCGAGATAAAGCAAATCAAGCAGCCCGCCGGTGCGGAACACCTCAAGATAATCCACCTCGGGCTGCAGAAACAGGTCGAGATGGAACATGCCTCCGCCCGGGAGGTTGGTCAGCAGCATGCCGACGGCAATCGGCAGGAGCAGCAGCGGCTCAAAGCCCTTGCCGATGGCGAGGTAAACCAGAACCCCGGCGATCAGAAGCATCACCAGCGTCTGCAGGCTGGGCAGCCAGCCGCTGTCGATCAGCCGTGCGATTCCTGTGGACTCGAGAAATGTCCGAATACTGTCTATCATATCGTGTCACCCCCCCCCTGATTCAGGTTCCCTGATGGGGGGTCAGTTGAGCGTGATGAGCACAGCGTCGGTCTGAACGGTTTGCCCGGCGCTGACCGCCACGGTTGCAACCGTTCCGTCGTCCGGAGCCATAATATCGTTCTCCATCTTCATGGCCTCCAGAACGCAGAGCACATCCCCTCTCTTCACCGCATCACCCGGCTTTGCGTTCACCTTGATGATGGTGCCGGGCATCGGCGCCTTGATCACGGTTGCGCCGGCAGGAGCAGCGGCAGGAGCCGGAGCGGCGGGGGCGGCTTGGGCTGCGGGAGCAGGAGCAGGCGCGGGAGAGGGTGCGGCGGGAGCAGCAGGCGCCGTATGCGCCACAGGAGCAGGCGCAGCCGGTGCCGGAGCGGCGGGAATCGGAGCGGCGCCGGCATTCAGCTCCTCTACAACAACGTCATAAGCAACGCCGTTCACGGTTACACGGTAAGTTTTCATTGGATTCACCTCAAAATTATCCTTTCTCTGTTTGATCTGATTCTCAATCTAAAATCTGCCCTGCCCACGCGGGGGAACCCGGCGGAAGGACACCACGCGGAAGCCGCCGGTGTAGCCCTCCTCGGCCATTGCGGCGGAAACAGCGGCCGTAATGGCGGCAATCAGCGCACCGTCGTCGCCTGTCTGCGCGGCAGGGGAGGCGGCGGGAGCCGTTGGCGCGGGGGAGACGGGAGGCTCCGCCTTGCCGGCTTTGCCTTCCTTGGCGAGCGCCTTGCCGGACGACAATATCCGGTGCAGCAGCTCAATAATGCCCCAGAGCAGCGCCAACACGGCAAAAATGGTCACCATTCCCACCAGGGTCACATTCAGGGCCTCCAGCGCGTTTTCGGCAAACGAATTGCCGTTGGCGGTCAAAGCGATCCAAACCATATCCTTCATTCTCATCCCTCCGGCCGTCAAAGCGGAAGATTGCAGTGCCGGCGCAGCGGCGCGCCGCTCTGCTTGGCAAGCAGCATATATACCGCGGAGCAGATGCGGGAACGCAGCTCGGCGGGATCGATCACATCGTCAATGCTGCCGTCGGCCGCGGCGCTGACCGCAGACGCCCGGGTCTGCCGCCACTCCTCAACCAGCTCGGCGCGCGTGCGGTCGGGTGTGATGCGGTCGTTCCAGAGAAAGGCCACCGCGGCCTCGGGAGCCATCACACTGACCGAAGCGCCCGGGAGCGCGTATACCAGATCCGCTCCCAGCGCATGGGAGCCCATCAATGTAAATGCCGCGCCGTAGGCCTTTCCGGTCACTACGGTGATCTTGGCGGTCTCAGCCGAGGCATACGCCATGGCCAGCTTGCCAAGCTGCGCGGCCAACGGGCTGCTCTCCTCGGCACGGCTCACAGCCACGCCCTCGCTGTCGGTCAGCGTCACCACCGGAATGCCGTAGCTGTCGCAGAAGCCAATCAGCTTTGCCGCTTTTTTTGCGCCCTCACCGGTCAAGGCCCCGCCCCGAACGGCGGGATTGTTGGCTACCAAGCCACAGCAGACGCCGCCAATCCGGGCAAAGCCGGCCAGCATTTCCTCGGCGCAGCCCTCGCCCACCTCCAAAAAGCGTCCTGCATCGACAACGGCGCGGATCAGCTCCCTTCCCGCCAGGCCTTCCACCGCGACGGCACGGTTGACATCGTCGCAGATCTCTCCGATATAGGCGCCCTCCTCGCAGTTGGCAGGCAGCAGCCCCACCAGCTCGCGCACCCTTGCAAGAGCCTCGGCCTCGCTTTTGGCCGTCATTGAGGAAAGCCCGGTCCCGGCCGTATATTCGGCCGTTCCCACATCCTGTCCGATCAGAAAGGGCGCGTTGACCCAGAGCTGCGACTGCCCCTTGATGGTGACCGTCAGATCAAACATTGCGGCTGCGGTCGCCGCCAGTCCGGCGCAAACGCCGGTGATCACCGCGATTTGCGGAATTTCCCCCGAAGCGCGGCTGATCTGCCCGAGCAGTGTGCCGAATGCCGACAGAACCGAGGCGCCGTCGCACACCGAGGCACCGCTGCTGTCAAACAGCCCTACCACCGGCGCACGGTTTTTCAGAGCCAGCTCGTATAACGCCTGAATTTTTTTCGCCTGCAGCGCGTCAAACGCACCCTTGCGCCGATCACTGTCCTGCGCAAACGCGTAAACCAGCCTTCCGTCCACCGCTCCGTATCCGCAGACAACGCCGGTCGGTTCCCCGCCGTCCCGCTTGAGATAGGCTCCGGTTTCCACAAAGGTTCCGCTGTCAAACAGAGCGGCAAGCCTACCCATGCCGATCGTTGTGTCCTTCTCCATAAAGACACCCTCCAATTCCAGATTTTCGCGGGATAAACCGGCCGCATTCAAATCGACCTTCTACCCCATTATAATAAAATTTTACCACAAAACGAACACTTTGTCAACGATTTACTCAAATAAAACCGAAAAAAATAAAAATATCCGGATTCTGCTGCTGTGGGCGGTTTTGGCAAGTATCTTTGAATTCGGACACCAAAAATTTGAGCCAAAAACCGATTGACAAATACACGACCGGATTTTATAATATAGGCACCTGACAGAAAGGACGGATGATATGAAAAAGCTGAACTTCGGAGTTGTCGGCTACGGCTGCCGTGGCTCCTCACTGACGAAAAGCATTCTCCTGAACATGGAGGATGTGGCGGTTGCCGCAGTCTGCGACGCCTACCCCGACCGCACCGAGCAGGCAATGAATGATGTGGAGCAAAAGAGCGGCAAACGGCCGTTCGGCACCACCGACTACACCGAACTGCTGTCCCATGGCGGGCTGGATGCGGTTCTGGTGGCCGCCGCATGGGAAATGCACGTGGAAATTGCCGTCGAAGCCCTGAAAAGGGGCATCCCGGTGGCGCTCGAGGTGGGCGGAGCCTACAATCTCGAAAGCCTATGGGAGATGGTGCGCACGCAGGAACGCACCGGCACCCCTCTGATGCTGATGGAAAACTGCTGCTTCGGGCGGCAGGAGCTGCTGGCAACCTCGCTGGTGCGGCACGGTCTGCTGGGGGAAATTGTACACTGCCACGGCTGCTACGGCCATTTTCTGGGTGACGAAATCGCCGGCGGGCTCAAAAACCGGCACTATCGCCTGCGCAACTACCTCCTGCGGAACTGTGACAACTACCCCACCCATGAGCTGGGACCGATTGCAAAGCTGCTGAACATCAACCGCGGCAATCAGATGCTCTCGCTGGTGTCGGTCGCCTCCAAGTCGGCCGGTATGGCCGAATTCCTGCGCACACACCGGGAGGAATACCCCGAGCTGACCGGCAAAACCTTCCGCCAAGGGGACATTGTGAACACCCTGATTACCTGTGCAGACGGGGCTACAATCTCGCTTCGGCTGGATACCACCCTTCCCCGCTCCTATGCCCGGGAGTTTACGGTGCGCGGAACCCGAGGAATGTATGAGCAGAACTGCAATATGGTGTATCTGGCAGGTGAACCTGAGACCTTCAACACCCAGCGCTTTTACCGGGAGAACATGGGCAACGCGGCAAAATACGAGCCGGAATATCTCCCTCCGGTCTGGAGCCGGATGACCGAGGAGCAGATCCGCGCGGGGCACGGCGGCATCGACAGCATCGAGTTCCGCGCCTTTGTCGACGCGCTCCGGGCCGGAACCGAGATGCCGATTGACGTCTACGACGCGGCCGCGTGGATGAGCATTACCGCACTCTCAGCCGCTTCGATCGCCGCGGGCGGAGCACCGCAGGCCATTCCGGACTTCACCGGCGGCCGCTGGGTCATGCGGAAGCCGAAGGATGTGACCGAAATCAACTGAAGCGGCAAACATATATTGGGGGGAGCTTTTTCAAAGCTCCCCCCGCATTGCAGAAGCACCGCAACCTCCTGCCTGCACCAATCGCATGGTCGCTCTGCTCTGCCCCCTCCATAACGCGCCGCATACCGCCAATTTCAAAGGGCAGCCCACCCCACCTTCAAAGCAGGGCACGGTTTTTTCAAGCGCCGTTGCCACGCCTCCGCAGCAAGGCTCCAGATTCTCAAAGTGCAGTTCCTGACCTCGGAACCGAAAATCCGGACACATCCACACCCTCCAGCTTCAGGAGCGCAATTTTTTTCTCCACTCCTCCTGCGTAACCCGTCAGGCTGCCGTTTATGCCGACCACTCTGTGGCAGGGAATGATCAGAGAAACCGGATTATGTCCCACCGCTCCGCCAACCGCCTGCGCAGAGACGCCGCGTCCCGTCTCGCGCTCCATCTGCCGGGCAATCCCGCCATATGTGACCGTCTGTCCATACGGAATCGTAAGCAGAATTTCCCAGACGCGCCGACGGAAGGGGGAAACGCTCCCGGTCAGAAGAGGCGGTGTAAAATCCGGCTCTCTGCCAGAAAAATACACGTCGAGCCATGCCCTGGCCTGCGCAAGCACCGGCAGGTCGGATTCCGCATGCTCCGCCGGAAGCGTATCGGCAAAATATTTCTGCCCGTCAAACCAAAGCCCCGCAAGCGCCGTTCCGTCGCTTGCAAGCGTGATGCCTCCGAGCGGCGATGCGTAATGACAAGTATAATACATGCTTCTATCCTCCAAAATCCTGCTCAACATCGACGGGAGCTTCGTCCCGATCCGTCATTGTGTAATAAGCTGCGCCTCGACAAAGCGGCGGCTATGCTCAGGGAAACGGATGAACCGATTGTGAACACAGCCGCCGACACGGGCTTTTCGCAGCCCAACCATTTTGGAAAATGCTTTCAGAAAAAAACCGCACCTACACCAAGAGAATACCGCAAAAGGGGACCGTCGGTGCTCTCGCCCTCCTCTCTTCCCGTCACCCACCGGCCCCGGTGGCCTGCCGGCAGAGGGAAACGATGGCACACTCCCATGCGTTCAGCTCCGGCAGCAACGGCTCAATCCAGCACCGGCATTACCCAGCGAAGCGTTTTTCCGCACTCGGTCAGCGCACGCTCGGCCTCCCGGCCCGTCATCGGACGGCTGAGAAAGGCAAAGCTGCCGTTCCCGAACACCGCAAAGCTGTCATAGCCAAAGAAGGGCTTGGCTTTCTCGGCGGCAGCCGCGTCCCCCTCCAGCAAAAAGCAGCGGCGGCAGCAGCGGTCGGCCGGGTCGGCGATGTCATCCGCCGCAGCCTGCCGCCATTGCGGCAGATTGGGCTTTCCGGCAGACGGCGCCGTACTCAGGATGTCCGAAACCACCGCGCTGGCGGTGGGCAGCTTGCCGGCGCCCGCCCCGTAAAACAGCGCCCTGCCCAGCATATCGGCATCCACAAGAATGCCGTTGAACACCCCCTCGATGTGGTTGACCGGGTTGGCCTCGGGCACCATATGCGGCGCTACCAGCGCCAGCACCCTGCCCCCGATGCGTTCGGTGTGACCGATCAGCTTGACGGCGCAGCCCACCGCGTCGGCCACCGCGGTCTGCTCCGGGGTGATGTGCGAAATGCCCTCCACCGGGATCTGCGACGGCGACACCAGGATTCCGAAGGCCAGCGCGGCCAGAATGACGATTTTGCGTGCCGCGTCCAACCCATCCACATCGGCGGCCGGATTGGCCTCGGCATAGCCGTTCGCCTGCGCCTCCGCCAGCGCGTCGGCAAAGCTGACCCCCTCCTTTTTCATTTTGGTGAGAATGAAATTGGTGGTGCCGTTGAGAATGCCGCTGATTGACAGAATTTCATTGCAGGCCAGATCGTTCTGCAGGGGCCGGATGATGGGGATGCCCCCTCCGACGCTCGCCTCAAATAGATAATACACCCCCTTGCTGCGTGCCAGCGCCAGCAGCTCGGCGCCATAGGTGGCGACCACCTCCTTGTTGGAGGTCACCACGCTTTTGCCGGCCTCCAGCGCCGCCTTGCTGAAGTCATACGCCGGATGGCTGCCCCCCATCATCTCCGCAACCACGCTGACCTCCGGGTCGCGCAGGATGACGTCGATGTCGTGCACCACGCGGCTGCCCAACGGATGCTCCGGGAAATCCCGCAGATCCAGAATATACCTGATGTTGACCTCCTCCCCGCAGTGCGCGGCAATCAGCCGCTGATTTTCGGTGAGAACCTCGGCAGTACCGCTGCCCACCACACCGAATCCGAGAATGGCAATTTGAATCATAATACCTGTTCCTTTTTGTTTGATGATGCGATTTCTGTTTGTATCCCTTATATCATATCACAAAATCCTTCAAAATGCAAACAAAACTATTGAAAAAATGAAAAAAATATGCTATACTGGTGCTTGTACAGTGAAGGAGGGATTTTATGGGGTCTCAAATCGGAAGCATGAACAACGTAAAAGTCTTTGTCCTGTATCTTATGAAGAACATCAACTATCCAATGGATTTTGTCACCATCAACGATGTGGTGATGCAAACCGACTATGTGATGTATTTGGATTTTGCCGAGGCTTTTCACCAGATGCTGGAAAACGAACTGATTGTGGAGGACGGAACAAATGAAAACGGCGATCCGCTATATTCGGTCACCCGGAAGGGGCGGCTGGTTGCGGAACAGCTCAAATGCGACATTCTGCCGTCCATCCTGGACCAAAGCCTGACCTGTGCGCTCCGGTATCTCGATTTCCGCCGCCGCGGGGTCACGGTCACCTGTGAATCCGAGCGTCTGCAGGACCAGACCTTTGACGTCACGGTCACGCTGCGCGAGCAGAAGAAAATCATTCTGCGCACCACCATCAACACCGATTCGGAATACCACGCGCAGAAGATGAAGGAGACCTTTCATGAACGCCCCGAGGTGGTCTACCGCGGCATTCTCGCACTGCTCACAGGAACGGTGGGCTTTTTGTACGATGATAAGCGGGAATGAGCCGGTCAGCGTCTGTCCCCTTATCCGGCAGTTTCGCAATGGAACGGCCGTTTGACAGCGCACCCGGCTTTTCCCTTTTACCGAACCGAAATCAGCCCCCGGCGGCAGCCAAGAAACTGCCGCCGGGGGCTGATTGGGTTCCCTTGTCACAAGGACCGGCTCCGGCATTGTCGGCGTTCAGCCGAGCAGCAGCGTCACGACATTGCCCTCAACCGAGGCAAAGCCGCTGCCTGTTTCCCTCCCGAGCTGTAAGGCTCCGCCAAGAAAAGCCTCCAATCTGCCCGGCGCCACCGCAATGAGCGAGGCAATGTGTCCGGGCCGGATGCCGATGCGTCCGCCTCCGGTACCGTTGACGCCGTCCGGAATCGAGAAGCAGACCGAATCGCATTCCAGCGTATCGGTCACGCCGTCCGGCGTACAGATGCGCAGAGTCAGTACCCTGCTCTTTTGGGTTTCTGCCATACGCCACCTCCAAACACACAAATTCCGTTCCCATCCGGCCGATGCGGAAGCAACCGCCGTCCGGATCCCGTACAAAACAGACAGGCAACCGAGCGGCTCCCCCGCGGGCTCCGCCTCACCGGAAGCGACCGCACGCGAGGGAATACCCGCAGCCTCCGCGGTACTCCGCAGGCACCGGCAGGGCAGAAAGCAACTGCTGTTCCCGACGCCCGGGTATGCTTATTTCTTGGCAGCCGTGTAAACATCGTCGATGGTGCCGGCCATCAGAAAGCTCTGCTCGGGCAGCTCGTCGCAGTCCCCGCCGAGTATCGCCTCAAAGCCGGCAATCGTCTTTTCGGTGGGAACAAACGCCCCCGGCACACCGGTAAAGCCCTCGGCCACATGGAAGGGCTGACTCATAAAGCGCTGCACGCGGCGTGCGCGGCGCACCGTGACCTGATCCTCTGCGGAAAGCTCATCCATCCCCAGAATGGCAATGATGTCCTGCAGCTCGGTGTATCGCTGCAGCACACGCTGCACCTCCTTGGCCACGCGGTAGTGGCGATCGCCCACAATGTCGGGCGCCAGCATCCGGGAGCCGGATTCCAGCGGAGACACTGCCGGGTAAACCCCCAGCTCCACAATCTTTCGGGAGAGCACCGTGGTGGCGTCCAGATGCGAAAACGCGGTGGCAGGCGCAGGGTCGGTCAGATCGTCGGCCGGCACATAAATGGCCTGCACCGAGGTGATGGAGCCGTTCTCGGTCGAAACGATGCGCTCCTGCAGCTTGCCCATCTCGCTGGCCAGCGTGGGCTGGTAGCCAACGGCCGACGGCATTCTGCCCAGCAGCGCCGATACCTCCGAGCCGGCCTGCGAAAAGCGGAAAATGTTATCGATGAACAGCAGCACATCCTTGTGAGAATACTCCCGGAAATACTCCGCCATGGTCAGACCCGCCAGAGGAACCCGCAGACGCGCGCCTGCCGGCTCGTTCATCTGTCCGAAAACCAGTGCGGTTTTGGAAAGCACGCCCGACTGCTTCATCTCCTGCCAGAGGTCGTTCCCCTCACGGGAGCGCTCCCCCACGCCGGCGAATACCGAATATCCGTCATGCTCGAACGCGATATTGCGGATCAGCTCCATAATCAGCACGGTTTTGCCGACGCCGGCGCCGCCGAACAGACCGATCTTCCCTCCTCTGGGATAGGGCGTCATCAGATCAATAACCTTGATTCCGGTCTCCAGCACCTCGTCGGCCGTGACAATATCGGTCAGCTTGGGCGCGGAATGGTGAATCGGCCAGTGCTCCTGCGCGGCAATCGGGCCGCAGCGGTCGATCGGGTCGCCGGTGACGTTGATCATACGCCCCAGCGTGTTCTCCCCAACCGGAACCGAAATCGGCCGGCCGGTATCAACCGCCGGCAGTCCGCGGGAAAGCCCGTCGGTGGGCTGCATGGAGATGCAGCGCACCTCCCCGCCCCCGAGGTGCTGCAGAACCTCCAGCGTAAACACCTCGTCTCCGCGGCGCACCTCCACCGCGTGAAAAATATCGGGCGGGCGCTGCTCCCGGAAGCGGACGTCCACAACCGGGCCGGTAATTCTGGTAATGATTCCCTCTTTGATTTCAGCCGTCATGGCTTTTCCCCCTTCTCCGGATTCACTGTTCAAAATCCGAGGATGTTTCGATGACGCCTGCCGTCACCTCGCTCTGGCGGCGGCGGTTCAGCTCCAGCTCCAGCCTTGCAGAGGTCTCCTCCGCGTTGTCGTAGGCAGAGCGCATAGCCATCATGGTTGCGGCCTGCGCCCCGGCCGCAGCCTCCAAAACCGCGGCATACACGCCGGACTGAAAGCAGGTCAGCCCTGCGGCGCGTACAACCGTCCGGCGATCCGGCAGGCAAAGCACAGTGTCGGCTGCGGGAGAGCCTTCCGCCGCCCCGTGGTGCGACGCCTCGGCACTCTCCTTGCCCACGTCCTCTCCGGCAGCAAACGGCAGGAGCGTTTCGACGTGCGGAAGCTGTGTGAGCACGTTCTGAAAATGCTGGTAAACCAGACGCACCGAAGAAATCTCCCCGCTGCGGTAAGCCTCCAGCAGCTCTGTGCAAAGTGCCTGCACATCGGCATATCCGGGCACGTCCGGAACCCGGAACGCGCGGTGGATCGGAAGCCCCTTGCTCTGAAAAAAGGTTTCCGCAACCTTGCCGCCGGTCATCAGCAGCCATGGGCGCGGGCTCTCCCGCAGCCGGCGCATGGCCTCGGCCAGCAGCTCGTTGTTATAGCCGCCGCAAAGCCCCCGGTTGGAGGACAGCACGAGATAGCCGTCCGGCGCGTCCGGATTGCCGCAGGGCATTGCCGAGGCCAGATCCCGGCCGAAGCGCTCCCGCAGCGCGCGGGCAGCCTGCGCATATCCGGCATAGGCCTCATTGAGCGCCCCGATTTTCGAGTATTTCGCAGCCGAAACGGTTTTCATCGCGCCGGCAAGCTGACCGGTTGCGCGAATGCTGCGCAGCTTCTTTTTCAGATTCTGAAGTCCCGCCATCTCACACCGCCTCACCGATGGCCGCCCGCACCGCTTCCATCGTGTCCGGCGACATCTTGGCACCGCTCATCAGTTGCTTTACCAGCTCGGGATGCGTGGCGGTAAAGTAATCGAACAGGTGATCACCATACTCCTCAATCCGATCGGGCTGTATGCGGTTGGCAAAGCCCTCGGACACCGCAAAAATCAGCAGCGCCTGCTTCCAGTCGGGCAGCGGCGCGTATCTGCCCTGCCGCAGCGCGGCCATCATCCGTTCGCCCGCATCCAGAACGCTGCGGGTATTGTCGTCCAGCTCGGAGCCGAACTGCGCAAAGCTGGCCAGCTCGCGGTATTGCGCCAGCTTCATGCGAAGGCTGGCGGAAACCTGCTTCATCAGCTTGGTCTGCGCGGCGCTGCCCACACGCGAGACCGAAAGACCTACATTGACAGCCGGACGCTGACCGTCGTTGAACAGATCGGTTTCCAGGAAAATCTGCCCGTCGGTGATCGAAATGACATTGGTGGGAATGTAGGCCGAAATATCACCGGCCTGTGTTTCAATGATCGGAAGGGCGGTCATAGAACCTCCGCCGGCCTCGGGCGAGAGCCGCGCCGAGCGCTCGAGCAGACGGGCGTGCAGATAAAACACATCGCCCGGGTAAGCCTCCCGCCCCGAAGGACGATGCAGAAGCAGCGACAGCTCGCGGTACGCCACGGCATGCTTGGAAAGATCGTCATACACAATCAGCACATCCCGGCCGGAATACATGAAGTGCTCGCCCAGAGCGGTTCCGGCAAAGGGAGCGATATATTGCAGCGACGCCGAGCTGGAAGCGGTTGCGCAGACGATGGTGGTATATTCCATCGCCCCGTATTTTTCCAGCTTGGCGCACACATCGGCCACCGTGGTCTCCTTCTGACCGATGGCGACGTAAATGCACACCACATTCTTGCCCTTCTGGTTGATGATGGCGTCGATGGCGATGGAGGTTTTCCCGGTCTGGCGGTCGCCGATGATCAGCTCTCTCTGTCCGCGCCCGATCGGCACCAGCGCGTCAATGGCCTTGATGCCGGTGTGCAGCGGAACCGAAACCGCGGTGCGGTCCGGGATACCCGGCGCACGGCATTCAATCGGGCGGCGCTCGGTCGTCCAGATCCGCCCTTTCCCGTCGAGCGGAGTGCCAAGCGGATCCACCACACGCCCGAGCAGCTCATCTCCCACCGGAACACTGGCAATTCTGCCCACCCGGCGCACACGGCTGCCGCTTTCGATGTGCTCGTATTTGTCATAAATCACACAGCCGATGCGATCCGGCTCAATGTCCAGCACCATGCCGCGCTCGCCGCAGTCAAACTCCACCACCTCGCCGTACATGATGTCGGAAAGGCCGTCCATCCAGCAGATGCCGTCCGAAATCGAGATCACACGGCCGAGCTGGAACTGATGAATTTTGACCTCCCGCGACAGCACACCCTCCATCAGGTCGGCAAGCAGGGCCTGCGGCGTTTCGTCCCCTCGGATCTGCCGCTTGCGCAGGGCACGGTCGAGGTAATAAATCGAACCGCTGACCGAGCAATCGTAAATCGTATCCCCGATGCGCAGCGTCAGACCGCCGACCAGCGTCGGATCCACCCGCACCCACAGGGAGGGCTTTCCCCCCACCTTGTCGAGCAGCGCCTGCACCTTGGTTTTGACAAGATCGACCACCTCCGGCGGCAGCTCATGCGCGGAGGTCAGCGTGACATAGAGCACGTCATGTGTATTCAGATAGGACATGTCGCCCGGCGTGAGCGCGATACAAGAGACAATACGCTCGGTGAACAGATACTCGTGCTCCCGCAATCTGGTGGCATACGGCTCACAGGCCAGCAGCTCCAGAACCCGCTTTTTCAGCTTTTCGATCAGCTCCTCGCGGGATTGGGAGACCAGCTCGCGCCGCAGCTCCATGCAATCGTTTTTATGACGGGCCGCAATGCGTGCCACCTCGTCTCCGGCCTCGGCCGCAATCCGATGGATTTCCTCCTGGGCCGCCGGCCCCGGCTCTCCCGCCCCTTCGGGGGGAAGTTCCGGCAGCTTAACCTGCTCCTGCAGGATACGGTCGGCCTCATCCAGCTCCCGGTTGATGCGCTCCCGGCGGCGGGAAAACATCCGTGCGACCGGCTTGCGCGCAAACAGAATCAGCAGTCCGGCAAGCAACAGGACGTTGATCAGCGCATATACAAATTCCATGAAAATACCATGACCGCCTTTCTTTACAAATCAATCGGGCTGAGGGTTCCGGCCGGGCTTACAGTCTCCCGCGTCCGCACTCCGCCCCTCATAGCGCTCTGCGCCGGTCAGGAAACGAATTTGGAGACAAACGCCTGCGCCAGCTCCTCCAGCCCCTGCTCCAGCTCTGCGTCAAAATTCCGCCGCTCTGCGGCAAAATGCTCCTGCTGCGTCTGAAGCTCCCGCTCGCTTTCCCGGCGGGCCTGCTCGAGCCTTTGATCGGCCTCTTTCTGGGCCGCTGCAATCCGCTCCTGTTCGTTCGCAGCCGTGAGGTCGGCGTTTTTCCGCTCCCGCTCCTCCAGCGCAGCCTCGGCCTCGGCCAGCAGACTGCGGTTTTCCTCTTTCTTTGCGGCAGCCCGGTTTACCTTTTCCTGCCGCTCATCCATAAACCGAAGCATCGGACGGAACAGCAGGCGGTTCAGAATC
Source organism: uncultured Clostridia bacterium (assembly GCA_944391805.1). GTDB lineage: Bacteria > Bacillota > Clostridia > Oscillospirales > CAG-272 > UMGS1865. Next base: position 45,198 of record CALXUY010000028.1, read on the forward strand.
AGCATCAGCAAACAGAAGCAGATTACAGTCCAGATGAAAACCGACGGTTGAATGGTCAGCATCGATCACACTTCCTTTACGCGATTTTGGCAACCAGCATCAAGGCGATCAGCAGACCGTAAATCGTGAGCGTTTCCATCAGGGAAAGCGAAATGATCAGGGTGGAACGGATGTCCTTTGCGGCGTCCGGCTGGCGAGCGATGCTTTCCAGAGCGGCCTTCGATGCCAAGCCCTGACCAAGTGCAGGAAACAGCGTGCTGACCGCGATCGCGATGGCGGCGGCGATGGCAATGAGTCCGGAAGGGTTGTTCATGATTGTTTTCTCCTTTTGATTTTATTTTTGGGCTTACGGTTGGAAATGGGTTCTTCGATTTCGGTTCCCTCCTGCAGATAGATGGAAACCAGCATGGTAAACACCACCGCCTGTATGGCACAGAACAGCAGCGATAGTCCCATCATCACCATGGGCGCGCCGATGGGCAGAATTTCGTATAGCTGCTCGGTAACCGTCTCCTCACCGAAAACATTACCATACAGACGGAGCGCAAGTGAGGCGGGCTTGATGAATTCGTCCAGCACCAGAAGCGGAAGCATGAAGCTGAGAAAGCGCTTGAAATAATGTTTGACCCCTGCGCGCAGCCCCGCCACCTGCAGAAAAACAAACGCACACACGCCCAGCGCCGCGGTAACCGACAGCGACGAGGTGGGCGCCTTAGCATAGGCGGTCAGCCCCACACCGGGAAACAGTCCGGAATAATTGGCAAAGATGATGAAAACAAAGAGCGAACCAAGGAAGCACAGATATTTGCGGGAGGTTTGACGGCCGAGAATACCTGCAAAATAGTTGTCCAAAGACTCTACCGCGGTTTCCATCAGATTCTGAAATCCGCCCGGACGCTCCTTGAGACGGTGTGTGACAATCAGCGAGAGCACCGCCACAACGGCCAGAATCACCCACATTACAATCACCTCTCCGGTGACATCCAAAACGCCGAACAACGGGATAACAACCTCTGAAGCCTCACCCACGGTCAATCACCTCACTTTCATCCTCCGTCCGCTTCTCCCCGCCGGGCGGAGCCTGCCGGGGGCTCTGCTGCGCGCCAGCATTTCCCTCGGTACGCTGGGATGCCGCCTCTTCCGGCGGCGCCTGCCGCTGCGCACTCCCGGCCGTGCGCTCCGTCAGGGACGCCTGCCGCATCTCGCGCACCAGCCGCGGCGTCAGCAGAAGCATCGGCAGTGTCATACCGATCACGCCCCCCACCAGCAGCTCAACTCTGCCCCAAGGCGTCAGCGGCGCGAGCAGATAGAGCGCCACCAGATACAGAATGTGTATGACCTGCCGCACAATGCTGAACGACGCATAAACAGCCGGCTTTTTGCGGATCACCGCCCGGGACAGCGCAAAATTGAGGAAAGCAATCGCAACGCCGCCCAGCAGTCCGATCAAAGCACCGAATATCCAATGATCCATCCTCCACACTCCTTTCTGACTCATGTTGTTCACACATACAGTCCGTTCGGCCAGAGAGTCTGGCTCCGAACGTCTCACTTCCGGCCACCGCTTTGCATCGCAGGGGCACGGATGAAATCCGATCCGTTTCCCGCTGCTGCCATGGAGCCTCTATGAAGCATTCTTTATTGACAGCATATTATATCACTTTGACATCTTTTTGTCAATCACCAAACTGTAACAAAATTCCACAAATTTTGCCTTTGCCTTTTCTGATATTTTGACCCAAAATCATAACCGTATCCCTCCGCACGGCAAAATCATTCTCTCAACCGCATCCACGCCTCTACCAACTGCGCCTGCGACCATGCCGCATTGGCCGGGCTGGTGGATGGGAGGCAGACCGCCTCCATACCGGTGCGCGGGAGCTGATAACGCCGGTAGACGCGCGCAGCCGTTTTGCCGTTGACAAACACCCGCCGGATCGGCGCACTGGCGAAAATAACCGAAAGATCGGTCGGCGTGACATGCCTGACGGAGCTGTCCGATGAGCCGGTGATCTCACAGGAGGCAATCACATCCCACAGTGCCAGCCGGTTTTGCAGGATCAGTTCTTTTTTCTGCTCCAAATTCCCAGGAACCGGAGCGGCAAACACCGCGGCAACCGTTTTCCAGAAGCGATTCTGCGGATGCGCATAAAAAAACGCTTCGTTTCTGGACATCACAGAAGGAAAGCTGCCCAAAATCAGAATTTCCGACCGTTCGGAAAACAGCGGCGGAATCGGGTGCACCTGCCGCTGGGCCACAAGGTTCTCCATATTGCCTCCTTATCATATGCAGTCCTGCTTCATTATAGCAGATTTCCGACGATTTTTCAAGGCTTATGAAAAAAGAGATTGACAAATGCCCGAAAAATTACTATAATGGAGTGCGCAACAATCAACACAGGAGGCATATTGATCATGCAGCTCAAAGGAATCAAGGCAAATTTTCTCGGGGACAGCATTACCGAAGGAGTGGGGGTTCCCTCTCCGGAGTTCACCTACTGGAACGTACTGAAACAGCAATTCGGACTTGCCGAAGCACGCTGCTACGGAATCGGCGGCACGCGGTTTGCCCGCCAGCACAAGCCCACGGTTGACAGGCCCAGCTTTGACCAGGATTTCTGCTCCCGCATAGACAGTATGGATCCGGATGCGGATCTGGTGGTGGTGTTTGGCGGCACCAACGATTTCGGGCACGGAGACGCGCCGGTCGGTTGCCCCTCGGACCGCACGCCGGACACCTTTTACGGAGCCTGCCATACTCTGATGACGGGTTTGATTGAGCGATACCCTCGGTCGGTGATCGTGTTTATGACGCCGCTCCACCGCGCGGTGGAAACCCGTGAAGGGGTACCCCCTCTGAAAACCTATGTGGAAATCATTAAGGAAACCGCCGAATGCTACGGTCTGCCCGTGATGGATCTCTATGCCAACAGCGGCATTCAGCCGCAAATTCCGATCATGCGGCAAACCTACGCGCCGGACGGGCTGCACCCCAACGCTGCCGGTGCTGCCCGGATTGCCGAGCGCCTGGGTTATTTTCTGCTGGCGCTGTAACCAATCAGAGAAAAACAGAGAAAAGCGCGTCTGCGTTCGGAGCGTGAACGAAATGCAAGCGGCTGCAGACCGATTCTCATCAACGATCCCCTTCCGTCCCGGTCAGAAACCGGGGCGGATTTTTGTGCTCATGCTCGCGGAAATCGGCGCATAGACATTCGCGCAGCAGGCCGCGCTCCGGGTCCGGAACCAAGGGGTCCGCATAAGCCAGAAAATAGCGGTATGCGTCCGGCTGGGAAATTTTCTGAAGCGGGCGCGGATCGGCGTGCGCCAGAAAGTCCGTCAGCCCCTCCCAAAAACGGAAGGGCGACGCCACCTGCGGCATCAGCCAGCGCAGGGTATGCGAAAAGCGGCCGCTTTCATCATAGCGCTCCAGAGTCTGCGCGATGTGCGCAAGGCGCTGCAGCTCGGGATAGGTGATCCATTTGCTTTGCAGAACCGTATAAGGCGGATCCGACTCGCAGATGTAACCGTACTCCTCCATATTTTCCCGCAGCTTTGTGCCATAGAGCAGCTTGAGAAAGCCAAGCTGGAGCAGATCACAACTGCCGTATGCGTCATCAAAAGACTGCGCAAACCGATCATACCCCTCATACGGAAGCCCCGCGATGAGATCGAGGTGCACATGAATGTTTCCCATGGCATGTACACGGCGCACAGCCGAGAGCACGTCCTGCGGGCGGATATGCCTTGCCACGGCATCCAGCGTTTGCGGATATGTGCTCTGCAGACCGCACTCGAGCTGAATCTTGCCCTTCGGAAACCGAGAGAGAATCGAAAAGCTCTCCTCATTCAGCAAAGAGGCGCAGATTTCGAAATGATAGCGCTTGGTATACTGCTCGTCCAGCAGCGCCGCCCAGATGCGGTTCGCCCGCTCCCTGTCGGCATTGAAGGTACGGTCGACAAACTTGATGATGCGGCAGTCGGCACGCAGCGATTCAAATTGACGCAGATCAGCCAGCGTCTGCTCCACGCTTTTCATCCGCACCCCCTGCGTGGCAGAGGAAAGGCAATAAGCACAGGCATAGGGACATCCCCTTGCGGATTCGTAATAGAGAACGCCCCCGGTGGGCTCCCCGTCGCGATAATGAATCCCCTCCCCTGCCATTGCATGGGGCGCGCATCCGGCCGTTACCCGCGCAAAGGGGCTTCCGTCCCGGATGCAGCGGCAGACCGCAGGAAGCGCTTCCTCCCCCTCACCGGAAATGATGCCGTCGACAAACGGCATCCCGTCAAACCGTTCCACGGCATAGGAGACCTCCGGCCCTCCGAATAAGATGCGGCAGTCCGGGCGCAGCCGGTGCAGGCTGTCCGCCAGCGACAGCGTGGGGGCAAGACTCCAGATGTAGCAGGAAAAACCATAGATATCCGCATTCTCCCGCCAGAGGTGCTCCAATATATGCGCGGTGCGATCGTGCAGATGGTGTTCCACCAGCGCCACCTCAAATCCGTCCCGCTCGAGCGGCTCCCGCAGACAGCGGATCGCCAGATTGCTGTGTGACCATGAGCCGTTGAGCGCAAACAGCACAACCTTCATTTTCTCATATTCCTTCCGTCTTTTTCCGCATCTGCCTCTTTGGAGAGCGGCAGTCATACAACCGGCACAGCCGGCATGACCGTTTCCTTTTGTCCGACAGCATAATACACGTGGGCGCAGCCCAAGGTCTGCAAGGACTTTGCAGACCTTGCCGCGGTTATTATAACACAATTTTATGAATTTTTCAAGCCGAACAGCGATTCACAAAAGGCCTTTGCAAACTCCTCTTTTGCCGCAAAGTCCATCGCGGCAATATAAATCTGCTCGATCTGAAAATGATAGCGCCGCACCTGATCCATCTCCTCGACAGCCCCCGCAAGCATGGCGCGGCGCAGCCGCTCTGTGTAATTGACCATCTGGCGCACCGACCGCATCCTGCCGGTATCCACAAACCGCCGCATGGTGATTTTGCGGAAGGGATAGGTGCAGTTTTCCGGTGAACAGAGCGCAAAGCACAGCCCGCTTCCACACAGGAACAGCCCGTCGATCTGATCCGGAAGAATCGGATCGCGGGAGACCCGCACCCGCAGTCGCTTCTCTTCCGCGCGCCGATACAGCGCATCCATCAGCAGCCGGGCACTGCCCCGGCAATCTTCAATCAGGAAAATTTTCCGTGCCTGCGCGAAATAAGTATCAAAGCTGACCTCTCCATGCATACCGACCGAACGCATCAGGGCGGTCTGCGAACGGAATTGCGCCTCATCCGGCGCACCCTGCATCAGCTTGGCGGCGAATTCGGCGATTGCCTGTTCGCGCAGAAAGGGCGCCACCAGCTGCCGCCGGTTTTCCTCCATCGCCTCATACCCGCAGAGGAAACGATACCCACGGCGGTAGGCTTCCTTTTTGCGCCGATTGAGCGCGTCAAGCTCATCCCGATGCCCCCGCAGCAGCTCCGCGTTCCAGAATTTCCCAAGATTGACGATTTCCTCTCGGTACCCCGGCCGGGACGGCTCGTATACGTGCGGCGCGGTCGCGTCCAGCACCGCAATCCCCTCGCCGTTCCGGGTCAGAATCACGCCGTCCAATGAATCCGGGTCGGATGAACAGTAAATCATCTCTGCGCTCCATCCGACCCGCTCCCCCCACTCGGCCACGTCCCGCATAAAACGGCTTTTTCCGGTTCCCGGCCCTCCTTTGATGGCAAACAGCCGCGTGATCTCCTTCCGGTCAAAGCACTCATCGTAATAGCTATGAAAGCCGTGCGCACTGTTGGAGGCCGCAAAATAAGCGTTCTCTCCCAGCGAACGCACAGTTTCGGAACTTTTCTTTCGATCCATCCACTCCACTCCTTTCCTCATTCAAATCCTGTTACATCATATGCACCAGAGACAAAATGGTTCTATTGTTTTTGGGGGCGGCATATACTGCAATAACGCAGGCAGGATGTCCCATGCCGCGGCATGGGGAGAATTGCGGTTTTATGGGAAACGCAGGCTCCCGTGAATTCCGCCGCAGCGGAATGACGGGGCATGCCCCTGACAGAAACAAAGAGGAGGTGTGCCCATGCAAAGCGTGCGGGTGCTGCGGCAGCCGGCCGAGCTGCCGGACAAATTATATGAGGTTTTGCCGCGTTACCTGACCGACGCCATCCGTCGCTGCGGCGCATGGCGCGCCGAGGAGCTTCGGCTCCACCGGGGACGGATCGCCACCGTCACCTGCTCCGGACGCAATTTTTCCACCGGCGTCTCGCTGCGGGAGGATGAGATGAACGACATTCTGCACCGGATGTGCGGCGGCTCGCTCTACGCCTATAATCAAACCATCAATCAGGGCTTTCTGACCATGGACGGCGGCATCCGTGTGGGAGTGTGCGGCAGCGCGGCGATGGAAAACGGAAAAATCATCGGCGTCAACAGCATCAGCGGTCTGATTGTGCGCATTCCGCACCGCACCGAGGTCTCGGCAGAGCCGGTGCTGGGTCTGCTGCGGGAAATGAACGGACTGCGCGGCATTCTCATATACGCGCCCCCCGGCGTCGGCAAAACCACCCTGCTCCGGGCTGCGGCGGTGCAGGCATCCTCCGGCAGCCATGCCATGCGGACCGTGGTGGTGGACACCCGGGAGGAGCTGAACCCCGCGCTGGAGGGGGAGGAGCTGATGCTGGACGTGCTGGTGGGATATCCACGGGACGTCGGCATTGAAATTGCGGTGCGGAGCATGGGGGCGGAGCTGGTGATTTGCGACGAGATCGGAGGAATTCCGGACGCGCACGCTATTCTGCGCGCGGCAAACTGCGGCGTTCCCATCATGGCCTCGGCGCATGCCGCCGGGGTTGACGAGCTGTTGCGCCGCCCGTCGCTGCAAATGCTGCACCGGGCCGCGGTATTCGGCGCCTACGTCGGGATCGAACGGGACGGGCGTGGCTCCTTCCGTTATGCGGTGTGCCGCTGGGAGGAGGCGGGCAATGGTAGCCCTTAAGCTGCTCGGCTGCCTGCTGATTCTCGCATCCGGTGCGCTGGCGGCCTTCAGCGCGGCCAGACATGAGCGGACACGGCTCTCGGTGCTGGACGGATGGATCGACCTGATCTTTTACATCCGCACGCAAATCGACTGCTACCTCATGCCGCTGAACGAGATTCTGACCGGGGCCGACCGGGAGCTGCTCCGCGCCTGCATGGGAGGAGAGTCCGCAGTCGGGCTGAGCACACTGCTGCAGAATTCACAATTCTATCTGAGCAGCGAAGCGCGCCGCCTGATTTCCGCCTTTGTGCGGGAAATCGGCAGCAGCTACCGGGAGGAGCAGGTCAAGCGGTGCGATTACTACATCTCGGCTCTGCGCGGCATCCGGGAAAAGCAAGGGGAGGAGCTGCCGGCGCGCGTGCGGGTATGCGTGGCGCTCTGCCTGTGCGCCGCCTTTGGAATTGCCATTCTGCTTTGGTAATGAAAAGACCGCATTCCCATCAAAACAACAGTCAGTTGAAGGAACGGAGAACCCCAAAATGGATATTTCCCTGATTATCAAAATCGCGGGCATCGGCATTCTGGTGGCCATCGCCTCCCAAATTCTCAGCAAAACCGGCCGGGATGAGCAGGCCATGTACGTCACGATCGCCGGTATCATCGTGGCGCTCATGCTGCTCATCAGCCAGATCCGGGAGCTGTTTGACATGGTGCGTTCCGTGTTCGGGATGTAAAGAGGAACAGAAAGGATGAAACCGTATGGACAGCATCCGGATCTGCCTGCTGGCGGTTGCCGGCGTCACCGTAATCACCATCATCCGGAAATGGAACGCGGATTTTCTGCCGCTGGTGCGGCTGTGTCTGGCGATCCTGCTCGCGGCAGTTGTGTTTTCGCTCTCGGCACCGGTGGTGGATTATCTCAAAAATCTCACCGAGCTGTCGGGCGTCTCCGGCTACGCCGAATTTCTGTTCAAGGCGTTGGGCATCGCGGTGCTGACCCAGTGCTGTGCCGAGCTATGCCGGGAGAGCGGCGAGAGCGGGGCGGCCGGCGGGGTGGAGCTTGCCGGCAAGGTGGAAATTCTGCTGCTCAGCCTGCCTCTGATCAACGAAATTCTCTCCACCGCCCGGGAGCTGCTCAACCTCGCAGGCTGATGCGTGCGGCACTGTTCTGCCTCTTTTTCTGCCTGCTTCTGCCCCTCCTGCCGGTACAGACCGCCGCGGAAGAGGAAGCCGAGAATTTCGGAGAGCAGATGCCGGATGAGTTCGGAGAGCTGCTTGACGGTCTGCCGGACGAGATTGCCGAGCTGCTCCCGCCCGGGCTGTTTTCGGACGACAGCGGAGAGGTCAACGCCGCGGTGAGTGAAATGAGCAGCTTCTCCTACCTGCTGCGCAGTCTGCTGGCCACGGTCGGGCTGCGGCTGGGAGACTGCCTGCGGCTGCTGGCCGTGATCACCGGGCTTTTGCTGCTCTCGGCTGTGTTTGCGGCGCTGCGCGGCGCCTTCAGGAGCGATTCGGTCGGACGGGCATTCTCCTTCTGCGCCTCGCTCGCCATCCTCGGCTCACTGGTCACACAGGGCTATGCCTGTATTCAGTCCGTAACCGGTTATTTCACCACACTCAACCGGCTGACGGCCGCCTCGGTTCCGCTCATGGGCGTTTTGTACGCGATGGGAGGCAATGTCACCACGGCCGCCGCGTCGGCGGGAGGACTGACGGTCTATATGACGCTGCTCGAGCAGTTTGTGGGGCGGAGCATTGTTCCCTTCTGCGGTATCTGCCTTGCCTTTACCCTGATGAGCGCATTGGAGTCGGGCGTGCGGCTGGGAACGCTGCTCGCCACCTTCAAAAAGCAGTACACCACGGTTCTCACCTTTCTGATGATGCTGCTGCTCGCAATGCTGGCGGCGCAGACCACGCTTGCCGCCAAGGCCGACACGCTGGCCATGCGCAGCGCCAAATTTGCGGCCGGCAACCTGATTCCGGTGGTGGGGGGCTCGGTTTCCGAGCTGGTGCGCACCGTCAGCGCAGGGGTGGGATACCTGCGGGGAACGGTGGGCATCTGCGGGGTGCTCCTGATTCTGCTCTCGCTCTTTCCCACACTGGTGGAGCTGCTGCTTTACCGCATGGTCTGGCAGATCTGCGCCTCGGTCGCCGATATGCTCGGCTGCGACGGCGAGCGCAGGCTGTTGGACGAAATCGCATCCCTGACCGGCTATCTCATCGCGGCGGTCAGCATCTGCTCCTCGGTGCTTTTGCTCGCCATGACGCTGCTGGCGCACTGCTCATCGGCCATCGGATAACCTGAAAATACTTGATTCCGTACACAGGAGGCGTGTAGAACCCGTGCAAACCTATCTGTTATCACTGCTGGGCGGCTCGCTCGCGGTGGCGCTGATCGGAATTCTGGCGCCGAACGGAGCCTCCAAGCATATCAAGCTCATCTCCTCGCTGTTTCTGGTCTGCGTATTGGTGGCGCCGCTGCCCAAGGCAATCGGGTCGGTTCGCTCCTGGATCGACGACCTGAATCAGGACGTCGGCTCCGAGACCGATTCCTCCGACTACACCGCGCAGATGGAGGAAGCCGTTCAGAGTGCCTCCAAAACCTATTTTGCGCAGTCTCTGACACAGATGCTGGAACAGCGCTTTTCGATCACCCCGGGGGAGGTGCGGTGCTCGATTCAGTGGGCGGAGGGAGATGACGGAATGCAGCCCCTGAAGATCACGCTGATTCTCTCGGGCTCGGCCATCTGGAAAAACCCCGCCGATATGGAGGAATTCGTAACCGGACTGTTGGGCTGTGAATGCGTCACAGCCATTGAATAGCAAAAGGAGGCTGCTGCCATGTTCACAAAATCCAAAACCGACGGAAACGCTCCGGAAGGAGCAGGCAAGCTGCGGCTGATTCTGATTCTGGCCGGCGCAGCGCTGGGAATTTTGCTGTTGCTGCTGGGGAGCGGCGACTTCTTTTCGGATCCGGACGAAAGCACAAGCCAGCCCACGCAGCCCTCTCCGCAGGAGGAGCTGGAGCAATATCAGAGCTATCTGGAGGGCCGTGTGAGGACGCTGTGTGAATCGGTGGCCGGGGTGAGCGGCGTGACGGTTGCGGTGACGCTTTCGGGAAACTTCGAGGATATCTATGCCACCGAGCTGATTGACGGCAACGAGGAATACGTAATTGTGGGGAGCGGCTCGAATGCGTCGGCGCTCTACATCTCCCGTCTGGCTCCCGAGATCGCCGGGATCGGGGTGGTCTGCCGCGGCGGGGGGAACTCCGATGTACGGCAGGAGCTGACCTCCCTGATCTGTGCCGCTTTTCACATCCCAAGCAACCGCGTTTACATTGCCGAGGCAAAAAGTTAGCACAACCGCAGGCGGTCCGGCATATTCTGTTCCCCGTTCTCATATAGTATAGCAACCAACATAACAGGAGGATTCCACAATGAAATTCAAGAAGAACGCTCTGACCGAATGCCCCGGCGAACCTGCCGCGCCCAAAGCCCCCGGAAAATTCCGCTTGTTTCTCATGAAAATCGGCAAACGGAACGCCATCATCGCCTGCTCCATCGTCCTCATCGGCGCGGCGGTCTGGCTGAACTGGATGCTCTTTGCCGGCAACGACAAAAACGACGGCTACGATGGCTATGACCAGCCGAGCGGAAACATCCAGAACAACGACAATACCGATCTCCCCACCGACAGCGGAACCTACTTCTCCGCTACGCAGGTCAGCCGTCAGCGCGCCAGAGACGAGGCGCTGGAGGTGCTTCAATCGGTGGTTGACAATGTAGACGTCAGCGAAGAAGACAAAGCCGAGGCGCTGGCCAGCATCTCCGCCATTGCCGAGGAGATTCAGAAGGAAGCCGACATCGAGTCGCTGATCACCGCAAAGGGCTTTGAGCAGTGCGTGGCAGTGCTCAACGGGGATACCATCAGCATTGTGGTCAGCGCCGACACGCTGCAGCCCGCACAGATCGCGCAGATCAACGAGATCGTTTATTCCCAGACCGGAATCGCCCCCACGGGTGTGACCATCGTCAACAAATGAGCCTTGAGCGGCGCTCCGCTTTTGTCGCGCGCCCGGGAAAATGCTCCGGGGTGCCCCGCCGCCCGTAACACAGAAAGGACCGGTTCAAACGAAATGAAAGCGTTTGAACCGGTCCTCTTTGTGGAAGCCTGCGAACCGCGCGGGCTTCCCGTGTTCCGTGCGATCCTCATCGGATCCCTATATTTCAGAAAGATTTTGAAGGGTACCGGAAAGCTGTTGAAAGAGTTTCCCCGACCGTCCCGGTGCGCCTTCGCTTCCGGAGCCTTTTCACGCCTGCGATCAGCCGGCAAGCAGTCGCTCGGCCAGCTCGTTCCCCTGTTCAAAATCCACGGCTCCGGAAGCAGTCACCGCGGACAGAGCCGTGCAGCCGTAAAAGGCATTGGCTCCCACTGTGCGCACTCCTCCAAGGCTCACGGTCTGCAGGGACGTGCAGCCCGAAAAGCAGGAATTGGGCAGAGCGGTCAGCGAGGATGGCAGCGCAATCTCGGTCAGGGCTGTGCAGCCCATAAAGGCCTGCACGCCAAGCGTCGTCAGTCCGTTCCCGAACTGCACCGAACCGAGCGCACTGCAGCCTGAAAACGCATGCTCGCGCACGGTCTGCAGGCTGTCGGGCAGGACAAGCTCACGCAAGCCGCTGCAGCCCGAAAAGGCACGCACGCCAATGGAGGTCAGGTCATCCCCCAGAGAGACCGAGCGCAGCGCGCTGCATTCATAAAACGCATAATCCCCCAGCGAATCGCAGCCGGGCAGCAGAATCACCTCCCGCAGCGAGGACGGAAAGAATCCGCCCGAAAAGCCGGGATCCGCCGCTCCGAACACATATCCGAGATATCGGTTTTCCCCGGCGCTGCCTCCGACAAAGGGCAAGGTCAGGCGGCGCATGGAGGTGCAGTTTTCCAATGCTCCCAGGCCGATTTCGCTCAGAGAGGCGCCAAAGGTCAGCTCGGTCAGAGACGTGCAAAGCCCGAACGCATAGCGCCCCACGGCCTGCAACCCCTCGGTGTTGATATATTTGAGCGACTCACAGCGATAGAGCGAGAACTCCCCAAGAGAGGTCACGCTTTCGGGCAGACGGACACAGACCAGATCGTTGCAATCGTACAGCGCATAGGCCGGCAGGGTTGTGAGCGTTCCGCCCAGCTCAAGAAAATCCAGCGTCCGCAGCTCGGCCACATTGTTGGTCTGGTAACTGAGCGCGCCATAGAGGTAGCCGAGATACGCCTTGTCGGCGTCGCCCGGAAGCGGGGTGTGCAGCGCATAGAGATCGGTGCAGCCCTTCAGAATCTCCTCGCCGAATTCGGTCACGCTGTCAGGAATCCAGAGCACGGTCAGCCCGGTCTGATCCCGCAGAGCGCCGTCGGCAAGCCCTGTCACCGGCTTTCCGTTGATGCTTGACGGAATGCGCAGCTTGGTATCCGAGCCGGTATAACCGGTGATGGTAATGTTCCCATTCGATTCGGTGAAGGTAAAATCCCCGGCCGGGCTTTCAGCCAGATCCTGGAACGGCAGGGCGGAAAGCGCCTCGTAGTCGGTCGGGTCCTCGGTTTCGGGCGTTTCCGGCTCGGTTTGCACCTGCGTGCCGGCTTCGGTGCGGACAGGCTCCTCATCCCCGTTCCCGCAGGAAAACAGCAGCGCGGGGAGCAGTGCAAGCGACAAAAGAAACGCCAGCGTTTGTTTGTGGTTCATATATCGAAACTCCTTTCCGGGAGTGATTCCCCATCATCGGGGCGTGTTTATTGTATCACAATCGTCTTCCTTCTGCAAGCATTTTTGCCAACAATTCATAATAATTTCAATTTCCCTGCAAAAAATCATCTTGTAATCCGCGATTAGAAATGGTATAATAAAGTAAATACTGTAAAAGAGGTTCCGGAAATGCAATGGATCGTGACGCCGGAGGAGGATGCTCTCTGCGTGCGGGAGTTTCTCCGCCGGAAGCTGCCGCTCTCCTCCAAAATGCTCAAATACCTCAAATACCGGGAGGACGGCATCCTGGTCAACGGGGAGCGCGTCACGGTGCGCCGTTTGCTCCGGGCCGGGGACCGGCTCTCACTCGCCATTGCGGACAGCGTATCCGCCCCGATCGCTCCGGTCGCCCTTCCGCTCGATATTCTCTATGAGGACAGTGAGCTGGTGGTGCCCGCCAAGCCTGCCGGAATGCCGACACACCCCTCGCACAATCACCATACCGACACGGTAGCGAATGCGCTGGCCGCCCGCTACGCTGCACAGGGGATTCCCTTTGTATTCCGGCCGATCAACCGGCTGGACCGCGACACCAGCGGATTGCTGCTGATTGCGCGCAACAAGCTGGCGGCAGGGGTGCTCACCCGGTCGATGCAGAACGGCGACATCCGGAAAAGCTACCTGGCCGTGCTGGAGGGAGAGGATTGTCCCGACAGCGGCCTGATCGACCGTCCCCTGCACCGCACGGCCGAGAGCATCATTGTGCGGGAGGTCTGCGCGCCCGACGCCCCCGATGCGGCGCCCTCCCGCACCGCCTACCGGGTGCTGGCACGGGGCGGCGGCTGCTCGCTGGCAGAGGCCGTGCCTCTGACCGGACGCACGCATCAGCTGCGGGTACATTTCGCCTCCATCGGGCATCCGATTGCCGGGGATACGCTCTACGGGATTCCGAACGGCCGCATCGGCCGGCAGGCACTCCATGCCCGCAGCCTGCGCTTTCCTCATCCCTCCACCGGAGAGACCATGACGCTGACCGCCCCCCTGCCGCCCGATCTGAAGGAACTGATTGACCGGTGCTTCCCGCACCTGCGAAAGGAGCTTGTATGATGCAGCATAAAAACCCCGCCAAGCCCCGCCGGCTGCCCCGCGTCTGCCTGGTGCTCTACGCGCTGGCTGTCATCAGCGCCGGCATCTATTTTGCCTTTACCCAGAGCGCCGGATTTTCGGACTGGTTCAATTCCCATATCAGCCTGTGGGGGCGCAGACTGCTCTCCTATCTCACGGTCTGGATTCCCTTCTCGGTTGCGGAAGGGCTCATCATTCTGATCCCCGTTCTGCTGGTCGCCCTGATTGTGGTCGCTTGCCGCTCCTACAGCGACAGCTGGCGTTCCGCGGGCATTTACACCGGCAAGCTGGCCGCGGTGCTGTGCGCGATCTGGATCATTTTTGTCTGGAATTTTGCCCCCGGCTATTATGGAACGACCCTAGACCAAAAACTCGGATTGAACCGGGAGAAGGTCAGCGCCGAGGAGCTCTACCAGACCGCACTGATTCTGACCTCCCAGCTCGCCGCGCTTTCGGAAGAGCTGGTTTTCCCCGGAGAGGAGGCCTCCTCCGTCATGCCCTATTCGCTGAATGAGATGAACGACAAGCTGATGGAGGCTTACGACAGGTATGCCGAAGCGCACGATTTTCCGGATCAGTTCTACAGCCGTATCAAGCCGGTGATGCTCAGCGAGCCGATGTCCTATACGCATATCACGGGTGTGTATTCCTTTTTCACCGGCGAGGCCAACCTCAATGTCAATTTTCCGGATTACACGCTGCCCTATACGGCCGCGCATGAGCTGGCGCATCAGCGGGGCGTTGCCCGGGAGGACGAGGCCAACATGATCGCCTTTTTGGTCTGCATGGAATCCGACGACCCGTATATCCGATACAGCGCGCTGCTCAATGTGTATGAATACGTGGCCTCGGCGCTGTATTCGGCCGACCGGGAGCTTTACAGTGCCGTATACGACACGCTGACCGATGAGGTAATCCAGGAGGAACGGGCCTACAGTCTGTTCTTTGAGCAATACCGGGACAATGTGGCCGCCGATGTCAGCAACGCCGTAAACGATGGTTATCTGCAGTCCCAGGGCTCGCCCGAGGGCAGCCGGAGCTACAACATGGTTGTGGACCTGACGGTGGCCTACTACCGCCCGTTATTCGACTGATTTCTATGAAACCTTACAGAACTCCCCGCATACACTGAAAGCAGGCGGGGAGTTCTTTTTGTTTGTGGCGGGAACGGAGGGAACAGCCGGCGCGGGAGCAAAAATTTTTTTGAAAAGCAGAAAAAGTGCTTTTCTTTTTGCGTTTCATATGGTATAATAAGAGATGCCTCCCATAGGCAGGAAAATCGACAAAAAATCACCGTTTCCGGTTGTTTTAACAACCGTACATCCTCCGCTCCCCTGCACTCGGCAGAAGGAGTCCCCAATACCGCAGGAAAGGATTGCGGAACGGGTCGCGCCGGCCCTTCCGTTCGGTAGCAGCATGGCAAACAAAATCATCATTCAGGGCAATCACCCCTTGTCGGGGGAGGTCACGATCAGCGGCATGAAGAATGCGGCGCTTCCCATTCTGTTCGCAACCATTCTGGTCAAGGGCACCTGTGTGCTCGAGAACATTCCCCCGGTGAACGACATCAACCTCTCACTGGAGATCCTGAGCCGGATGGGCGCCGAGATTGACCGCCCCGACCGCACCACCGTCCGCATCAACGCCGAGCATGTGCGGCAGGGTACCTCTCCGAGCGAGCTGGTCGCCATCATCCGCGGCTCCTCCTATCTGCTGGGCGCGGAGCTGGGACGCTTCGGCAAGGCGCAGTCAGGCTGGCCCGGCGGCTGCGATTTCGGCGTGCGGCCGCTCAACCTGCACTTCAAGGGCTTTGAGGCGCTGGGAGCCTCGGTCCTGCAAAAGGGAGGGGACAGCATTCAGCTCGAGGCGCCGAATGGGCTGACCGGAAGCTATATTTATTTTGATCTGGCGTCGGTGGGCGCCACCGCCAACCTGATGCTCGCGGCGGTTCTGGCCGAGGGAACCACCGTCATCGACAACGCCGCGCGGGAGCCGCACATTGTGGATCTCGCCAACTTCCTGAACACCTGCGGGGCAAACATCACCGGAGCCGGCACAACGGTCATCAAAATCCGGGGCGTCAGGGAGCTGCATGGGTGCAGCTACACCATTATTCCGGACATGATCGAGGCCGGGACCTATATGGTAGCGGCAGCCGCAGCCGGCGGGCAGGTGCGCATCCGCTCGGTGATCCCCAAGCATGTGGACATCATCACCGCCAAGCTGGTGGAAATGGGCGTCAGCGTGGAGGAGGGAGACGACTATATGGTGGTCACCGGAGGCGGAAAGCTGAAGAACATCAACATCTCCACGATTCCCTACCCCGGGTTCCCCACCGATATGCATCCCCAGTTTGCCCCCCTGCTCTGCCTTGCGGACGGCGTGAGCACCATCTCGGAGGGAATCTGGGAAAACCGCTTCCGGTATGTGGAGGAGCTGCGGAAAATGGGGGCCAACATTGTGGTGGGAGGCGATATGGCAACCTTTATCGGCGGGGAGCCGCTCAGCGGCGCCTCGGTCAACGCCACCGATCTGCGCGCGGGAGCGGCGCTCATCATCGCCGGACTGATTGCACACGGAAAAACCGAAATTTCGGGCGTGGAATGCATTTACCGCGGCTACTGCGATATTGTGGAGAAATTCCGCGCGCTGGGCGCCAACATCACCGCCGTGGCCTTCCCAGACCCCGAAAAGCTGCCGAAGGCCAACTGACAACGAAAAAGTAAATGTAACGCCTTTATACCGTGCAATCAAAAATGAGGCAAATGTGGAGTTGTTCAGGGAATGTTGTAATCGCACAGGCATTTTCACACATCTATCAAAAAACGGATTTCCTTTATCGAAGCGATATCGGAAATCCGTTTTTGACGTGCACAGAAAATCCGGCGGCAACCCCTCCGGGCCAGCGCGCGCCGGTTCGCGTGCCTCCCTCAAACCGTTGTCTGCGGCTCCCTTGCTCTGGCCAGCCACTTTTTCAGGTACTGGCCGGTATAGGACTGCGGCACCTCGGCCACCTGCTCGGGCGTACCGGCAGCCAGCAGCGTGCCTCCCCGCTCTCCGCCCTCCGGGCCGAGGTCGATGATCCAGTCCGCGCTTTTGATCACGTCCAGATTGTGCTCGATGACCAGCACAGTATTGCCGCTGTCGGCCAGACGCTGGAGCACCTCCAGCAGCTTGGCCACGTCGGCCGAGTGGAGGCCGGTGGTCGGCTCGTCAAGAATATAAATGGTGCGGCCGGTATCGCGCCGGGCCAGCTCGGTGGCCAGCTTGACGCGCTGCGCCTCACCGCCCGACAGGGTAGTGGAGGATTGCCCGATCTTCACATACCCAAGCCCTACGTCATAGAGGGTTTGCAGCTTGCGCTGGATGGCCGGCAGGCCGTCGAAAAAGGCGAGCCCCTCCTCCACCGTCATGTCCAGCACGTCAAAAATATTTTTGCCCTTGTAGTGCACATCCAGCGTGTCGCGGTTATATCGCTTGCCCTTGCACACATCGCAGGTGACGTATACATCCGGCAGAAAGTGCATTTCAATGCATTTCACACCGTCTCCCTCGCAGGCTTCGCAGCGCCCGCCCTTGACGTTGAAGGAGAACCGGCCGGCCTTAAATCCCTTGGCCTTTGCATCCTTTGTCTGGGCGAACAGCTCGCGGATGTCGGTGAAGAGGCCGGTGTAGGTGGCCGGATTGGAACGCGGCGTGCGCCCAATCGGGTTCTGATCAATGGCAATGACCTTATCCAGGTGCTCCATGCCATCGATGCTGTCATGCTTTCCGGGGTAGGTCAGCGCGCGGTTGAGCTTTTCGGCCAGCGCCGGGTAGAGAATGCCGTTGACCAGCGAGGATTTGCCCGAGCCGGACACCCCGGTAACGCAGACAAAGCAACCCAGCGGAATGTCCACGTCCAGCCCCTTGAGGTTGTTCTGCCGCGCTCCCCGAATTTTGAGGAAGTTGCCGTTTCCCTGCCGCCGTGCGGACGGCACCGGAATGCGCAGCCGCCCGGAGAGATAGGCTCCGGTGACCGAATCCGGGTTGTTCATGACCTCCTGCGGGGTTCCCGCCGCCACAATTCTGCCGCCGTGAATCCCGGCGCCCGGACCGACGTCGATCAAATAATCGGCGCTCTCCATGGTCTCCTCGTCGTGCTCCACCACGATCACGGTGTTGCCGAGATCGCGCAGCCGCTGGAGCGTGGCAATCAGCTTGGAATTATCCCTCTGGTGCAGGCCGATGCTCGGCTCGTCGAGGATATACAGCACGCCCACCAGCGAGGAGCCGATCTGCGTGGCCAGCCGGATGCGCTGCGCCTCACCTCCCGACAGGGTGCCCGATTTGTTGACCAGCGAGAGATAATCCAATCCCACGCTGACGAGAAAACCCAGACGCGCGCGGATTTCCTTGAGAATTTCGGCCGCGATGGCCTGCTCGGTCTCGGTCAGTTCGAGCTGATTGACAAATTCCAATGCCTTTTCGACCGACAGCGCGCAGAACTGGTGAATGTTCAGCCCCCCCACCGTCACCGCGAGCACCGTGGGAGAAAGCCTCTGCCCGTGGCAGACGGGACAGGGCGCCTCCTCAATGAACTGGTCATAATACTCGTTCCCCCAGGTCTGCGCCCGCGCCTCGATCATCGCGACCAGTCCCTCAAACTTCACCTTCTGGTGGTGCTCCTCCTTGGCATACCAGCGGTGGATGTCGTAAATCTCGTCTCCGGTGCCGTACAGCAGCTTTTGGTACTGGTCGTCGGTAAACCGTTCAATCGGCGTGTGCAGGTCAAAGCCGAACCGCTTGCCGACCGCCGCAAACAGCGGCCCGTTCCAGCTCTCCTCCTCGAGGGTCTTGAAGCCGTTGACATTGATGGCCCCCTCGCTCAGCGACAGCCTGCGGTCAGGAATCAGCCTGTCCACCGCAATGCGCTGCATATCTCCCAGTCCCGCGCAGTGCGGGCAGGCCCCCACCGGATTGTTGAAAGAGAACATGCGCGGCTCCAGCTCGCCGAACGAGATGTTGTGCTCCTCGCAGGCATAGGACTGCGAAAACTCCAGCTCCTCCGGCTCCCCTTCTCCTTCCCGGGGCGCGGTCTGCACAATCAGGTGCCCGTCGGCCACTGCCAGCGCGTTTTCGACCGAATCCGAAAGCCTCGACTCGATGCCCTCCCGCAGGACCAGCCGGTCCACAACAATTTCAATGCTGTGCTTTTTGTTCTTGTCCAGCGTGATCTTCTCCGAGAGATCGTACATGCTGCCGTCCACCCGCACCCGGACGTAGCCCCGCTTTTTCGCGTCGGCAAGCACCTTCTCGTGCATACCCTTCTGCGCCCGCACCACGGGCGCCAGAATCAGAAAGCGGGTGCCCTCCGGCAGAGCGAGAATGCGGTCGATGATCTGGTCCGTGGTCTGCTGCCGGATCTCCTTGCCGCAGACCGGGCAGTGCGGAATACCGATGCGCGCGTAAAGCAGGCGGAGATAATCGTAGATTTCGGTTACGGTTCCCACCGTTGAGCGCGGGTTTTTGGAGGTGGTTTTCTGGTCGATGGCAATGGCTGGGGACAGGCCTTCAATCGAATCGACGTCCGGCTTGTCGAGCTGGCCGAGAAACATGCGCGCATAGGAGGAAAGCGACTCCACAAAGCGACGGTGCCCCTCGGCATAAATGGTATCAAAGGCCAATGAGGACTTGCCCGAGCCGGACAGGCCGGTGAGCACCACCAGCCGGTCGCGCGGGATATCCACATCGATATTTTTCAGGTTATGGACCCGCGCACCGCGGATCTGTATCATTTTCGGCATACGAATCAGTGGCTCCTGTGTTCAAAATAGGCCCGGATGGACTGGTATTGATTCTTTGTCAGCCAGTGGGCGCGGTATTCCCGCTCCGAGCCGTCCTGCAAAACAAAGCAGATCACCGCATGGCTCCAGTGCTTCCTGTCGTCAGGCAAGGAATTGCCGTCGGCATCCCGCAGCGTGATTTCGGCCAGCTCTCCGACCGCAAAGCCGATCGGCTGCTTTTCGCTGTCCACTCCGAGAAAGGCCACGCCGTTCTCCACCGTGATGCCCTCCATCAGCACATACCCGATGTTGAGCAGAGCGAAAAAGCCGATGATGCAAACCGCGGTTGTGAGCAGGTCGCCGTACCACGTGTCGTCAAAACCGCTGCGGTTGAAGAGAACGGCAAGGCTGGCCATGACGGCCGCCACAAACAGCGAGATGATCAGCGCTGCCGGATCGACAATACGGAAGCGCTGCTTGCCATGGGTAACGCCTTTTTTGCGGGGCTGCGGCTTGCGGGAGTTTTTTTTCATAATTGCGGTCGGTTCCTTTCCTAAAAATACGGAGACGCTTTTCCCCGTCCTGCTGAAAATTCAGAAGGGCGTCCCGGCATCAGACGCTTTTTCCTATGATGGACGCGATATGGATACAAAAGCCGGGCATGCTTCACCGTATCCTGCGCTGCCTCTTTCCCTGTTGCAGGTTTTGGGAGGGGTGCCCAGCGGCGGGAGGACTTTTGCAAACGTCCTCCCGAGAGCGCCCTGCGTCACACGCTCCTACTTTCCCTCCCGCAGTCGGCGGATCTGGTCGCGCAGGTAGGCAGCCTGCTCAAACTCCAATCTGGAGGCGGCCGATTTCATCTCCCGCGTCAGGGTTTCAATCATCTTTTCCCGTTCGGAGGCATTCAGCTTGCGGCTGGAGCTTCCCTTCCCCTTGCCGCGGCCGCCCTTCTCCTCCTTGGTACCGATCTCAATGATGTCCCGCACGCCCTTGATGACGGTCTTGGGGACAATTCCGTGCGCACGGTTGTAGTCGAGCTGAATGCTGCGGCGGCGATTGGTCTCCACAATGGCGGCATTCATCGATTTTGTGACGGTATCGGCATACATGATCACCTTGCCCTCGGCGTTTCTTGCCGCCCGGCCGATGGTTTGAATCAGCGAGCGCTCGGCGCGCAGAAAGCCCTCCTTGTCCGCATCCAGAATCGCCACCAGCGAGACCTCCGGAATATCCAGCCCCTCGCGCAGCAGGTTGATGCCGACCAGCACGTCGAACACCCCAAGGCGCAGATCTCGGATGATTTCCATTCGCTCGATGGTATCCACATTGAAATGGATATAGCGCACGCGGATGCCGTTGCCCTCGAAATAATCGGTCAGATCCTCGGCCATTTTTTTGGTCAGCGTGGTGACCAGCACCCGCTCGTTTTTGGCGGTGCGCAGGCGGATCTCCCCCATCAGGTCGTCCACCTGCCCCGCAATCGGGCGCACCTCCACCTCGGGGTCGGGCAGACCGGTGGGGCGGATGATCTGCTCCACCACCTGCTCGGCGTGCGCCTCCTCGTAGTCGCCGGGAGTAGCGCTGACAAACACCGCCTGATGAATGCTCTGCTCGAACTCGTCAAAATAGAGCGGCCGGTTATCGTAGGCGGAGGGAAGCCGGAAGCCGTAGTCGACCAGATTTTTCTTGCGGGCGGTGTCCCCGCCGCTCATGC
The DNA here is from genome assembly GCA_944391805.1 of uncultured Clostridia bacterium. Lineage (GTDB taxonomy): Bacteria > Bacillota > Clostridia > Oscillospirales > CAG-272 > UMGS1865. Next base: position 66,524 of record CALXUY010000028.1, read on the forward strand.
CCCGCACCTGCGGAATCATCACATGGGATTCGTCGATGAACATCAGATAATCGTCCGGAAAATAATCCAGCAGCGTAAACGGCGTGGAGCCGGGCGGCCGGCCGGCCAGCACGCGGGAATAGTTCTCCACACCCGAGCAGAAACCAATCTCACGCAGCATTTCGAGGTCGTATTTCACCCGCTCCCGGATGCGCTGTGCCTCCAGCAGCTTGTGTTCGCTCTCAAAATAGGCAGCCCGCTCCTCCATTTCCCGCTCGATCTGTGCCAGCGCCTGCTCCCGCTTTTCATCCGACACTGCGTAGTGCGTGGCCGGATAGATGGCCGCATAGGACAGCACGCGGATGACCTCGCCGGTGACAATGTTGATTTCGGTCAGCCGGTCGATCTCGTCCCCGAAAAATTCCACACGGATGGCGGTCTCACTGCTGTTGGCCGGAATGACCTCCACCGTGTCGCCGTTCACCCGGAAGCAATCGCGCACCAACGACAGATCGTTGCGGTTATAGCTGTTGGCCACCAGCTTGCGGATGAAAATGTCCCGCCCCATCTGCATCCCGGGGCGCACGGCCAGCACCAGGCCGCTGTACTCCGAAGGGTCGCCGAGGGAATAAATGCAGGAGACCGACGCAACGATGATCACATCCCGCCGCTCGAACAGCGCGCTGGTGGCGCTGTGTCGCAGGCGGTCGATTTCATCGTTGACCAGCGCGTCCTTTTCGATATACATGTCCTTGCCCGGGATATAGGCCTCGGGCTGATAATAATCGTAGTAGGAGACAAAGAACTCCACCGCGTTGTCCGGGAAGAACTCCCGCATCTCGGAGCAGATCTGCGCTGCCAGCGTTTTGTTCGGCTCCAGAATCAGCGTGGGACGGTTGAGATTGGCGATGACATTTGCCATTGTGAAGGTTTTGCCCGACCCGGTCACGCCCAGCAGCGTCTGCATCTTCCTGCCGCTCCGCAGCCCCTCGGTCAGGGCCGCGATGGCCTGCGGCTGGTCGCCGGTCGGCCGGAATTCACTTTTGAGCTGAAAATCCGCCATACTCTCCCTCCTCTGCATCCATCCAATACCTTTTCATTATACCATAAATGATGCTGAATGTAAAGATATAAGCCAAAATTTTTTGCTTCTATTTTCACGGAATTCACAACACAAATTCCGATTTTGGAAAAACGGTCCATTCCGCAATGCCGGAAGCTCCCAGCCGGCGGTTTTTTGGGACCGTTTGCGGAAGCGGAACCGCGCAAAGGCGGAGAGAAGCCTTCCGGCTCCTCTCCGCATGATTTCATTCCGCCCAATGCAGAGAGCGCTCCACGGCCTTGTGCCACCCGGCAAGCAGCGCCGTCCGCCGCTCCTCCTCCATTTTGGGCAGGAAGCTGCGATCAGCCCTCCAGGACGCTCGCAGATCCTCCAGGTCGGCATAATATCCAACCGCCAGCCCTGCCAGACTGGCCGCTCCCTTTGCGGTGGTCTCCACACAGGCCGGGCGGGCCAGCGGCGTCCCCAGCACGTCCGCCTGAAATTGCAGCAGAAAATTGTTGGCTGCCGCGCCACCGTCCACCCGAATCGCCCCGATCGGGAAGGGCGCTTCCCTGCGCATGGCGTCCAGCACGTCTGCCGTCTGATACGCCATGGCCTCCAGCGCGGCGCGCACAATGTGGTTGGCGGTTGCCGCACGGGTCAGCCCCTGAATGCTTCCCCGCGCATAAGCGTCCCAATAAGGCGCGCCGAGGCCGACAAACGCGGGGACCAGATAAACACCCGCACTGTCCGGAACCGAGAGCGCCATCCGCTCGGTATCCGAGGCCTTGGAGAAGAGCTTCAGCCCGTCCCGCAGCCACTGGATCACCGCGCCGCAGACAAACACCGACCCCTCCAGCACATAGCTGACCTCCCCGGCCACCTTCCAGCCCACCGTGGTGAGCAGCCCCTGCTCCGAGTTGACCGGCGTGCTCCCGGTATTCATCAGCAAAAAGCCCCCGGTGCCGTATGTATTCTTCACATCTCCCGCCGCAAAGCAGCACTGCCCGAACAGCGCCGCCTGCTGGTCGCCGGCCACGCCGGCGATCGGGATTTCTCCGCCGAACAGGTGCGCCGCCGTATATCCGAACAGCTCCGAGGAAGCCTTCACCTCTGGCAGCATGGAGGACGGAATGCGGAACAGGCGCAGCAGCTCCCCGTCCCACTGCATGGTGTGAATGTTGAACAGCATGGTGCGCGCGGCATTGGAAGGATCTGTGGCGTGAACCCGGCCGTCGGTGAGATTGTATATCAGCCAGGCATCCACCGTGCCGAACAGCAGCTCCCCGTTTTCTGCCCGTACACGGGCACCCGGGACGTTGTCGAGAATCCAGCTCAGCTTGCTGGCCGAAAAATACGGGTCGAGCAAAAGGCCTGTGCGGCGGTGAATGTCCGGCTCCACGCCCTCCCGCTTCCACTCCGCACAGCGCTCGGCCGTGCGGCGGCACTGCCAGACAATGGCGGGGCAGACCGGCGCGCCGGTCTTTCTGTCCCAAACAATCACGGTCTCCCGCTGATTGGTGATACCGACAGCGGCGATGTCAGCCGCGCCGACTCCGATTTTGAGCATGGCCTCCACCGCCACCCCCATCTGCGAAGCCCAGATTTCGGTGGGGTCCTGCTCCACCCACCCATCCTGCGGATAAAACTGCCGGAACTCCCGGTTTACCTGCGAGAGGATGCTCCCGCTCCGGTCAAAAATGATACAGCGGGAGCTGGTGGTTCCCTGATCCAAAGCCATCAGATACTGCTTCATATGCGACCTCCGTTTGGTAAAATCACCTATATTGTATCACGCGGAGCGCCGGCCGTCAAGAGCTTTTGCGAAAAACAGGACGGCCGCACAAAAGAAGGGCACGGGAGACGCGCCGGTCGGCGCGTCTCCCGTGCGGATATTGGTATCACCAGAATGTGCGGAGCTGACTTAATAGAACAGCTCAATGTGCTTTTTGATATACACCATCATTTTGTTGCGGAGATACCGCAGATTCTTACACAAAAACTCCTTGATTTTGGCATTGTCCACCGGGTTGCGCTCAATCAGGCTGCGGAAGGCCTCCACCATCTGGGTTTCCCCGGCGCGCTGCAGCGCCTCGCAAAACGCGTTGATATTGCTCTCCGGAGCCGACCGGAAAGCCTTCCAATAGCCCGAGTCCTCGCTCAATTCGGCAAGGTTATACAGCATTTTATAGGCGGCCAACGGCTTATAAACACTGCGATAGCCAAACATATCGTCCTCGTGCAGGAGAACATCGCTCAGCCAGAGCTGCTCCGGGGTATCGGCCAGCTCGGTGAGCAGAAAGGACAGGCGCTCGCTGACCGTGCTGAACTTGAGGTTTTCGAGCGGAATGTTTTTCCCGCGCTTGCGGTCAAACAGGAAGTAGTTTTGGTAGACATCCTTGGAAAACCAATAATACAGTCCGCACAGTCCGGCAAGAACCAGCATCAGAATGCCGCAAATGATGCTGAACACCCGCTTATAGGTCTGATCCGCCCGCGGCGCCGCAATGGCAAACAACAAAATGGCTCCCACCAAGCAGATCACGCCCACGATCACCAGCAGTACGGGCAACCACTTTTTCCAATCGATTTTCGTATGAAACACCCCTTCCTGTACTTTACACGTCGGTTCTTTCATTATAACACACCAGCCGCCCAAATGCAAGACATTTTTCCAATTTTCTGAAAGAACTTTTCCCGGAAAATGCCGGGAAATTCCGGCATTCCGAACGCTATTTCAGCAGGTGCTCCAGCAGATTGACGATCCGCACCGAGGCTCTGCCGTCACCGAACACCCGGGAAGGCCGGCGCATGGCGGCGTATTCGGCCGAGTCCGGCTCCAGCAGCCGTCCGGTCGCCTGCACAATCCCATGCTCCCCGCTGCCGCACAGCCGCAGGCAGCCTGCCCGGATTCCCTCGCTGCGCTCGGTGGAGTATCGCATCACCAGCGTGGGGATGCCAAGCGCCGTGGTTTCCTCCTGAATGCCTCCGCTGTCGGTCAGCACCAGATAGCTTCCGGCAAGCAGGCGGTGAAAGCTGACAATCTCCGGCGGCTCCACCACGCGGATGCGCTCACAGCCCTCCAGAACCTCCGCCGCGGTCCGGCGAACCTCCGGATGGTGGTGAAGCGGGCAAACCGCCACCACGTCGGGGTGAGCCTCCACAATCCGGCGCAGTGCCCGGAACATCCCGCGCAGCGGTTCACCGAAGCTCTCCTTGCGGTGAGCGGTAAAAAGCAGAATCCGTGCTCCTGCGGGAAAGCCCCACCCCGGCGTTGCCTTTGTCTGCCGGAGCGTGAAGCGCAGGGCGTCCACCACCGTGCTGCCGGTGAGAAACACGGATTTTTCGGGCTTCCCCTCCCGGATGAGATTGGTTTTTGCCGTGAGCGTGGGAGCAAAATGGAAGTCCGCCAGCATGGAAATGGCCTCCCGATGAAACTCCTCCGGGAAGGGAGAACGCAGCTGATAGGTGCGCAGGCCGGCCTCCACATGTCCTACCGGAACGCCGCGGTGAAAGGCGGCCAGCGCCGAGGCAAACGCCGTGGCCGAATCGCCCTGCACCAGCACCAGATCCGGCCGGTCGGCCTCCAGCACCTCGTCCACACGGTCAAGAATACGCGCGGTGACGCCTGCAGTGCTCTGCCCGGTGCGCATCACGTCCAGATCGCTGTCCGGACGAACAGAGAAAACCCGCATGGTGCTCTCCAGCATGTCGCGGTGCTGCCCGGTGGAGCATACCGCCACCGCAAGGTTCTCTCTCCTTTTCATTTCCAGAACCACCGGACAGAGCTTGAGCGCCTCCGGCCGGGTTCCCATCACAATCATAACCCGCTTCAAAAATTCCGCCTCCCTTACCTGTTATCGTTACAGTGTACGGGAGGCGGTCGGATTTTAGAACCGAACCGGCAGGGATTTGCGGGCCTTCATTCCGCCGGGATATGTGTGAACAGGCATCTCACTTTTTCTGCTGCCGGCACCAGATTTTCATAACCAGCCGGTGGGGCAGCAGCTTGGTCAGGAGCACCTGCGCACGGATCGACGCGCCGCAGACCGATACATCCTTTCCCTTTTTCATATCCCGCAGGGCACGGGCAATCACCTGCTCCGAGGTGAAGAATTTGTTATAGTAGCTGATGGTGTTGTCGGTGACCGCGTGGTCGAAGAACTCGGTCCTTACCCAACCGGGGCACACCGCCATGACCCGGATGCCGCGGGCCTTCAGCTCCACGTTGAGCGCTCGGCTGAAGCTGAGGACAAAGGCCTTGGTAGCGCCGTAAACCCCGATATAGGGGACCGGCTGGAAGGCCGAGAGAGAATCGAGCTGATAAATTTCCCCGCCGGCCTTCATATACGGAAGGGTGACATAGGTCATTGCCACATATGCCTTGTCGTTGAGGTCAATCATCTTCATCAGCACATCCAGCTCGGTATCCGCAAACGCCCCGAACCGCCCGAACCCGCTGGCGTTGACCAGAACCGCCACCTCCGGGTGCTCGGCCTCCAGCAAACGGCGGTAGGAGTCGATGCACTCCTGCCGCGTCAGATCCAGCGGGAGCGCACGGATCCTGACGCCCCTGACCTCATCCTGTAAGGCCTCCAGCCGTTCGACCCGTCTGGCAATCGCCCAGATTTCATCCGGCCGCTCCCGCTCGGCCAGCCGGAGCACAAACTCCCTTCCCATCCCCGAGGACGCCCCGGTCACCACTGCAATTTTCATCATCTTCTCCTTTTTTCATTCGCGCCTTTCTCTGCGCCGGTATAAAACGATTTCCGCATCGGCTCCACCCTCCCGGTACTCGCTGACCAGAAGATGGCTCTCGTCGGCGCACAGGCCATAATAGCTCCGGCCGTTCTGCCTGGGAATCTGATTGCCGAGATAAATCCGGTCATCCTCCCACAGCTTTACGGTCTGCCCGTCCGGGAGCCTGTACGGCAGATTGACCAGCGCGCCCCGGAGCGCAAACAGCTCCGTGACCGGCGGCAGGTCGGCAATGCCCAGCGCATTGAATTCCGCCAGCAATTGCGCCCTCAGACGGCAGCCGTTGCCGCAGCCCCGGCAGCCGCTCTGCCCACGGCTCCGGCAGCACGACGCCAGCATACAATTCCCGCCAAACGGACGACCGCCCGTTGCGGCACATCCACCGCAGGAAGCCCTCCACCCGCACCGGGAGCAATCCACCCCGCAGATTGCAGGCACCGCATTCCTCGCATCCATCGTCTCCCCCCTTACAGAACCATGTATTCCGGCAGACCGTTTGCGTAGGTCACGGCCGGTTCCCCCTGAATCAGCGGGAGCAGATAGGCACAGCAGGCGTCGGTGACATGGTTGCCCTCGGCGTTGATGTAGGCGTCATCCACATAGCGGATGCGGTTGGCCACCGCCGCCACATCGGTATGGCCGAACTCCACGCGATAGGGCGACGAGCCGGTGCGCAGGATTGTCATCATCTCTCCGCTCACGCCCGAAGCCGCGGCCGAAACACCCGCCCTGCCCACGCCCTCGGCCTCGGCCAGATCGGCAGCGGAGGCCAGATGAGCCGCGCAGCGCTGGGGCAGGTTCAGCTCCACCGAGCGCACCTTGCAGCCGATCTCCTGCCGCACCGTCTGCTCAAGCACCTTGCCGGTCCCGGCGAGGTAGGAGTGCCCGAACACATCCTTGGCGCCGCTCTGGCAACCCTGCCCCACATAACGGCCGTCGGCAAACCGGAGTCCCTCGGACACGGCCACCACCACGTTGGGGTGCCGTGCCAGCGCTCCGCGGACATCCGCAAGAAAGCGCGCGGGATCAAAGCGCCGCTCGGGCAGATAGACCAAATCCGGCTCCAGCCCGGTCACTCCACGTCCCAGAGCGGACGCCGCGGTCAGCCATCCGGCGTCCCGCCCCATCAGCTCCACCACGGTCACCGCCGGAACGCGGTAGACCGCGCAGTCCAGCAGAATCTCCTGCATGGTGACCGCGATGTATTTTGCCGCCGAGCCGAAGCCCGGTGTGTGATCGGTTCCGGCAAGGTCGTTGTCAATGGTTTTCGGCAGTCCGAGCACGGCCATGTCATAGTCGTGCTCCCGGAGATAAGCCGAGAGCTTGGCCACCGTATCCATCGAATCATTGCCCCCGATATAAAAGAAATACCGGATGTCATACTTTCGGAAAATGCCAAGCATCCGCTCGTAAAAGCCGGGATCCTCCGCGGGATCCGGCAGCTTTTTGCGGCAGGAGCCGAGCGCGGCGGCCGGGGTCTGCCCAAGCAGGGCGAGCTGCTCCTCCGCGTCGTATTTCCCTGTGAGCGTCACCAGCTCCTCCCGCATCAGCCCCTCGATGCCGTTGCGCATGCCGTACAGCGTGCGGATGTGCCCGGGATGCTGCTTTGCCCCCCGGATGACGCCCGCCAGCGTGGCGTTGATGGCACAGGTCGGCCCTCCGCTCTGCCCCACCACCGCATTTCCGCATATCAGCTTCTTCACTCGTTCGTCTCCTCTCCGTATCCAATGCTTTGCTGCTTCCATTTTATCACAGGAAGCCCGATCTGTCAACCACAAGATTGCCGCATCCGGCTTTTCGCGGAAAAAAAACGGTACAAGCAAGATCAAATGCCCCCCGGCATATACTGAACTATAGAAAGCAACCGTTCCGAAAAGCGCCGCGCCATCGGATACGGTCACGCCGCGGATGCGCCCGCAGCACGGAATATCCCACATCTGAAACCGAGGAGGAGACCGAACATGTTTCTCACATTATTCTCGCTCGTTACCCGCATGCTGCACCTGATTCTCGGCGTGGGAACCCCGCAGAAGTTTCCGCCGCCCCTCCCGCCCGCCGAGGAGCGGGAGTGCTTTCTCCGGCTGGCACGGGGGGATGAGGACGCGCGCCAGAAGCTGATTCTGCACAATCTGCGTCTGGTGTCGCATATTGTGCGCAAGTACTACGCCACCGCGCACAATCCGGAGGACCTGGTTTCGATCGGCACGATCGGATTGGTCAAGGCGGTGGACAGCTTCCGGGTGGAAAACGGCGCCAAATTTGCCACCTATGCGGCAAAGTGCATTCAGAATGAAATTCTGATGCACTTCCGAGCGCAGAAGAAAATCACATCCGAGGTTTCTCTGAACGAAACCATCGACGTGGACCGGGACGGCAACCCTCTGACCTACATCGACGTCATCTGCTGTGAGGAGGATGTGGTGGAGGAGATCGGCCGCAAGCTGATGACCGGCAAAATGCTCGCCTACATCGAAACCCTGCTCACCGCACGCGAACGCCAGATTGTGCGGATGCGCTACGGGCTGCAGGGCTGCCGCGCCTGCACGCAGCGCGAGGTGGCCGAGGCGCTGAACATCTCCCGCTCCTATGTCTCGCGCATTGAAAAAAGCGCGCTCGAAAAGCTGCGCGAGGCCATGCAGTAGCGCCCTCCGCCCTGCGGTAGAGGGGTAGGTTGTAGACAAAAGATGTATCCAATCAAAATTGCACAAAAGCGTTTATCCGCTTTTTCTTTGAGCGTGTAGGCGCAAAGAAAGAAGCAAAGGCTTCGCGTGGCTCAGCCGCAAATCTGCTTCGCAGAGTTTGCCAAAAAGAAACGCCAAATGAGGAGTTTTCGCCGCCTGCGGGCGGCGACAAGGGCTACTCGCCCTTGACCCCGGGGAACTTTGCGTAGCAAATTCCCGGCGGCTCCGCCGCCTCAAACTCTTTGAAGAAAGTGAAACGTGCGCAGCACGTTGATCAAAACTTTCATCAATCTGACGAAAGCCGTTGCTTTGGTTATCTGAAATTTTTTGAAATGCTGTTGCAATCCGCCCATATTTTTGCTATAATAAAGGAACATCAAGCCTGAAAGGATATCGATTCACATATGAGAATGCGGAAGAAAAAGCATGGCGCCGAGCGGATTGCCGCCTGTGCGGAGCTTCTGATTCAGCCGCCGTGCGCCCTCGCCGCAGAACCGGCGCCGCCTGCCGACCCGCAGAACTGGTTTCCGGTTCCCCGGCCGCTTCACCTGGAGATCGGCTGCGGAAAGGGAGATTTTGCGGTCGGTATGGCCGCGGCACACCCGGACTGCAACTGGATTGCCATGGAGCGCGTGGCCGACGTGGCCTGCCTGGCGCTGGAGAAGGCCATGCGGCAGAGGGATACCCGGCCGGACAACCTCCGGTTCCTCATCGGAGACGCGCGCAGGCTGGCGGAGCTTTTTCCCGCCGGATCGGTTGACTGCCTGTACCTGAACTTCAGCGACCCGTGGCCCAAATCCGGTCACGCGCGGCGCCGGCTGACACATCCGGATTTTCTGAGGCTTTACCGCCTCATACTTAGGCCGAACGGACTGCTCCGCATGAAAACCGATAATCGGGGGCTGTTTGACTACAGTCTCGAGCAGTTTGCTGCATTCGGCATGACCGTGGAGTTTCAGACCACCGACCTGCACCATTCCGACCACGCGCAGGACAATATCATGACCGAATATGAGCGCAGCTTTTCCGGGCAGGGACAGGCCATCTGCTCGGTGTGGGCGCGCTTCGGAACGGAGGAAACACAATGACCCTTCAACAGCTCATCACCGCGTCCCGCAGCTACCGCAGCTTTGACCGCTCGGCAGAGCTGAGCCGGGCGCAGCTCACCGCGTTTGTGGAGTGTGCCAGACGCGCTCCCTCCAGCCGTAATCTGCAGGTGCTCAAATTCCGCCTGGTCAACGCCCCTGTGGAATGTGCGGCCCTGCTTCCCCACACCCGCTGGGCAGGATTGCTGCCGGATTTGCAGCTTCCGCCGGCCGGGCATGAGCCGGCGGCCTATATCGTCATCTGTTCCGACCTCCGGCTTGCGCCCAATCCGGCGCCGTTCCAGCGGGATGTGGGCATCTGCGCGCAGAGCATTCTGCTCGCGGCCACCGAGGCGGGCTTTGGCGGCTGCATGATCGGCAGCTTTTCCCCGGACGGTGCGCGGGATGTGCTGAAGCTGCCGGAGTTTCTGCTGCCCGAGCTGATTCTGGCGCTCGGCAAACCGGACGAAACCGTACGCCTCACCCTGCCCGCTCCGGACGGCAGCGTTGCATACTACCGCGAAAACGGCGTTCACATGGTGCCCAAGCGCCCGCTGGACGAGCTGATTCTCTGATATGGAAAACAGACAGATTCCCGCTCGGGAGCCGTCCGGCGTGCTGATTGTCCGGAAGCACGCCGGGGTCACCTCGCACGACGTGGTGGGTCAGGTCCGCCGGCTGTTCGGCACCCGCCGGGTGGGACATGCCGGTACCCTCGATCCGATGGCCACCGGGGTCCTGGTGGTTCTGGTAGGAAGAGCCGCCAAGGCCGCCGAGTATCTGGCCTCCGACCGCAAGCGCTACCGCGCCGTTCTGCGGCTGGGTCTGACCACCGACACCGAGGACACCACCGGAACCGTTCTGACAGAGGCGGACAGCCTCCCCTCCCGCGCACAGCTCGAAGCGGTGCTCCCCTCCTTTCGCGGAACCATCCAGCAAATCCCCCCCATGTACAGCGCGCTCAAGGTCAACGGCCGCAAGCTGGTGGATCTTGCCCGCCGGGGGGAGGTGGTGGAACGCCAGCCCCGGGAGATCACGATTTTTGAGCTGACGGCGCACCCGACCGAACGGGAAAGCGATTATGAGCTGACCGTTTGCTGTTCGGGGGGCACCTATATCCGCACGCTTTGCGCCGACATCGGAGCCGCGTTGGGCTGCGGCGGAGCGATGGCCGCGCTCGAGCGCACCGAGGCCTGCGGCTTTCCGATCGAACAGGCGCATCCGCTCTCCGAGCTGGAAGCGCTCTCCCCCGAACAGCGGAATGCCCTCCTTCTGCCGACCGAATCGCTGTTCCACTCCCTTCCTGCGATTCGTCTGCCTGCCTTTTATGAGCGCCTGTTCCGAAGCGGATGTGCGATTTCCCTTGCCAAGCTCAAGGCCGCTTATCCGATTGGCACGCGTCTGCGCGTAAGCGGTGCGTCCGGGGAGTTCTTCGCGCTGGGGGAGGTTATCCGGTCCGAGCCGACAGCAAGCGGCACAATACCCCCGGACGGTGAGAAAGCATCTCCCCGGGCAATGCCGACATGCGTTCAGGCAGAGCCGGGCGGGCCCTCTGCCCATGCGGAACAGAACCCGCCCGCACAGACCGAGAGCGCCCAGCTACAGCCGGGCAGGCCGTCCGCCTTCGCGCCGGCTGCAGATGCTCCCGGCGCGCTCAAATCCATCAAGCTGTTTGTGCTCTGACACGGAGCCGCTGTGCGCCGCAATACCCGCAAAAGTCCGGTGCTCTGCGCGATCCGCCATGTACCGTCAACGCCCGAAAGGATTTGTCCCCTGACCATCATTCAGCCGCGCGCCGCATGACCGGCTGCGCAGCCATATCCCCAGCCGGGTGTGACCCGCGCTTGTTGGTCCGTGCTGCATGAGCCGGCCGCAGGGAGCGCCCGGGCTTGCGAAAAAACAGTTGACTTTTTTCCGGTTCTGTTGTATGATATAGGAGCGGGCAAGAAGGCCGAACGGATAGATGTATTTTCACACTGCCGTTTCTCTTTTTTGCAGGGAGCATCTGTGGCTGGGGCTGAAGCTGCCGTTCCGGCGCTTTGTCTCGGCCAAAAAGTGGATTTCCCCGGCTTTCCGGTCGACCTGTATCTGCCGCTCTACGGCTTTGACGCCTGCCTGCTGCTTCTGCCGGCATCGGCTCCCATCACCTTTCTGCCGGGGGAGCTTCTGCCGGAGGTGCTGCGCGTGCTGACGATGGGGGCTGCCATGGCGCTGATTGCATTGATCTCGGGTAAAATTTTCATTGCCGAAATGCACATCAGGCAGTGGAACCACAGCAAAAAGCCGGGCAACATTCCGGGCATCCTCTGCCCGGAGTTCACGCTCTACTACTGGATGCTGCCCGGCGCGATCTGCTGTTACGGCATTCATTGCCGCCCAGCCGCGGCAAAAGCTCCGACGCAATGAAAATAAGACCGATTCCCGGGTGAAAAAACCGACGAAGGAGATACATAACCGATGGACAACCTTGAACAAATCGTTGCCGCCAACCTCACAGAGCTGCGCAAGGCGCAGAAATGGACACAGGCGGAGCTGGCTGAAAAAATCAATTATTCGGACAAATCGGTTTCCAAATGGGAGCGCGGCGACGCACTGCCCGACCTCAAGGTACTCAAGCAGATGGCTGATCTGTTCGGCGTTTCGCTGGACTATTTCGTCACCGAAAACGCCGCGGCCGAAAAGGAGAAATTCGATTTTCCCAAGAGCGAGCGGGGCTACCGCATCGGCGTGGAGCTGCTGGCGGTCTGCATTGTCTGGCTGATTGCGGTTACGGTATTCGTTTCGACCGAGCTTTACTCCACCGGCGTATGGATGGCCTTTATCTGGGCAGTTCCGGTCTCCGCGCTGGTGCTGGCCGTGTTCAGCCAGCACTGGAAGTTCCGCATCTGCGCCATTGTGTTCCGCTCGGTCTTCTGCTGGACGCTGCTCGCGGCAATTTATCTGCACATTCTGATTTACAGCTCATTTTCTTACAATGTATGGGTGCTGTTTCTCATCGGCATCCCGGCGCAGGCAGCCATTGTCCTCTGGGCGCAGATCCGCCACAGCAGGCTGTAAACTGTTTTCCGGAAAACCCGCGTTCGGTTTTTCCGGAAAATTTTTTGTTTTTCTGTGATATTCCGGGATTTCGGTTGTCTTATGAGTGTACGGACAGGAAAGGAGAACCGTTTTGAACGACTTTGAAAGCATATACCGGGACTATTTTGGCGATGTGTTCCGCTATCTCCGCAGTCTGACGCTGGACGAGCACCGCGCAGAGGATCTGACGGAGGAGACCTTTTTCCGGGCCATGCGAACGCTCTCCTCCTTCCGCGGGGAATGCGAGGTCCGCGTGTGGCTTTGCAGAATTGCCAAGAATCTCTGGCTGAATGAACAGAAAAAACAGAACCGATGCGCCGGAGAGCTGCCGGAGGAGCTGGCCGACAGCACCGACTTCATCGAGGAGTTCACCGACCGGGAAACCGCCATGGAGCTGCACCGGATTCTGCACCGGATGGAGGAGCCATACAAGGAGATTTTTTCGCTCCGGGTATTCGGGGAGATGTCCTTCCGGGACATCGGAGAGCTGTTCGGCAAAAGCGAGCACTGGGCCTGCGTCACCTATCACCGTGCAAGAGAACGGCTCCGCCGCGAGCTGTACCAGCAAAAAGGAGGAAATTAACGAATGGACAACAAAACGCAATGCTCGGTTGTGTTGGACCTGCTGCCCCTGTACAAGGAGGGGCTGCTCCGACCCGACACAAACGAGAGTGTGGCCCGGCACCTGCGGGAGTGTGCGGACTGCCGCCGGGCCTACGAGGAAATGAACGGGAGTGAAATTCCAAGGCCGTCCGGGGAAGCACAAAGGCAGGAAAACATGAAGCAGGCCGAGCCGCTGCGCAAATTCCGCTTTCATTTCTGGATGAATCTCATCGGCGCACCGCTGTGGCTGCCGCTGCTCATGATCGCCTTTTGCGTTGTCATTGCCGTTTGGGCAGCACTGTTCAGCGCACTGGTCGTACTGTGGTGCGCGCCGGTTTCGGGTGTGGCGCTGGCAGTGGCCGGCATTCCCGCCGTCATCCGCGCGGCAATCGCCGGTCTGCCGCAGAACATCATCTTTTTTGCCGGCATGATGCTGGGCTGCATCGGGCTGTCGGTACTGCTGTTCTGCGGCTGCGCCAAGCTCTCGGTTCTGTTTTTTCGGGGCACCGGCCGGCTGTGTAAGGCAATCGGCCGGCTGTTCCGAAAAATGGCCGGGAAACCATCCAAAACAGGAGGAACCGCACAATGAAAAAATGGATGATAATCAGCTTGATTCTGCTGATTGTGGGAGGTGGACTCATGCTTGTGGGCGCGCTGACTGCGGGCGGTCTGCAGAGCACCGACCCGTATGTGCAGCAAACGCACACCTTCTCCGGCGATCTGACTGAAATTCACCTCATCGGGGGCAGCGCCGATGTTCTGCTCACCGAGGCGTCCGGCAGCGAGGTGGAAATCACCACCGACACGCCGGAAAGCCGCCCCTTTGAATTTTTGGAGGGAGAGGACGGGCAACTGCATATTTCCCGCAAGGATCTGCGCAAATGGTATCAGCGCATCGGTGTGATGGAGTTCGGCTCCCGTCCCTTCAACATCCGCATCGCCCTGCCGGAGGGCTTTGCCGGCGATGTGATTCTCGAAACCGCCTCTGGAGATATCAGCGTCCGCAGCATCTCGACCGACGGCGCGCTCACGGTTTCCAGCTCCTCCGGGGATCTGGCGCTGGAGCATCTGCGGCTCCGGGCACTGACTCTGACCTCCTCGTCCGGCAACACCCGGATACAGGCGCTGACCTGCCCGGAGAACGTTTCTCTGCGCACCACTTCGGGGGACCTGAGCCTGACCGACGCCGAGCTGGGCGGCGCGCTGGAGCTTTCCGGCACCTCGGGCGACATCCGCCTGTCGGGCATCCGCGCAGCAAGCGCGGTTACGGTGAAGCAGTCCAGCGGCAATCTGGAGCTGCGCGACCTGCAATGCGACAGTCTGTCGGCCGTCGCATCGTCCGGCAGCATCTCGCTGGAGGCTGTTGTAACGGCCGGCGACCTGCATGCCGAAACCTCCAGCGGCGATTTCACGGCGCGGACGGTTCAGTGCGGCAATCTGAACGTCTCTGCCGTTTCCGGTTCGGTTCGGCTCAATGCCGTCACCGCGCTTGGCAGCATTGCAGCCGAAACCTCCAGCGGAGACCTGTCCGGTCAGGAGCTGGAAAGTCCCTCTATCCGCTGCACGGCCAATTCCGGCGACATCCGGCTGACAGCGGCAACCACGGCCGGGCTGGAGCTGAAAACCACCTCCGGAGACATCACCCTGCGCGAAACCGCGCTGGACGGCGACATGACGGCGCGCAGCACATCCGGAGACGTGAATGTCAGGTTCAGCTCGCCCGCCTCCGCATTTACCGTGACCACCGAGACCACCAGCGGCAGCGTGCGTGTTCCCGCGGGCAGCTACAGCGGGGACTACCGGATGCATATTTCCACCACATCGGGGGATATCACCGTCGGATTCACGGAATAACCGGCGCAATACCCGAAGGGAGATGTTGACCGGCCTGCCGATCA
This sequence comes from uncultured Clostridia bacterium, assembly GCA_944391805.1. Classification (GTDB taxonomy): domain Bacteria; phylum Bacillota; class Clostridia; order Oscillospirales; family CAG-272; genus UMGS1865. Next base: position 81,648 of record CALXUY010000028.1, read on the forward strand.
ACGTCTCCCTTTTTCAATGTGATTTTGCAGTATGTTCTGCGTTTTTGCCGCATTTCAGGCAATTCTACGAATCGTAGAGAGGCATTCTACGTGCTGTAGAACAGGAGAGCCGGAAGAATAGAGAACAAATTGTGTACAGTAGGTTGCTCTACCGCAAAAAAATGGCTATAATGAACGCAAGAAAGCCGCCGCAGATCCTCCGGTCGAAAGGCCATCCGGCATTCAGCCAATGGGCATTCGGAGAGGACACAGCTCCTGTGCGGAATGCTTGGTCAGGGAGCTGCGGAAACAGCGGCATTGATTACCGCAAAGGAGGTGCAGCTTGAACGCACAGCATACCATGGGAGATCCCACCGGATCGGGAAAGCCGAACGCATCGGAGCAGCTGCGCCAATCAGGAGCGCAAAGCGCCGCCGATTCCTCCGCTCCGGTCATCTATTACCGGGATGAGGTGAACGACGAGTTCTCTGGCGTGACGCGAAAGCCCTTCCCCATCGACGGCAGCTACCGGTATCTGCACAAAAATCCGCTCTGGAAGCTGGCGGAATTTCTGGTCTACCGGGTCATCATGACGCCGTTCGCATATCTGTACTGCCATTGCAAATTTCACACCCGCATTGTCAACCGCAGGCTGCTGCGGCAGGCGGGCAAGCAGGGTTGCTTTATTTACGGAAACCATACTCTGATGGCGGGCGACGCCTTTCACCCCTCGCTGGTCGCATTTCCCCGCAAAACCAAGGTGGTGGTCAATTCGGATAATCTCGCCGTTCCCCTGACACGGAAATGGATTGAGCTGTCGGGCGCCATCCCGGTTCCCACCGCATACAGCGCATCGCGTTCCTTTCTGAACGCGCTGGAAAAATCGGTTCTGCTGGGTCACGCGATTCAGATTTACCCCGAGGCGCACATCTGGCCGTATTACACCGGCATCCGCCCGTTCGGCTCGGCGTCCTTCCGTTACCCGGTGCGCTTCGGCGCCCCGGTCTACTGCACCACCACCACCTATGCGGCGCCGAAGCACGGCAAAACCCCCCGGGTCACGGTCTACGTGGACGGCCCGTTTTACCCCGACCCGGGGCTCTCTGATCGGGAAAACGAGCATCGCCTGCGCGATACGGTTTACCGGACCATGTGTGAACGGGCGAAAAACAGCAGCTATCAGCCAATCCGCTATGTCAGGCAGGAGGACTGAACGCCTCACCCGCTCCCCGAACCGTGCAGTGACACGCCTGATGATACGTTTCCCCTCCATCGGAAAAACGAAGTAAGGCGTGCGTCCGGTACCTGCTTCATCGCACAGAACAGGAGGCACATATGCATTCCCCTATTTCACATCAAGCCGGTTGCGAGCCGATTCCGGTTCTTTACGCCGGCAACATCCGCGTTTTTGACGGCATGGTCATCTCCCTGCTTTCCATAGTCAAGCATCATCGCGGTCCGCTGCATATTTATCTGTTTACGATGGATTTGCGCGACATCGACCCCGCCTTTGCCCCGATTACCGAGGCACAGCGGCGCTATCTGGAGGAGCTTTGCCAAAGCGTCCATCCAAAGAGCCGTGTGACCCTGACCGATGCCGGCGAATGCTACCGGCAAACCCTGCTGCACGCACCGAATCAGGACAATCAATACACGCCCTACACCTTCCTGCGCCTGTTTGCCGACCGCTTTTCCTTTCTGCCCGACAAGCTGATTTATCTCGACACCGACACGGTACTGTGCGGCGACATTGCCCTGCTTTACGAACAGGAGCTGGGCGACGCCGAATTTGCCGGGGTGCGGGACCGCTACGGCTGCCATTTCTTCGGCATCAATTATCTCAATGCCGGCGTGCTGCTGCTCAATCTGGCAAAAATCCGGGAAACGGGCCTCTTCCGCCGGGCGCTCGACGCCTGCGCGCGCAAGAAAATTTTTCTCTCCGACCAGACCGCGCTCAACCGCAACGCAGCCTGCAAAAAGGTGCTTCCCCGCCGCTTCAACGAGCAGAAAGCCGTGCGGGAGGACACCGTGATCCGCCACTTTTCCATGACCATTGTCTGGTTTCCCCGTTTTCACACGCAGAATGTCAAGCCGTGGCAGGTGGAGCGGGTACACGAAATTCTGCATGTCACCGAATTTGACGACATCCTCAACGATTACCTCAACCGGAAGCCCTGCTTTCCGGCATCATGAAAGGAGACATCCTATGCCGACACAAACCAACACCATCCCCGTGTTCTTTTCCTCGGATGACAATTACCTGCCCTTTCTGGCGGTTTCCATGCGTTCGCTCATCGACAACCTTTCGCCCGATGCGTGCTGCGACATTCATATTCTGAACAACGGGCTGAACCCCTCCCGGGCGCAGCACCTGCTGCAAATGGCAACCGACACGGTTCGGGTGCATCTGGTCGACGTGAGCCGGGAGATTGCTCCGCTGGCCGAAAAGCTCAACCTGCGCGATTATTACACGGCCTCCATCTATTTCCGCCTGTTCATTCCCTCTCTGTTCCCGCAATACCACAAGGCCATTTACCTCGACGCCGACATCGCCGTGAACGGGGACATCTCAAGGCTCTACCGGACCCAGCTGGGCAACCGGCTGGTGGGGGCTGTCCCGGACGCCATCATCGCCAGTCACCGGGACTTTCAGGGCTATGCCGAGGCCGGGCTTGGCATTCCCCACCGCCGCTATTTCAACTCCGGCGTGATGCTGATGAACCTCGATCAGTTCCGGATGCAGCAGATTGAACGCAAATTTGTTTATCTGCTCAACACCTACCATTTTGACACCATCTGCCCCGATCAGGATTATCTCAACGTGCTCTGCCGGGGGCAGGTGCTCTACCTGGATCAGGGCTGGAACAAGATGTCGATTGACGACAGCTATCCGGGCACCCCGGATCTGGTTCACTACAACATGTTCTACAAGCCCTGGCAGTATCGGGATATCTGCTATCAGGAATATTTCTGGAAATACGCGCAGAGGACCCCGTTTTATGAGGAGATCCGCCGGATGCAGCGAGAATTCGGTTGGAAGGGGCGGTACGGGCATATGCTGGCCAACCGCACGCTGCACAGGAACGCCCGCCGCATCAGTCAGGCGGACGACAACTTCCGCTGTGTGCTGCAAAGCCGGACCTCCGATGAGGCGCTGGAATGGATCAGGGCATATGAAGCATAAGGAACCGATGCCCGAACGGCTGGAAATACAGAAAAAAATCCGGGAGCTGGAGGCCGCCGGCGGGGAGAGCTTTTATATCGACGTTGAGCCCGACCCGCCGGGGCATCCGCTCACGCCGGAGGAGGTGGACTACCTGCAGGTCCGGTTCTCCAGCAAATGGCACAGCTTTTGGGCGCGGCGTCTGGCCGCCCTGGCGCAGCGCCACTACCGCCGGTCCCTGCACATGCGGGTGGTGGGTGAGGAGAACCTCGCGGGCATTCACGGTGGGGCCATCCTCACCAGCAACCATTTCAGCAAATACGAAAATCTCGCGGTGAAGGAGGTGGCCGACCGCGTGCCGGGCAGACATCGCTTCTACCGGGTCATCAAGGGGAGCAACTACTTCATCCCCGGCGTCATCGGCTACCTGATGAAGCATTGCGACACCCTTCCCCTGAGCACCAACCTCAAAACCACCCGTCTGTTTTCCGAGGCACTGACCGAGATTCTGCAAAAAGACGGACTGGTGCTGATTTACCCCGAACAGGCGATGTGGTGGAACTACCGCAAGCCCCGCCCCTTCAAGCCCGGCGCATTCTTCTATGCGGCCAAGTGCGGCGTACCCATCATCCCCATCTTTGTCACGATGGAGGATCAGGACGAGCCGGACGAATACGGCTTTCCCAAGCAGTCCTACACGATTCATGTCATGCCGCCGATTTACCCCGACCCGAACGCCTCTCTGCGCGAAAACGAGCGCCGGATGATGGCCGAAAACCAGCGCCTGTGCAGCGAAAAATACCGTGAGGTTTACGGCTGCGAGATCTGCTACCGTCAGGCATAAGCAACCGCTGCCGGAGGAGACTGCACCCGAACGGCCGCCCCCGCCGGGGCAACCGCTGAAGTACCTGTACATGCCCTGCCGGCAGGGCGCTTCCCCAACCAACCATACATGACCGAAAAAGCAGAACACGCACATCGCGGCGAATGCCGCGATGTGCGTGTTGAAGTTGTAGACAAAAAGCGCATCGAATAAAAAATGCACAAAAGCGTTCGTCCGCTTTTTCTTTGAGCATGTAGGCGCAAAGAAAAAGCTTGGCAAAAAGAAAACGCCATATGGGAAATTCGCCCTCTGCGGAGGGAAACTTTTGCGAAGCAAAATTTCCGGCGGTTTACCGCCTTGCGACCAAAGGGCTACTCGCCCTTGACCCCGGGGAACTTTGCGTAGCAAATTCCCGGCGGCTCCGCCGCCTCAAACTCTTTGAAGAAAGTGAAACGTGCTGCGCACGTTGATCAAAACTTTCATCAAACTGACGAAAACCATTGCTTTGGTCTACAGTCTGAACACGCACATCGCGGCGAATGCCGCGATGTGCGTGTTTTGTATGGAAAGCCTGTTTTCAGGCATCTGTCGGTTTTGCATTCCGGAAATCCCCCTGCACCGCCGCAAGCCGGAAAAACGCTTGCAGAACAGCAGGCTTCTCCATCCTTGGCGCTTGCCGCCGATCTTCAGTCTGTCCAGCGGAGCTTCCGCGGCTCCATTGACGTCTCAAGTATCCGCTTCAGTTCACGGGTCTGTTCGGGGGAGAGCTGTGACAAGTCCACGATGTACGCCTGAATCCGGGAGAGGAACAGGTACAGCTCGTCTCCCCGTTTCGCGGCCTTTGTCAGCATCGCGTATTGCAGAGTGGAGGATTCGTTCGCGTACGCGTTGGCCGCCTCAAGATGAAAGGAGCCCATCTCAAAGGTATAGTGAATGACAAGATCCAGATTTTTGGCCTTTCGGATCGCCAATCGTGGCAAAAGCAGGCTACAGACGATGAAAACGGCATCCATTGCCAGTATCAATACCAAGCAAAATCTCACCATGTCGGAGACGGCATCCAGAAACGCCAAAAGCGCATAGCCGCCGCAGACCACAACCGTGCAGACCGCCATCAGCCCCCACATAGCCTTTTTGGTCCCGACGACATAGGAATTGAAGCGCAGCAATCTCTCTTTGCTGTAAACGGTGGAAACCTGAATCGGCATATAGAATATTCCCCCTTTCTGTCTGCTCTGCTCCGCACGGCTTTTTCCCCGCCAAGTCATAACCACCGGCCGTGCCGGTGGCTTGCACAAGCCCCCGTGGGGCATGTCAATAGGCTGAGCCTTAAGGCTCGTCGAAAAAGTCTGCCAACCGCACGACTTTCACAGGCATGCCCCTAAAGGG
>CALXUY010000029.1 GCA_944391805.1 uncultured Clostridia bacterium
GAGGGTGTCAAAAAGATTGTGTAAACGTTTTTCCCACATTCTTTCATAAAAAATTATATGTATATAGTACACAAAGTAAAGGTTAAAATAAACGCTGTCGCGACCTTGACTTTGTGTACCATATACAAAGGCCAGTGGCTATGGAAGAACATGGGAAAATTTGCAGATGCGTTTACACAAAATTCTTGACAGGCCCGAATATTCATCTATCCACTTTTTTTGAATTTCTATTGCGGCATTGAGTCCGATTTGATCATATTGAACCTCTACCATAACCCATTCTTTCCCATATCTGTTTAGAAAGTCAAGATGTACCTTCACCGGGTCTCGAAATCTTATCTTATGCCAATACTCAGTTTCTCCTTCAACAATTTCCGATTTGATCTTTATTCCCGGATAACTGGCTTCAAATGACGATACCAAATCCTGAAAATGTTCACTTGATTGCTCCTTGGGGGATGCTGCAGGCGGCGCGTTCAATGCGATACCGATGATACACGCAACGAACAATAATATCAGCAAAGATACGAAGAAAAGAATCAATATTGTTTTTTTGAGCATCTTTGTCTCCCTTTCGTTTGTAAGCCTGCCAATGCTGCTCAATAACCAAATTCAGGCAAAGACATCACTATTTTAACACGGAACGGGGTTATCATACGTAATAATTGCATCATAAAGCCCAAATCATTCGCTGCATTTGCAAATTATATCAAATAGACGTACTTCTGCTCGCTTCCCTCTGCCGGCACATACTTCTTCCGGAACTGCTTTCCGTCGCTGTCGAAGCTGTAATGCATGGTTCCGGTCAGCGTTTTTCCGGTGACCGTCTCGCCGCTCAGCGTGACGTCGCACTCCTCTACCGACGTGACGTTTTCGCCTACCCTGTTGATATTATACATCTTTTTATTTTTGATGTCAAGCATTTTTATCAATAAACTCCTCACTCGTTCCCGAGTGCGCAGCCTGTCGAAAAAGTCACCCCTTTGAGTGACTTTTTCGACAGGCAAAAACATGCTGCGCACGTGCAGACTGTACATCGCAATCCGCAAATAGATTGGCTGCCCTCATTCCGGCCGCCCGGGTGCCAGGCACTGACTCAGCCGCATCAGGGTCAGCCGGCAGCGCACCAGAGGCGAATACCGGCAAAGCGCCTGCTCCAGTTCGGGGGAAAGCCCCAGCTCCCGCAGGCTTGTGCTCCCGCCGCAGCTCCGCAGCATCCCACGGAGCTCCTCGCCGGTGGGCAGCGCACGGATCATGCACCGGATCTCCTCCCAGACCTGCCGCAGGCGCTCCTCTGTAACAAGCGCCAGCGGCTCCGATCGGTTTTCCTCCCGAATTTGGGGAGTCAGCGCGCCGAACACGCGCTCCAGCTCCTCATCGCTCACGAAGCGCCCGGCCGAAAAGCCCAGTTCTCCTGCACTGCGTCCGGCCAGACGGTGATAGCGGTCGCAGACGATTGCTGCGGCGACCCCCACCTTTTCCCCGTGCAGAGCCGCGTTCGGAGGATTGAGCACGCCCATTTCAATCAGATGGGAGATGTGATGCTCGGCCCCGGACGCCGGGCGGGAGCTGCCCGCCATCTGCATGGCCAGGCCGGAGAGCACCAAGCCGTACATCAAACGCTCCACCGCCTCGGGCAGGCCGCTTGCAATCGACGCAAGGCTGGCGGTGGTCTCCCGCAGTGCCTCCTCCTCCAGCCGGGCCAGCTCCGGGCAATAAGCCTCACCGGTGAGCAGATGCGACGCCCGCCAATCCAGCAGCGCCGTGTATTTTCCGAGCAGATCGCCGACGCCGGCGGCAGTGAGCCTGCCCGGCGCGGCGGCGATGACCCGGCTGTCAGCCACCATTGCCACCGGACCGACCGCGGGGAAGGTCTTTTTCACGCCCTTCCATGTCATGGCAGCGACCGTAGAAACAAACCCATCCACACTGGCGGCAGTGGGCACCGAAACAAAGGGCACCCCCTTTTGGCACGCGATGTAACGGGTGATGTCGTGCACGGTTCCCGAACCGACCGCCAGCAAAAGGTCGCATCCCGTCGGAATCTGCTCCAGCGCAGCGGCAACTCCATGCTCGTCGGCATGCAGCCCTTCGGGATCGAGACAAACGGTATACAGCTCTCCTGTCCCGTCGGCCGAAGCCCATGGCGCTTCCGGCTCCGGCATATCATCCGGGCAGACCGCTCCCGAGTCCTGACCGGAGTGCAGCCCCGCGTTCCATGCTCCGGCATCGGCTGACGGACGGCATTCCGCGCCCGCCACGCGCCGGCTCCCGACAGCCGCACGCGCCATCACCCGCTCCACTTCTCTCCCCGCCGCCCGATAGGTGTTGCGGTCGCAGATCATCACGGGCGCAGCGCCCAACCCCAAGCCCGCGATGACCTCCGGCAGCTCGGCCAACGCCCCCGGATGCATGCGCAGCGTGCGAAGTGTGACTGTGTGCCTCCTGCCGCAGGCGCATGTGCGTTCCCCGCACTCGCAAAGCGCGGCAAAGCGCCGCTCGGCCTCGGACAGTGCCCGGACAGCGACTGCCCCGCAGGCGGCCGGTTCGCTCCCTTTGGCAGCAGCGTTCTCTCCGGCAAAGCCATTCTCTCCGGCAGTGCCGGTCCCTCCGGCGGTGCACCCCGGCGCGTCGGCGGATGCATTCGGCTTGGCGCCTGCCGCTGTACAGGCCTGCCCGCCTGCAGCCTTCGCCGACGCCCCCTTCCCCTGCTGCCCATAATAAGCGTTCGCGCCATGCTTGCGCAGAAAGTGCTTATCCAAAAGCGGACGGCCGATGGGGCGAAGTGTTCCCCCAAGCTGCGCGGTGTGCAGCGCCATCTCGGCCACCCGCTCGGCAACCAGTGCGTTTTCCACCGCGTGCCCGGGGTCGCTCCCCCAACAGAATACCCCGTGAGAAGCCACCAGCACCGCGGGAACATCGCGATAATCCCGCCCGTCCGACGCAAAGGTTTCGGCAATCACCTCTCCGGTAGCGTGCTCGTATTCTCCCGCAATTTCCTCCCCGCTCAGTTCGCGGGTACAGGGAATGGCTCCCCGGAAATGATCGGCATGTGTGGTCCCGAGCGCAGGAATCTCCCTCCCGGCCTGTGCAAACGCAGTGGCACAGCCTGAGTGCGTGTGCACCACCCCTCCGATTTCCGGAAAGCTCCGGTACAGCACCAGATGCGTCGGCGTATCCGACGACGGAGAAAGGCTCCCCTCGGCCACCGTACCGTCCTCCAGGCGCACCACCACCATATCCTGCGGCCGCATCCGGTCGTAGGACACCCCCGAGGGCTTGATGACCACCAGTCCCCGCGCGCGGTCAATTCCCGAGACATTCCCCCACGTCAGCGTGACCAGCCCGTACTCCCGCAGAGCAAGGTTGGCCGCGCAGACCTGCGCCTTCAGCTCCTCCAGCATTCTTTTTTCCTCCAATCTGTTGACAAACCGATTTTTTGCTGTATAATGAGTATACAGAATTGCACGGAAAAAAGCAAGCAGCGGCGCAAAAATCGGAAAATGAGAATTTTTGCGCGCAAAATGCGCACATTCAGGAGGTTTTATGAAAACAAATGAGCGAGAGGAGCGCATCCTCGCCATTCTCAAGCAGCAGCAGTTTGCCAGCGTCCGGCAGCTTTCCGAGACGCTTTATATCAGCCCCTCGAGCATTCGCCGCGACCTGACCCGGCTGGAGCGCGCCGGACTAGTGGAGCGCAGCTACGGCGGCGTGATTCTGCGGGGAAGCCTGCACACGGCCGCTCCCTTTCTGATCCGGAGCGAGCAGAACCGACAGTGCAAAAAGGAAATTGCCGCCAAAGCCTCCGTGCTGCTGCGGGATCACATGACCGTGATGATAGACGACTCCACCACGGCCTTCTTTCTGCTGGAGCACCTGGCCGCCCGCACCGGCATCTCGGTGATCACCAACAATCTGGTCACCGCGATGCACGCGATTGAGCTTTCGCTGAGCACCTACATGATCGGGGGGACCTCAACCAACCGCTCCACCGTGATGTGCGGCAGCTACGCGCTGGGGATGCTGGATCAGATGTATGCCGACATCTGCTTTTTCTCCTCCTTCGCCGTGTCGGACGACGGGGAAATCTCGGACTGCACCGAGGAGGCGAACACCGTCCGCAAAAAGATGCTCAGCCGTGCGGGAACGCGGGTATTTCTCTGCGACAGCACAAAATTCCACACCCACGCCGCGCACCGGCTCTGCAATGTGCGGGAGGTGGAACATGTGTTCTCGGATCAGCCGGTTCCGGGCCGGGAGCATGACGCGGCCTCGGGGTCTCCCCGGCAGATTCTGCGGTAGCGGCTGGGGGTGACGCCGTGCGCTTCCCGGAAACGCGCGATGAAATAGGCCGATGTGGAAAAGCCGACACTCTGGGCGATATCGGTGACGCTGTCGTCGGTGGTAAGCAGCAGGCGCTCCCCCTCCCGCAGCCGCACGCCCGTGACATAGGCCGAAAAGGTGATCTGCATGCCCTTTTTGAAGCTGCGGGAGAGATACGCCGGGCTGACGCCGCAGGCAGCCGCGGCCGTCTCCTCGGTCAGGTCACTGTAATGCCCGTGGATATAGGAGACGGCCCGCTGCATCAGCTCCCGCTGGGCGGAGAGCATGGGCGCCTCCACCAGAGAAAGGTTTTTCTCACGCCAGCGCCGCAGAATGTAGAGAAAAATCCGGGTCACATCGGCCCGCAGGCTCAGCTCATAGCCGAACTCCTGCCGGTCCCACTCCTCCATCAGATGCCGGAACAGAAGCGGCACCTCGGTGCGCGCCAGCTCGTCCGCGCCGAACAGGAACTGCTGGTCCGGCAGGTGCTCCATGAGCATCAGAACATAGCCGTACTCCGAATAGGTCTGCTCACCGGCCAGCAGAATTTGCGGCAGGAACTTGACCACATAGTAGGAGCAGGGCGCGCCGCCCGACACCACGTCGTGCGGCTCCCCGCTGTGTATCATGGCCATCGCCCCCGGGGTGAGCACAAAGCTGCTCCGCCCCACCGCCACCTTGGCGTTCTCCGAAATGCCGAACAGCAGCTCGGTATATTCATGATAGTGGAGGCGCAGCTCCCGCTCCCTCCCACTCTGCTTCATCAGAATGCACTGCACCGGCATGGCAACTCCGTTGCGCCGCGCGCGCTGCTCATAAAATGCCATTCTCCCCTCCTGTGACCGCTCATGTCAAAAATTTGATATTTTGAGGCAAAATAATTATAGCAGTTTTTCTGCCGTTATGCTATAATTTTTATAAAGTTTATCAATATGTTTACATCTGAAGGAGGCTGAAAAAATGATTCGGGTTCTGATATGGAACGAATACCAGCACGAGCGCACGGAGCCGAAAATTGCCGAGGTTTACCCGCAGGGGATTCACAACGCGATTGCGGATTTTCTGCGCTGTGACGACATCGAGGTCAAAACCGCAACACTCGATGAAGAGAACTGCGGGATTACCAAGGAGGTGCTCGCCCAGACCGATGTGCTGATCTGGTGGGGACACATGGCGCACCAAAAGGTGCCGGACGAGGTGGCATATATGGTACGGGATGCGGTGCTCGAGGGCATGGGCGCCATCTTCCTGCATTCGGCGCACCACTCCAAGCCCTTCCGCTATCTGCTGGGCACCTCCTGCAACCTGACGTGGAGAGAGTCGGGCGACTCGGAGCTGCTCTGGGTTGTGGAACCGTCCCACCCCATCACGCAGGGCATCGACCGCTATTTCCGGCTGGAGCATGAGGAAACCTACGGCGAGCCGTTTGTGATTCCCACGCCGGATAAGCTGCTGTTCATCGGCAACTATTCGGGCGGCGAGGTATTCCGCTCGGGCTGCCTCTATGAGAGAGGGAACGGAAAAATTTTTTACTTCCAGCCCGGGCATGAGTCCTTCCCCACCTTCCGGGTTCCCGAGGTGCAGACCGTCATCCGCAATGCGGTGCGCTTTGTGGCGCCGACCTACCGTCAGGCCGTCGGCTGCCCGCACGTGCGCAAAATCACCGACGACGAGCCGTATGTGATCGTCAAGAAAAAATAATTCCGGAACGACAAATCAAAAAAAGGAGCAACTGATTATGGAAATCATCAAAATCGGTATCATCGGATGCGGCGGAATTGCCAACAGCAAGCACATGCCCGCCCTGAAAAAGGTGCCGGACTGCGAAATGGTGGCCTTTTGCGACATCATCCCCGAGCGGGCACAGAAGGCGGCCAAGGATTTCGGAACGCCTGACGCCAAAGTTTACACCGACTACAAGGAGCTGCTGAAGGACCCCTCCATCGCGGTGGTTCACGTCTGCACGCCCAACCGCTCGCACAGCTTTATCACGGTGGACGCGCTGGAGGCCGGCAAGCATGTGATGTGCGAAAAGCCGATGGCCATCAATTCGGCGGAAGCGCAGAAGATGCTGGACGCTGCCAAGCGTTCGGGCAAAAAGCTCTCCATCGGCTATCAGAACCGCTTCCGCAACGACTCGCTCTACCTCAAGCAGGAGGCAGAGGCCGGAACCTTCGGCGACATCTACTATGCCAAGGCGACCGCCATCCGACGCCGCGCGGTTCCCACCTGGGGGGTATTCCTCAATGAGTATGAGCAGGGGGGCGGCCCGCTGATTGACATCGGCACACACGCGCTCGACCTTACGCTCTGGATGATGAACAACTACAAGCCGAAATACTGCGTGGGCACCGCCTACCACAAGCTCAATGGCGATACCGATCAGGGCAACAAGTGGGGCAACTGGGATCCTGCCAAGTTCACGGTGGAGGATTCGGCCTTCGGCTTCATTGTGATGGAAAACGGCGCGACGATTGTGCTGGAATCCTCCTGGGCGCTCAACACGCTGGACGTCAGAGAGGCCGTCACCACGCTCTGCGGCACCAAGGCCGGCGGAGATATGGTGGACGGCGTGCGCATCAACGGCGTGCGCCATGGCCGGCCGTATGTGCTATCCCCGGATTTCCACGGCGGCAAGGTGGCCTTTAACGACGGGAAAAAGGACGAAAACGCCGCCGAGCGCGAGGAGCGGATGTGGATCGACTCGATCCGCAACAACACCGACCCGCTCACGCTGCCCGAGCAGGCCTTCTGCGTCACCCGCATTCTCGAGGGCATTTACACCTCGGCCAAAACCGGGGACATTTACCGGTTCTGAGCAGTGACCGGGAGAAGGAAAAACTTTGGAGGGAGGGCGCCTCTTGAAAGAGGGGCCCTCCCTCCAAATCTCCCTCCTCCGAGAGCTTTTTTCCCGCTGCCGTCCGTCTGTCAGGTGTACGCATGTCCCTATCTCCAACCGGGCGTGCAGCAGCGGGGAAATCCCCTGTCGGGTGAGGTGGACGGCAAGCAAATACAGGACAGCCGCATTCACGGTATATCCGGGTATCCGATACACAAAATTGTCTGCCGGCCCCGACAGATCTGCCCGCCGGCGATCAGGGGGCGGCATTTTCATACCCGCCCCTCCGACGTCATCCCGCATACGCGAAAAGGAGTCTCCATGAACCTGTTACGAATCGCCCTGCTCCAGCTTCTGCCCGGAGCCGATACCGACGAAAATCTCCGCCGAGGGCTGGAAGCCTGCCGGGAGGCCAGCCGCCTGGGAGCCGACATCGCATTGTTTCCCGAGATGTGGAGCAACGGCTACCGCATCCCCGAGCATGCCGCAGAGCTGCGCGCAATGGCGCTTCCGCCGGACGGCCCGTTTGCGGACGCCTTCGGCAGGCTGGCAGCCGAGCTGCGCATGGCCGTTGGCATCACGCTGCTCGAACGCTTTAATCCCCTGCCCCGCAACACGCTGCTGCTCTTTGACCGCCACGGCAGGCGGGTTTTGACCTATGCCAAGCTGCACACCTGTGATTTCGGTGAGGAATGCCTGCTGACGCCGGGAGAGGACTTTGCGGTGGCCGACCTCGACACTGCTGCGGGAAACATCCGTGTCGGGGCAATGATCTGCTACGACCGCGAGTTTCCCGAGAGCGCCCGGATTCTGATGCTCAAAGGGGCGGAGCTGATTCTGGTGCCCAACGCCTGCCCGATGGAGATCAACCGGCTCTCACAGCTCCGCGCACGCGCCTTTGAGAACATGCTGGCCATTGCCACCTGCAATTATCCGGCCGGTCAGCCCGACTGCAACGGGCACTCCTCGGTCTTTGACGGGGTGGTCTACCCGCCTGGAGAGCAGGCCTCACGCGACACCTGCATTCTCGAGGCCGGTGAGGAGGCAGGTGTTTTTCTGGCGTCGATCGACCTTGACCGGCTCCGGGAATACCGCCGCACCGAGGTGCATGGCAATGCTTACCGGCACCCGCGCAAATACGGACTGCTGGTGGACGAGGCGGTTTCCCCGCCCTTTCTCCGGGAGGATGCCCGCCGATAACCGCCGGACAGCCGCAGGCAGCGTCTGCCGGCTTCAGACTGTAGACTAAAGCAAGGGCTTTTGTCAGTTTAGCGAAAGTTTTCGCCAATGCGCAACGTGCATTTCCTTTTCTCAAAATGGCGGCAAGTGGCAAATAGCCACAAACAACCGCCATGGCGGTTGTATGAAATTTTGCTCCGCAAAAAGTTTCCCGCGGTGGAGGGCGAAATTCCTCTATATGGCGGCGAACTCGCGAAGCGATTCGCGGGTTTGGAACAAATCCTCAAGCTGTCGAAAAACGGCACAGGAAATAAAAAGTGCACAAAATCCGTAGCCACTTTTTTTCTGCAAAAAGGAGGCGCAAAGAAAAGTAATCAACAAGCGCTTTTGTGCAATCAGCGCCTGACGGCTTGACAAATTCCCGAAAACATGGTATTATAAAAGCACTGTAAGCGTCTGTGGGGAATACGGAGGTGAGGACGGACATTGGATGCTTTATTGGAAGCATTGGCGGAACTGATCGGTGAGCTGTTGGTGGAAGGGGTAATCAACGGATGGTTCTATGCGGCAAACCGCTCCGACTCGCGCTGGGTCAGGCTGCTCTTCCGCTCGCTGTTCTGGTTCGGTTTGTTCGGCGCGCTGCCCCTGACCGGCGCGATTCTGCTGCGGGAGCGCACCGCCGTGTGGAGCGGAATTCTGCTGGCGATTGCCTGCATCGGCTTCCTTGCCGGCCTTCTGCGCGCGGTGATGGTGTTTGTGCCAACCATCCGCCGCCACAAACCCAACGCGGCCGACTGGGCGGTCATACACGACGCCCCATTGGCAGCCGGCACCAACATGACAGCCCCGGCCCCCTGCACCATATCCCTGCACCCTCGCATAAAGGTGCTCACCGTTCTGTTTGCCTGCATTGCCGTGTTTCTGCTCTGGAGCGGGATCGCGCTTGCGGGGCCTGACGGAAGATTTCTGGAGCCACCGATGCGCTGGTTTCTGCTGATCGCGATTCATGTGGTCAACGCCGGCTTGCTCTGGTTCTGTGGATCTCTCCTCCTTCGCTGGGTTACAGGCAGAGGCGCGATGACGCTCACGCCGGACGGCATTTGCGATACCTTTTTCATTTTTACGCTTCTCGCCTTCTGGACGACTGTGCGGGTGCGTCGGATCGCTTGGGAAGCGATCGAATTCCCCGCCGGAGAGGATACGGTGCGCGTCCGCCGCGCGCTTCTGCCCCGGCAGATGCCCCCGCTGGTCCGCTTTCTGCTCACCTACTCCGGTCTGCCGTATCAGGTCGGGAATGTCACCCGTGAGCAGCTTGCCGACTACCGCGCAGCGGTCATGCGCAGCCGGGGAAGCTGGGAAGCGGGGCTTCAGGTCGACGCCTGAAGCGGCATCACCGGTGCGGCCGCCTCTGCGGTCTCAGGTCGTCCGGGCAAAAGCAGCCGCGGAAGTTGATTTTTCAATCAGCTTCCGCGGCTGCTCCTTTTCAGCTCCGGCCGCGCGGCTCATTCCGGGATTGCGGCACCGTCACCCTCGGTATAACGGATCTCATATCCCTCGCAGTGCTCAAGCACATAGTCCATAAAGCGGTCAACCTGCTCCGTGCCGAGGAAAAAATACTTTCCGGTGTCCAGAATATTGGTACCCATCCAGCCCGAACGGTTGACCCACAGGCTGATATTCTCATACCCCAGCACCGGAATGCTGACACTGACCGACATTTCCCCCACAACCGCCTCCTGCGGCTCGGGCTGATTTTCCAGCGAACCGTCCGAGAGCAGCCGCTCCCACACCAGGCTGTCCGGGACGTTGACAAACTCTACGTTGACCCATTCCTCTGCCTTTTCGTCATAAAACGTGTACCAGACCGAGCCGAAGGTCATATGCTCCCGCAGATTCAGGTCGGAGAGAAGCTGCTCCAGCGTTTCAGGGGTATCATATGGATTGACGTATACATAGTACCCGTCGGCCTCGGTAAACGACACGGCCACCGCACACGCCTCCGAAATGCCCCGAATCGCGTATACCGTTCCGGCAGTACGGTGCGCGGTGTCGGCATAGACATCGTATCCCTCCAGCTCCACCTGCGTCAGATATTCCCCAACCATGCCGGCAGCAAGCGGTGTGACCTGCGAGGAATAGCGTACACCGCGGTAGTTCAGCTCCGAAAACTGCCGGCTGATGCTCATTTCCTCCCACTTCGGAATCACGGCGATTTCCCCGTTCTCGGAGGGCGGCCCGGCAACCTCCCTGACCGGCCACCGTTGGCGCTCTCCCCCAAACAGGCCGGCCCGCCACAGCCCGACGCCTGTCAGCGCGACCGCGCACAGTCCGGCAGCCACACAGCAGACAGCGCGGGTATGCACACGCCGTTTTGCACGCCGCGCTGCCTCCTCGTCCCTGCGGCGCAGCACCTCTTTTGCCACTTCTTCATAGGTTTTCACCGGTTATGCCCTCCTTTTTCAGCTCGGTTCTGAGCGATTGCTTGGCGCGGTAAACCAGATTTTCAATCTGCCGCTTGCTCTTTCGCATGGCGACGGCCGCCTGCGCGTTGTCCATTTCCTCAAAGTAGACCAGCCAGAGCACCGTGCGGTATTCCGGATGCAGCCGCCCCATTGCGCGGTGCAGCGCCCGGCCGCGCTCGTCGCGCAGATAAGCGGCTTCCACCGTCTCGGCGTCGGCCTCGCGTGCCAGCAGCTCCGGGTCGGCCGGGCCTTCCCGCCTCCTCCTGCGCAGGTCATCCAGCGCAAGGTTGCGGCCGATGGCATACAGCCAGGTTTTGAAGCTGCTCCGCCCGCGGAAATGCGGTCTGCGCACGGCGAGACGAACAAAGGTCTCCTCCATCAGCTCCTCCGCGACATGGATGTTGCCAACCATTCCGTTGAGGTAGAGCATCAGCCCATCCTTGTAGTCCCGTATCAGCTCCACCATCCCGTTGTCATCCCCGGCCAGGAAGCGGAGGTAGCTCTCGGCACCGTGATCCATTGGCTCTCCTTTCCGATTGCGTTTCGGTCTTACGCGCCCTTTCATCAATTTAGACGGCGTTCGCGGCAAATTCTCTCACCAAAAAATGAAAATTTTCGGTTCCTCCAGCGCCGCATTCCGGCGCTTGCCTTCGGGAGGCAGCCCGGAACCGGCCTGCAGAGCGGTTCGCAAAAGACAAAAAACGGGCCGTCGCCCATCAGGGACAGCCCGGCAGCATCCGGCAGCCTACCAGAGCTGATTTTCCCCCAGCTCCAGCACAATATCCGTATGTTCAAAATCCGCTTGATGCAGCCGTCCCTTTGGTGAGAGGAACATCATCATCGTAACCAGATGCAGGCTATCGCTTCGGAAGGGCCGCCGCAAGGTTCCCCCCACCAGACAGGCGCCCTTGACCGCACGCCATCCTCCTCTGGTATAAAACGGGACACGTTCCGGCGCGCAGGTAAAGATGCTGACGTCGGCCCGGCGCTCCATGATGAACTGCGCCGCCCTTCTGATCCCCTCCGAGGCCAGCCCTCGACCGCGAAAAGCGGGATGCGTGACCACTTCGCTCAATCCATACGCCGCATATGTCTGCCCTTTGTGATGCAGAATGCTGCTTCTCACCCCCACATGGCAGACCGGCATCGCACCTTCCAGCCAGAGAAACGAGGTCACATAGGTGTCGGGCGCCGAGGGGAATGCTTCCGCTTCCCCATCCTCGGGCCATGCGGTCTGTTCCAATTCCACAATTCTGCCGGCAAGCAGCGGGTCGTACCGTTCCTGTGGATATTGTATCAGCTCCATCTCCTTCTGCTCCGTTCCGTTTTCTGTAACCCCTGCCGTGCATCGGAGACGACGCAGGCCGCAGGAAGCGCATCCGACGCGCACTCCCGTTTGCTCACTCGGCCGCTCCCGCCGTCTGCCCGCTGATGCTTTGCAGCTCGCCCAGCGTGGTTTCCGCCCAGCTGTAATTGAGCAGGTACAGCCCGTTGAACAAATGCTCGTACTGCGGATCCCGCGAGAGATAGTCGTACAGGTCGCAATGCACCCGTTCGGTCACCACCCGCCGCTTGCCGTCTACCGACTCTACAATATCCGCAATGCCATGCTCATCGAGAAAATT
The DNA here is from genome assembly GCA_944391805.1 of uncultured Clostridia bacterium. Taxonomy (GTDB): domain Bacteria; phylum Bacillota; class Clostridia; order Oscillospirales; family CAG-272; genus UMGS1865. The sequence continues at coordinate 12,429 of CALXUY010000029.1, forward strand.
CTTCAGCCGGAGCGCCACCTTGCGATAGCGGGAAAGCGTGATTTTATTGGCCGGCTCGTTCTCCCACAGGTATCCGATCGCCTCGCTCGAGGACACATAGCCTCCCCTGCGATCCACCAGAATGGCGAACAGCTCCTTGGTTTTTTCGTTTTTGAAGGCAATCGGCTTGCCGTCCACAAACACATCAAAATATCCGAAGGTCCGGATGAACACCTCCGGCCGCGCGGCGGCATCTGCCGCAGGCGTCCCGGCCTCCCCCTGCGCAGGCAGCGCCGGCTCCGGGCGGTCCTCGGTGATGTCCCGCAGCATGATATAATACGCAGTGCTCCGGTCCCCGGGGGCCGAGATGCACCGCGCACGCATTCTGCGCTCGGCATCATTGGAGACCTCGATATAGTTGACCTCAATCTCCCCCTCGCGAAGCAGGCGTTCATAATCCTCATAACTGAAGCAACTGTTGGCCAGGAATTCATCAATCGGTCCGCCGTACTTCATAAACCGGAACCATTCCTCCCGGCGGACGCCAAAGAAATCGCAGATGGTTTCGTTGATGGTGAAGGGCTTGACAATGCCGTTTTCCACCCGGAACACCAGCAGCTCTCCCGAATACATGCGGAAAACCTCCAGCACCTGCTGCTTTTCCTGGGAGAGCAGACGGTATTCCCGGCGCAAGCGCTCGTTTTCCCTCTGCCCGGTGACGTCCGAGCAGCAAAACAGATAGGTATTTTCCCCTGTTGTCAAAAAGACCCCCATGCAGGATTTGATGACGCCGCCCGCAAATATCCGGAACTCGATGCGGAAGGGGGCCTCCAGACCTGCCCTCCCGGCAGAATGGTTGGAAAAGCGCTCAAATACAGCCAGCAGCAAGCCCCGGTCCTCGGGCAGCAGATTGCCGGAGATTCTGGCAATCGCCTCCTGCATGGGATATGCCTTTTCCTCTCCGAACGGCCTGCCCCGGCGCAGACGCTTGACCGTCATCCATTCGGAATCAAACGCAAATACCTCATCATAAACCAACAGCAGCGCGTTGAGATAGCCCGCCGCCTGTTCTCGCAGCTCCTCCACGCTTTCGGATTCTCTCGGAGTATATTCTTCTATTCTCATGCACTTCCCTTCGCTATCTCAATTCGTCATTTATTATAACATAAATCCGCGCACATTGCAAGAGCGTTTTCTCAAAATTCCATGGCGGCAGCATGACTTTCGGATGATCGAAATACGATGCTTTCAGACACAAATTGCATGAAATTGTCAATCCGTATCTTGTAAAAGAAAAGTATACATAAAAACGCGATACGCGAAGATCGACGCCATAAACGCACAAATACCCGAACCGACAGATAACAGGACGCCCAAAAGCATCTACGCTCAAACTCGAAAAGAATGTAAAACAGCGCACTGAGCTCACCAAGAAATGAAACACGGAATCGACAAGATAAAGATGGGGCAACCACAGCGGTCGCCCCACAAAATTTACAGTCCCGTAGGCAAAATTGCATTGATGACTTTTTGCCCCGCGCCACCGACGATCGGCAATTATAAAACTTGCGTTTATGGTTTTAGCATTGAGGTTTCGTACAGAACATTTACGGTTGCAAATAGCCCTCCCCGATTGGCATTTGTGCTTGTTTCGAGGGTGTAAACTATATTGTGTAAACGCAAAATGAATACGTCGCGCCATCCTGAACACCGTGGCCGCGCAAGTTGAACACCTTCGTCGTTTTAAGTTGAACACCTCCGTCGCGCCAAACTGTACACCTTCGTCGCGCAGGTTGAACAGCCATGGTATTT